>JAFZYC010000056.1 GCA_017616435.1 Clostridia bacterium
GCATCTGCACGATCTCCGACAGCATAGTCGGTAAGGAACCCGATACGACCGCCGAGGAGAGGCAGTCGAGCTTTACTCAGATGATGGAGCTCGCGCTCGAGGTAGCGGAATAAACAGGCATAGGATCATCACATATTAAAACGGTGCGGGAGCATTCTCCCGCACCGTTTTATCTTTATTTATTCAGCGCCACTCGACCGACGAGTCGCCGGTATCGACCGTATCGACAAGGGTCCCGTTCGCGTCGAAATGGTATTCAACGAGCGTTACCGTCCACTCCTGCACTCTCGAATTGAGCAGCGGAGTGAAGTGAGCGTTTGCGATGCTCTCAACCGTCCATACAAGCCTGTTATCCCGTATCTCAATAGGACGATTATCGCATAACCCTCCCTTTACCTCATAGAATACCTGCGGCTCTCCGCCTTCCGGTTCTGTTACAAGAAGAACTGCCGTATAAGCGTTTTTGATGATATCGGTGTATTCTTCGTCGGATATCTCATCTCCGTTTTGAGCGCGCCTGTAAAGCTCGTTAAAATCTATATCTTTAATATCAACGATGTACGCGCTTATGTAGAGTTTGCCGCCGAACACCTTAATGCCCGATATCAGATAATCATTCCCGTTCGAGCTATAAGAATACTCATTTGCGAGTTTTCCGTCCGCTTCGATCCTGACTACCTTACGCACAGCACCGCCGTTCTCATCATAAGTATACATGACAGCAAGATACCCGCCGTCAAAGCTTACGGTTTCACCGATCCACGGGTCATAATCGAGGGGATTAGCGACAGATCCCAAATACTTGCCTGTATTATCGACTGAACTTACTACCAACGAATACTCCCCTATTTCGGGATCCCTTCTTGCGGAAAACACCGTAAGGCTTCCGTCGGGCTCTTCAATGACGTCCGAGATCTGTTCTTCCCAATAATCCCCGCTGTCCCACGCCGCAAACCAAACCATTTCACCGTCATTTGTAAGCTTGGTGATCGCCGGGGTAAATCTTCTTGCATAAGTTATCTCATCAAACTTGGTATAGGAAAGATCATGCGCGACCACGCCGACCGCAAGTATGCCGTCCGAGACTTCCCTGCCGAAATAGAAGCGCATATCGGTTGTAGTATACGTCCACTCAAGCTCGCGGCCGTTGTATTTGGAGAACGAGCCGTCCTTCATGGAAACGTGAGTAACGCCGTTTTCCGTGACGGTGTTATCATGCCAGTCGCAGATGAAATGCACCTCGGAAGCATATTTTTGCTCCATACGTTCCCATATCACCTTGATATCGGCGGCCGTATAATCGCCCGAAAGAAGCTCCCATCCCGGGACACTGTTCGTTTCGAGATTGTGCGCTATCACCTCCGCGGTCTTGTCATAGGTGAAGCTTTCCGTCGTGATATCGCGGTAGACTGCTTTGATCTCGGTCCTTGTCAATCCGTCTGTTGATAGACCGTTTTCCATAAAAAACTCCTTTGCCGCCCTATACTCCTTCGCTTCGGCCGCGTATGCGAACGCTCCGAAAGTGAGGCCGATCGTAATAAGAGCGCATGCGGCCAGCGTAAATACAGTGCGTCTTGAAAGGCGGAAGCCCTTGCGCTCCTTCCTTTCGTTTGTTTTATTTATTGCCTTTCGCGCCGTCCTGCGCACGCTGGCGTGATCGGGCGCCGGAACGGATATGCCTTCAAGAAGGCGTTCCGCCTCCTCTGCGCTCAATCCGTCAAACAATTCGGTGATATCTGTTTTCATAATGAGCCTCCTGTAAGATCCGCTCTGAGCTTTTTTACCGCGCGGTGGGTGCGCGTATCTACGTTCGAAACGCTCAATCCCATCTGTTCCGCGATCTGCTTGGATGGCTGTCCTAAATAGAACTTCCGCACGATTATCTCCCTGTCGGGTTCGCCGAGCCCATTTACGGATCTGAGCAGCGCCTCGCGCAGCTCTCTTTTCTCCATATCGGTCTCGAACGAGTATTCATCCGCGATCTCCGGAGCGTCGTCCGAATCGAGCGATATCTCTCCGCCCGTTCTGTAACGCTTCCGAAGCATATCCAGTGCGTTCCGTTTCGCTATCACGCAAAGCAGTCCTTTTACTCCTGCTCCGGGGTCAATGCCTTGGACACACGACCAGAACTCGAAAAAAGTTTCCGCCGCGCAGTCCTCGATATCTTCGGCATTGAACTGCGGACTGCTCAGCTTCCCACGTATCACGGAGAAAACGAGCCCGCCGTATTTCGCCGCAAGCTTTCGCATGCCCTTGTCCGGCTCGGTTTGAAGAAGCCGGATCAGCTTTTCGTCCTGCATAAGCAGCCTCCAATGGTCGTCTTTTGATCGCGATCCGATTATTATATCGCTCTCGGAACGGGTATCTTACAGATATCTTCCATCAGGTCCATTATACACCATCTCACATGACCCGTCACGGTAAAACGACCTCCTTATCCCGATATTCGTCATAATAAATCATTTTTCCATTATCGTATATTTTTGCTTGACATTTCTATCCTTTTGGTGTATAGTAGCAACTGGGGGAATGAGTGGCCGAATCGAACCAACAAACCGTCGAGCGGCCGGAAACGCCCCCGGTCTTCGCTGAATGATTACGGAGGGATATCGTGTTTTCCATTGGGGATCTTGTATGCTACCCCATGCATGGGGTCGGCACAGTTGAAGGGATCGTGCGCCAGACGGTATTGGGCGTTGCGTCCGATTATTATTCCCTGCGGTTCGCCAACGGGAAAATGACGGCGTTAGTCCCGGTAGCCACTGCGGAAAAGGTCGGCCTGCGCGATCTGATCTGCGAAAGCGAGTGCAAAAAGGTACTCGCTTACATGGCCGAACCCGGCGACCGCGGCAACGACAACTGGAACCAGCGCTATCGTGACAACATGGAAAAGATGCGCAAGGGCGATATCTATGAGGTCGCGGACGTCGTCAAGTGCCTCCGCCTCCGCGAATCCGAGAAGGGTCTTTCCGCGGGCGAGCGAAAGATGCTCGCGACCGCGAAGCTCATTATCGCTGGCGAGCTTTCTACCGTGCTCAAAGTCGATCAGGCGGAGATCGAAGAAAAGATCTGCTGAGATCATAATCGTAAAGGAGAAACGCTTTTGAAAAAAAACATGCTTCGTTCGCTCATAACCGTGCTCGGTATGTTCCTGGGCTTCGGTCTTGTATGGGCGATCTACAAGAATCAGGATGAATTGGGCCTAACGGCTTTTTTTACGGGCTCCCCTTCCTGGCTTAGGACCTTGCTCTACGCTGTTTCCGCTCTGCTTTTCGGTGTCATATTCTTTTTTCTTTCTCCGGGCATCATAAATCGCATCGTTAAGCTCACGAAAAGGGTCGAAAGCAAGACCTCCGAAATGTCAATGCAGCAGATATTCGTCGGCGTTATCGGACTTCTGCTGGGGCTTCTGATCGCCGCGCTTTTGAGCCTTCTCATCCAGAAGATCCCCTTTGCCGCAGTCAGGCTCATTCTGAACGTGATCGTATTCGCGGTGCTTGCATACCTCGGCTGGAAGATCCCAACGAGCCGCAGCAAGGAGATAAACCTGCCCAACTGGTTCCGCAGGAACGACAACTCGCAGCCTGCCGAGACATTAAACGCCAAGCCCAAGCTGCTCGATACCTCCGCTATAATCGACGGCAGGTTCTTTGACGTGTACAAGACGGGCATCATCGAAGGCAAGATAATCGTCCCGCAGTTCGTTCTCGACGAGCTCCGCCACATCGCCGACAGCGCGGATCCCTTAAAGCGCGCGCGCGGCCGCCGCGGGCTCGACGCGATCAACGCGCTGCAGGAGGAACGTCCGGACAGCGTTGAAGTGAGCTCCGCCGATTATCCCGATCTCAGTGAGGTCGATACAAAGCTCCTCCGCCTCACAGTGGATCAGAACGGCGTTGTGGTTACGAACGATTATAACCTCGGCAAGGTCGCCGCGGTGCAGTCTGTGCCAGTGTTCAATATCAACGATCTCGCGAATGCGCTGCGGATAAACGTCGTTGCGGGCGAGCTGATCGACGTGACGGTAGTCAAGGAGGGCAAAGAGCACGGCCAGGGAGTCGCTTATTTCGACGACGGCACGATGATAGTCATCGACGGCGCCGCAAAGCTCGTCGGCGAGACCGTGACCGCCTCCGTAACTAGCGTTCTGCAGACCTCCGCGGGCCGTATGGTCTTTGCCAAGTTAGAGGATTAACGGCAAGATTATATAATACTGTCCGTATAAATCCTTATTGACAACGGATACTTAGTTTGGTATAATTCGGCTGTTGCACAGCAAGGCAGCGCCATGGAGAGATGGCCGAGTGGTTTAAGGCGCCGGTCTTGAAAACCGGTGATGTCGCAAGGCACCGGGGGTTCAAATCCCTCTCTCTCCGCCAACTGAATACTTGGAGAAGTACCCAAGAGGTCGAAGGGGCTCCCCTGCTAAGGGAGTAGGATCTGCGAAGGGTCGCCGGGGTTCAAATCCCCGCTTCTCCGCCA
>JAFZYC010000057.1 GCA_017616435.1 Clostridia bacterium
AACGCCTTTATGTCAATATCCATATCAGTTTTTGCAGAAAACTCATTATTCTTCACCGAAACAGTCATGTTCGTATTTATCGGATACTCGATATCACTTTCAAAAACATTCAAGACTAATCGAAGGCAAAACCCATTGCTTTCTAAAATGTGTTCTGACATATACCTTCCTCCAGTTTAACATCTATCCTGTAGTCACGACCCGGCTCGAGACATCAATACGACTGATTCCACATGATGCGTAAACGGGAACATATCGACCGGCTGCACGGAAATGATATGGAATCCCCTTGCACAGAGCTGCTTAAGATCCCTCGCCAGCGTCGCTGGATTGCAGGAGATGTACGCTATCCTGTCGGCCCCGCAGTTCGCTATCGCTTCGAGCACGAGCGGATCCGCGCCCTTGCGGGGTGGGTCGAGCACCACCCGATCGAACCGCATGCCGTCCCTGACAAGGCGGGGGAGGAGCTTCTCCGCGGCGCCGCAATAGAACTCCGCGTTTTCTATTCCGTTCAATAAGGCGTTGTTCTTCGCGTCTTCGATCGCCTTCGGTACGTATTCGATACCGACCGCGCGTTTGGCCTGCTTTGCAAGAAGGAGCGTGATCGTTCCTATCCCGCAGAATACGTCCGCCGCAGTCATTTCCTCGGTTAGCTCGAGCCCATTTATCGCCGTATCGTAGAGCTTTTCCGTCTGGATCGGATTGACCTGCAGAAAGCTCTCCTGACTTACATTATACGTCAGGCCGCATATCGTTTGGGATACCGTCTCGCTTCCCCAGATCAGATGATTCTCGTCGCCGCAGATGACGTTGGTATCCCTGCTGTTCACATTGTGAACTATTGAGCGGACGCGAGGTACGGCGGCTCTGATGTGCGCTATGAGGCTTTCCTTGTTCGGAAGCTCGCCCGTCGTGACCACGCATACCGCGTTACCTTCGGTCACGGTCCTCGTGATCACATGGCGAAGAACGCCGCTGCAGGTGGTCTCGTCATAGACGGATACACCGTTTTCTTCCGCCCATTGTTTTACCGCGTTTGCTGCAGATGTCGCGGCACTGTCCTCTATCATGCAGTCGTTAGTCTCGATGACTCTGTGACTGCGTGCGGCGTACAGCCCCCAGCAGGGCTTTCCGTCTGTTTCGGTAAATGGGAAGCTGCCCTTGTTGCGATATCTTGAAGGCTCGTTCATGCCTATCGTCGGGGCGACCTCGACTCCGCGGAAGCCGCCTATGCGCTCCAGCGCGTCGCGGACGAGCGTGCGCTTGTACTCGAGCTGTGAAGCATAGCTCATGTGCTGCAGCGAGCAGCCGCCGCATTTACCGAAAACGGGGCAGGGGGGATCGACCCTATCGGCCGACCGTACGATAATGCTTGTGAGCTTTCCTATCGCGTAGGATGGCGTGACCTTAATTATGTGTGCTTCGATCTTTTCACCCGGGAGCGCGAACGGAACGAAAACGGCAAAGCCTTCGTATCTTCCGACGCCCGCGCCTTCGCTCGTCATCGCTGTTATTTCCAGGGTGATATCGTCATTTTTCTTCAACAAAATGTCCATTCCTTCTCTTTTCTCAATTGATCGCAATATTTTCGAGTTGATGCGAGTATCTATTGAGCACTTCGCGGACGAATGCCTTTTCTTCCGGCAGATCGCTCTTTAAAAGCTCTACCGCGGCGTTTCTCGCTTCGTTCAGCGTATCCATATCGCTGAGCGCGAGCGCGTCTATGAACTGCGATTCGCCGTGCTGACGCTGCCCCAAAAGCTCGCCGGGGCCCCTTGTCAGAAGATCCTTTTCGGCTATCTCGAAGCCGTTATTGGATGTTACGAGCGTCTTTATCCTTTCCAAAACAGAATCGGATCTGCTCTCCGAAAGAAGGAAGCAGTAGCTTTCCTTATCGCTCCTTCCGACCCTTCCGCGAAGCTGATGCAGCTGCGCAAGGCCGAACCTTTCCGTCGCTTCGACGGCCATGATACATGCGTTCGGCACGTCGACTCCGACCTCGATAACGGTTGTGGAAACGAGCAGATCGATTTCGCCGTCACGGAACCTCTTCATGATCTCGTCCCGTTTGTCGGGCTTCATCCTGCCGTGTATGAGCTCGATCTTAACGTCGAGCTTCTCCGTCAGCTCTTTGAATACCGATTCGGCGGAGCACGCAAGCGGAACGTCCTCGTTATCCTCTATCATGGGACATACGACGAATGCCTGTATGCCGCGCTCCTTGATCTGCTTCTCTATGTACCGGTACATATCGGATCGCTTGTCCGGCGGCACATACCTTGTTGCGACTGGCCTCCTGCCGTGCGGGAGCTCCGTCAGCTTCGATACGTCAAGGTCGCCGTAGAGTATGAGCGAGAGCGTGCGCGGAATGGGCGTAGCGCTCATAATAAGTACGTCGGGCGACTGCGCTTTTGAGCCCAGCACGGCGCGCTGACGCACTCCGAACCTGTGCTGCTCGTCGGTGATGACTATTCCGAGATCGTTGAACTCGACTCCGCCCTCTATCAGCGAGTGGGTACCGACGATGTACGATACTCCGCCGCTCTTTATGGCCTCCAAAACTGCTCGCTGTTCCGCCTTTTTCATGCTGCCCGTCAGAAGTACCGCCTTATCGCCGAAGAGCTTCCGCAGCTTTTCATAATGCTGCTCCGCGAGTATCGCAGTCGGAGCCATGAGCGCGGCCTGGCGGCCGTTCCTTGCGGCGACATACATCGCATAGAACGCGAGCGCCGTCTTGCCGGAACCGACGTCGCCCTGGATTAGCCGGTTCATCGGCAGGTGAGAAGCCATATCCCGGCTAATCTCCTCCATTATGCGGTACTGGCCGGATGTGGGCTTGAACGGCAGGAGCGATACGAACGCCTCCGCGGCGCCTTCGGTCTCTAACGAAATGCCCTCGGTATGCAGGGCTCGTTCTTTCAGCGATTCGAGCAATATCGTGAAATACAGCGTGTTTTCAAACGAGAGCCTTCGCTTGGCTATGGCGAGCGCTTCCGGAGAGATCGGGAAATGCAGGTTCTCCAGCGCATAGCTCAGCCTGCAGAGACTGTGCTTCGAACGGACCTTGTCGGGAAGCGTCTCAAGCCCGCTGTCCGTAAGGCAGGACAGAACCGTCTTGACACAGGAACGCATGGAAGCCTGACCCATGCCCTTTGTAAGGGGGTAGACCGGGAGCATGCCGGGAGGGGCGGGGCAGAAGCTGCCGTTTACCATCACTTTGCCGCGCGAAAGATCGACGTGACCGTGAACGTAACCGCCCGGGTTTTCGGGGATCGCGGTCCTGATGTAGGGCTGATTGAACCATGAACACCTGAGCCTGCCGGTATCGTCGGCGACCGTAACGGATACGAGCGGAGTGCGCCTTCCGTTGATACTGGGGTAAGCGACCTTGGGCTTATCGATCTCGTTTATCGCGACGATGGCGTATTCGCCGTGCGTCAATGAATCGATCTTCTTCGCCTCTCGCAGATCGTAGTGATCGCGCGGAGAATAGAAAAGAAGATCGCGCATTGAAAAAAGCCCCAAGCGACCGAGAGCCTCGGCACGCTTGGGACCGATTCCTTTAAGATCGGTAAGTTTATCGTCGATATTCATTTACTCAGCCGAAATATAGTAGTAGTAGAGGGGCTGACCGCCGCGCCTTACCATGAACTCGATATCGGGATACTCCTCGATCATCTCGTCTACAAGAGCAGCAGCGCTTTCCTCGTCTACGCCTTCGCCCCAATAGACGGAGACAAAGCCGCAGTCTTCCTTTTTCTCGATCATGCGTTTTATAAGCGCCTTGGTGCATTCCGCAACATCGGAACCGACTTCCGCGATCTTGTTGTCGATAAGGCCGATGATATCGCCTGTGTGGATGGTGTTGCCTTCATAGGAGGTATCGCGAACGGCGTAAGTCACGGAGCCGGAAACAACGTTGTTGAAGCACTCGGTCATGGCCTCTGTGTTTTCCTCGACAGAGGAATCGGGAGTAAAGCCCGTCATGGCGGATATGCCCTGCATAACCGTCTTCGTGGGGAGGACGATCACGTTGCAGTCCGCGACCTCTGCCGCCTGCTGTGCGGCCATGATGATATTAGAGTTATTGGGAAGCACGAATACGTTCCTCGCGTTGACCTTTTTGATGGCCTGAGCGATAACGTCGATGCTGGGGTTCATCGTCTGACCGCCGGAAATGATATGACCGACGCCGAGAGACTTAAGATCTTCCTCAAGTCCGTCTCCTGCGCTGACTGCAACGACCGCGAGCTCCTTGCGCTCACGTTCGTGCTTCTCGTGCAGCTGACGGCTCTGTTCGCGCATATTGTCGACCTTGAGCTTGTCGATCTCGCCGAGCATAAGGGCGAACTGTATGACCTTGCCGGGCGCGTTGGAATGAGCGTGCACCTTTATGATACCGGAATCGTGAACGACGACAACGCTGTCGCCCAAGCGGACGAGCTTATCGCGGAAGCGGTCGATATCCTCCTCCGTGACGTCGTCGTGAAGATGGATGATGAACAGCTCGCTGCAGTAGCCGAACTTGATATCCTCGACGTTCGTAGAAGCTATGATGTCGTTGTTGTCGGCATAGGCTTCTTCATTGGCATCGCCGATTGAGGTGACGTCAAGCTCCATGGCTTCCGGATCTTCGCCGTTGGCGGCGAGCATGAAGCCGCGGAAAATGGTCAAAAGACCCGTTCCGCCGGAATCGAGCACGCCGGCTTCCTTAAGTACGGGAAGCAGATCGGGAGTCTTTTTGAGCGCGATATCGCCGCCCTCGATCATTGCCTCGAGCACGTCGTATGCGTCGGCGCCCCTGACGGAAGCGGCTTTCTGCGCGTACTCCGCCATCACGCGGGAGACGGTCAGCATCGTGCCCTCCTTGGGGCGCATGACCGCCTTATAAGCGGATTCCGTGCCGGAGGTCATCGCGTCTGCCAGCATCTTTGCGGTGACGAGATCGCCCTTGCCCTTCAAAGCTTGGGAAATGCCGCGGAATATCTGCGAAAGTATAACGCCGGAATTGCCTCGCGCGCCCTTAAGAGCGCCGAGCGAAGCAGCGGCGGATACGTCCTCGGCCGTGTAGTGATCGCCTGCGCGGATCTCCGCTATGGCTCGCTGCATGGTCATGGACATGTTGGTGCCCGTATCTCCGTCCGGAACGGGGAATACGTTCATCGCGTCGATCGACGCCTTGTTATGCTCCAATAGCGCTGCTCCCATAAGGAACATATCACGGAGCATCTCACCGTTAAAAGCAGACCTTTTCAAAACAAAGTACCCCTCAGACTTCAGACTTTGATGGACTCTACGAAAATGTTGACGTTGCGGACATGAAGCCCGGTAAGGTCTTCAACGCGGTATTTGACGTTGCTCACCGCGTTCTGAGCGACGGCGGGGAGGGATACTCCGTACATGACGGTCACGTGCAGATCGATATCGATCGTAGCTCCGTCCGAAAGTATCGTAACGCTAACGCCGCGCTTCATATTTTCACTGCCGACAAGCTGAAGGATAGCATCGGTAGCACTTTTGCTGTTCATTGCAACGATGCCGTAGTTTTCGACGGCAGCGGTACCCGCTACTGTTGCAATAAGATCGTCGGTCAATGTGACTGTGCCGAGATCATACAGGATGTTTGCAGGCATATTACACCTCCGATTGTTATTTATCAGTTTATTTTACATCATTGTTCCAAAATAAGCAAGTGCTTTGAGGAAAATGCGTCATGCAAGAGGAACGAAAGCTTCGTTTTTCAGGATATCCTCCGTATCGAACAGATCGTACTTTACGCGCCACAACATCAGCCCGTGAGCCGGAGCGGTATCTCCCGCGAACTCGCGGTCTGCCGCAGATAGCGCGTCGGTTATTGTTTTCGGCTCCTCGAAGCCAAGACCGATCCGAAGCATCGTTCCGGTCATTATCCTCACCATATTGTAAAGGAACCCGCTCCCCGCAACATGGTAGCGAAGCATGCTGCCGTCCTTTATCCATTCGGATTCAAAGATCGTTCTTTCGGTCGAAGTCGGCGTGCTGCCAGAGGATCTGAACGCGTTGAAGTCGTGCGTGCCTAGGAATAGCTTCGCGGCATCGTTCAGCCTTTCGATATCGAGCGGGTAGTGAACGTGCAGCGCCGTACTGCGCGAAAACGCTGAAGCGTGCGGCGCGTTGTTCACCGAATAGACGTAATGCTTTTCCCTGACGCAGAAACGAGAGTGGAAATCGGCTGGGACTTCCATGCTCGCCTTGATCCTTATGTCGTCGGGAAGCCTCGTGTTAAGCGCGTAGCAGAACTTATCGGCCGGGATCCTGCACTCTGTATCGAAATGCGCTACCTGCGCTCTCGCGTGGACGCCGCTGTCGGTCCGACCCGACGCGTGAAGCACAGGACGCTCGCCTATGAGCTTATAAAAGGCGTCATCTATAACTTCCTGTATGGCCTTTCCGTTCGGCTGGACCTGCCAGCCGACATAGTTTGTGCCGTCATATTCTATTATCAGCGCTATCCTTCTCATTCCGGGCCGATGGGGGAGACCTCTCCCGTTGATGTGTTTTCTATGAATACGATTTCCGGCACGCGGTCCACAAGATAGACCACCATTACTCGGCTTTCGTCCATATCCCAAAGCATGAGTTCGACTTTTCCGACCTTTTCGACTTCGGCTTCAAAGCCGCATTTCTTCGACGCATCGATGACTTCCGTAAGATCCTCGCCGATCACTTCGTTAATGCTCGTGTTCCCGCCGTACGCTCTCGTGTAGAAATCGGATGGAGCGGCGTGGTAGCCGAAGCTGTTTATCTTCGTGCAGAGCGCGCGCGTATAGCTCCTGCTCTCGAGTATCGCAAGCCAAATAACGGCGACCGCAAATATCATGGCCGCGGCGATAAGGAAAGTCCTTCTTGTGCGTGCGTCTGGCCTCATGCTGCCTTCTCCCAAAGGGGACGCAGCAGCGAGACCATCCAGCTGTCTATCTGCAGAGTGTTCTGCAGGATGATGACTGCGGCCAGAAGTCCTGCCATTATCAGGAATGCCCAAAGGTCGCGCATGTGGAACTTCAATACCTTGAGCCTGGTCCTGCCTTCGCCGCCGTGATAACAGCGGCTCTCCATTGCAAGGGCAAGCTCTTCCGCGCGGCGGAAGGAGTTGACGAACAGAGGTATGAGTATGGGCAGCATAGCCTTTGCGCGCTTGAAGATATTGCCGCTTTCAAGATCCGCGCCTCTGGCGAGCTGAGCCTTCATAATCTTATCCGCCTCTTCAAGAAGAGTGGGGATGAATCGCAGCGCGATGGTCATCATCATCGCGAGCTCATGCGCGGGGAACTTGATTATCTTCAGCGGAGAGAGCAGCCTTTCAAGACCCTCAGTCAGGGAAACCGGCGTTGTGGTGAGCGTCAGAAGCGACGCGCCGGTCACAAGCGCGATGAGCCTCAGCACGATGAACAGAGCCTGCCTTACGCCTCCGGTGGTTATCGTGATGAACTTCCAGCTGAATATGACGTCGCCGGAGTTGATCATAAAGAGGTTCAGCAGGAACATCAGCGGCAATAGCACGCGCATGGGCTTTATGGCTTTGAGCACGTAACTCAGGGGCACCTTGCTCATAGCGGTCATAAACAGCATGAAGCCTATTACGAGACCGAATACCCAGATGTCCTTGACGATGAATACAGCCACGATATACATAATCAGCAGCACGAGCTTTGTCCTCGGATCGAGCCTGTGCACCACAGAATCGACGGGGAAATACTGTCCGAGAGTCAGGTCCTTAAACATTCCCGAGACCCCCTTTGTATGCGTCCAGCGCGTCGGCCAGTGCGGCGTTCGTATAAATGCCGTCGGGCAGTACAAATCCGCGGCGCTTCAGTTCGGAAGCCAATCTCGCGGCGAAAGGCGGCTCCAGGCCCATCTCGTAAAGCTCGTCCGCACGGGAGAATATCTCCTCCGGAGTGCCGCTGGTATAGATCTTTCCGTCGCGAAGTACGACGACCTTATCCGCTGTCTTTGCGATATCGTCCATAGAATGGCTTACCATTACGACGGCGCAGCCGAGCTGCTTGCGGAAGTCGTCTATCATTTTGAGCACGGCCCTGCGGCCCGCGGGATCGAGGCCGGCCATAGGCTCGTCGAGAACGAGGTATTTGGGATACATCGCGATTATACCGGCAAGCGCTGTCCTGCGCTTCTCGCCGCCCGAAAGCTCGAACGGGGATTTTTCCGCGAACTCATCGAAATCGAGACCGACAAGCCGCATCGCCTCGCGCACTCTGCGGTCTACCTCCTCGGCGTCCAGCTTCATGTTCTTGGGACCGAAACTTATATCCTTATAGACTGTTTCGTCGAACAGCTGATAATCGGGGTACTGGAAAACCATGCCGACAAGCGCGCGGCCTTTTGCGCGCTGCTTCTTGTCGCTCATGTCGTACCCGTCGACCTTGACGATGCCGCTCGTCGGCTGCATGAGGCCGTTGAGCTGCTGTATAAGAGTGGATTTGCCGCTTCCCGTATGACCGATAAGCCCCACGAACTCGCCGTCGTTTATGGTCAGGTCGATCTCGTGAAGCGCGGTGAAAGCGTTTACGCTCCCGCTCTGATATGTATAAGTCAGTTTTTCAATAACGATCGGCATAAGCTGGAAGACAACTCCTCTAATGTCATTGCGTCGCCGCAGTCGGCGATCTCCCTCTTTTTCAGCAGCTCCCGAAGTTCAACGGCAGGGGGGACGTCCAGCCCGATCGCCCGGAGCTCGTCTCCGCGGGCGAATATCGCTTCCGGAGTACCGTCCATGGCGATGCTGCCGTCGTTTATCACTATCATGCGGTCGGTCCCGACGGCTTCCTCCATGTACTGGGTTATCATAACTACTGTGATGCCCTTTTCCTTATTGAGGTCGCGGACGATCCTTAAGATATCCTTTCGCCCCATCGGGTCGAGCATGGCCGTAGCTTCATCCAATATCAGCACCTGCGGTTCCATTGCCAGCATACCGGCGATCGCGATGCGCTGTTTCTGACCGCCGGAGAGCATGTGAGGAGCGGATTCGGCATAGCTTTCCATGCCTACGGCCGCCAAGGCCTCGTCTACGCGGACTATCATCTCGTCTGTGGGGACACCGAGGTTCTCCGGCCCGAAGGCAACGTCCTCCCTGACGACAGTGGTAACTATCTGATTGTCTGGGTTTTGAAAAACTATGCCTACAAGGCGGCGGATATCGAGCATCTTTTCATCGTCCGCGGTATCCATACCGTCGACGATAACGCTGCCCGATGTGGGAAGCAGGAGCCCGTTGAACATCTTGGCGAGCGTCGATTTGCCGCTGCCGTTGTGACCTATTATGCAGACGAATTCGCCGCGCTCTATCTCGAGCGAGACATCGTTCAGTGCATGGCTCCCGTTTTCGTATGAGAAGCTGACGTTTCTGACTGAAAGCATAACGACCTCTTGGGAAAGTAATCAATCAAATTATTATATAACAACGATACATCCAATGCAAATATAATTTTGGTTTGGGTCAAAAGCAAATAAACTGAAATATATCACGTTCCGTTCTTGCTTAAATCGTCAAATGATAGTAAAATGTATATGTAAAAGCATGCTTATGCGCTTCAATAACAAAGGAGGATAATTCAATGGCTATCAAAACATTCGACGAGCTCGTCGCAAAGGTAAAGACCGGCAAACGCCGCACCGTCGCTCTGGTATGCGCGGACGACGCGCACGCGTTGGAGGCTGTCATCCACGCGAAGGACCTCGTTGACTCGATCCTTGTTGGCGAAAGGGAAAAGATCGAGGCAGTCCTCATTTCCCTCGGTCAGGACCCCGCCGATTTCGAGATCGTTGAGGTACCGGAAGGTATGCATCCCAGCGTATGCGCCGCCAAGCTAATTAAAGAGGGCAGGGCGGACTTCCTGATGAAGGGCAAGATCATGACCGGTCAGATGCTCAAGGGCGTTCTGGATCCCGAAGCGGAGCTCAGAACTGGTTCCCTCATGAGCCACTGCATGATGGTCGAAGTTCCCGGCTATCACAAGCTCATCTGCGTCACGGACGGCGGTATGTGCACCTATCCCGATCTTGAAAAGAAGATCAAGATCGTCAATAACGCCGTTGAGTTCTTCCATAAGCTCGGCTATGAGAAGCCCAACGTTGCGGCTCTCTGCGCTATCGAGACGATCAATCCCAAGATGCAGGAGACCGTCGACGCCGCGGAACTCAAGCGCATGAGCATCGAGGGCGAGCTTCCCTCCTGCTATGTAGAGGGCCCCATCTCCTACGATCTTGCCATGGTCCCCGAGCTCTCCGCAATAAAGGGCTATGAGTGCCCCTGCGCCGGCGATTTCGATATCCTTCTCGTGCCCGAGATCGTAGTCGGCAACGTACTCGGCAAGGCCCTCGTCTACACTGCGGGCGGCAGGATGGCCGGACTCATCATGGGCTGCAAGGTCCCCATCGTATTGGCTTCCCGCGGATCCAGCGCGGAGGAGAAGTATTACTCCCTTGCTCTCGGCGCGGGCTTCGTAAGCTGATATGGAAAGAATACTTGTAATAAATCCCGGCTCGACTTCCACAAAGCTTGCCGTGTTCGACGATAACGAGCGCATAATGGCCGTTACCGTCAGGCACCCTCTCGAAGAGGTCAAGCATTATAAGTGGGTAATGGATCAGTTCGATTACCGCATGCGCCTTATAGAAAAGGCTTTGGAGGATAACGGCATAGCCAAGGAAAGCCTCACCTGCGTTATGGCGAGGGGCGGACTTCTTCCTCCCGTGCCCTCCGGCGCTTTCCGTGTCAATCAGGATATGATCGATTACTTCTACGCGGCGAAGGTCGATACGCATATCTCCAACCTTGCCTGCGTGCTCGCCGACGCGATTGCCAAGCCTTTGGGCATACCCGCCATGGTCTACGATCCCGTCGCGGTCGATGAGCTCGATGACATTTCACGTATAACCGGCATGCCGGAGATCCCCAAAAAGAGCCGCGGTCATGTTCTCAACAGCCGCGCTATGGCAAGGAAATGCGCAGAGGAACGGCTCGGCAAAAAGCTCGAGGACTGCACTATCATCGTGCTTCACATCGGAGGCGGGTGCTCTGCGTGGCTTTCCCATAAGGGCAGGCTTATCGATTGCTACTCCGATGACGACGCTGGCTTCGCTCCCGAAAGGTGCGGCAGGCTCCAGGCGATGGATCTTGCCATGCTCTGCTATTCCGGCAAGTACACGAAGGAAGAGATGAGCCGCTATATACGGGGCAACTCGGGCCTGAAGGCGTATCTCGGTACGAGCGACGGGCTCGAGATCGAGAGGATGATCGAGAACGGGGACGAGAGAGCCAAGACCCTCTATGAAGCTATGGCGCTTTCCCATGCCAAGGGGATCGCGGAGCTTGCCGCCGCGGTTAACGGTAAGGTCGACAGAATCGTCATCACCGGCGGTCTCGCCCATTCCGATCTATTTATCGGAATGCTCGCGCCGCGCATCGAATGGATCGCACCCGTTGAAGTCATGGCCGGCGAGTTCGAGATGGAGGCTTTGGCTGCAGGCGGCCTCAGAGTCCTTCGCGGTGAAGAGCAGGCCCACGAATTCAAGTGGAACAAATGAATCAATAATACTAAAGGGTGGAGCGATCCACCCTTTCGCTGACAGATAATGGCAAATATAGAGCGCAGAAGGAACAGAAGAAAGCTCAACGCGATAATCGCTGCGGCGGGAGCGCTGCTCGTTATCGCGGGTATCATTGCGCTCATTATAGTTCTCAATTCCAAGAAAAAGCCTTCTCCCGCTTCCGAACCCGGTCCCACTGCCTATGAAACGCAGGCGCCTGAGACAGAGGAGCCGACTTCTGCCGTAACCGAAACTGAACTGCCCGCAACGCCAGAATCCGCAACGGCGGAGCCGACACAGGGGCCTTCCGGGACGGAGGAGACGCCGTCCGTTCCAATAAGGATCTCGGACGATCTCAGCCTCGTTATCGTCACAGCTAATATCACCACGCGCTATAACGCGCAGGGGCAGCCCCGTCCGCATATTGAAGGCTCAATAGCAGTACAGTTCGTCAACAACACCGATTCCGTGCTCTATAGCGCGGAGTTCATCGTGACCGGCATGAATATCACTTCCGCCGCGCTTGACGGCATCGCGTCCAACTACTCTTTCGGAGAGGACGGAATGCTGATAATCCCGTTCTTCAACGAGCTAAATCAGACGGCATACTGCGATATTCTGATAGAGTTCACCGCGGATCCAGACCCCTCGAACGGATTCGCAATGCCCGTGTTCGGCTACGATACCTCGTATCTGCTCAATGCGTTCATCTCCTCGGATGTATCGCTGACTTTTGAGGGATGCAAGGCGGTTCGCGACGGTTCTGATGGATACGCCTATTCCGTTACAGACGCCTCAGTTCATGAGGTCGTTGTAGATTTCGGCTATTGACTGAAATATGGCACTACTACGCGAAGCCGCCTTGAAGGTGCGCTCGTGAGGGGCAAACCGTCATCGTCTGTAAGCTCCGGATGAACTGCTTCGATCTCATAGAAATACGATCCTCCGGGCAGTACGTTCTCGTCCCTGAAACTCAGATATCCGGTTTTCCCTTTGAATGAACATATCGCTTCCATATCTCCGTTCATTTCAGAACGGAGTATTTTGTATTCGAACAATGCGCTTTCCGAGACGAATGAGATCACTGGGAAGCCTCGTTCGTCTATACTCCAGCCGATTTCTTCCGGCGCGGAAGGCAGTAACCAGTAAGGATTTTCCGTTAACGGAATCGAACTGCCTGAAAAGTACTCCGTCACGGTCAACTCATCCGGAACATCGGGAGCAGCGGCATAAATGACGCCGTTATCAATATCCGAAATGTCGATCGACATTTCGGTTATTCCTTCGGGCTTTTCAAACTCCGGACACTCGTCGTTCTCATAGATACTTTTGAAAAGCTTTGCAAGCAACACAGCGGGTTGATTCCCACCAACGGCGTCGTCGGGAAGACTGCCGTCAGCGGCGTTATCCGTTCCCATCCATACTACGGCGGTCCAGTCGATGGTATATGCTGCGCACCAACCGTCTCTGACTCCGTTATCGTCTACGGATGTGCCTGTCTTTGCTGCAAGCGGAAGACCGGCTTCCTGCAGCCGCTTTCCCGTGCCTTCTGTCACCACGCTCTGCAGCATAGATGTAAGAATAAAAGCGTTGCCATCGCTCATGACCCGCTCGCCGTTCGGGGCACGCTCGAATACAGTATCGCCATTCGGCCCGACTATCCTGTTCACGGAGTATGGCTTTATGAAAACTCCTCCGCGGCTGAATGCCGAATACGCTCCGGCCATTTCAAGAGGAGACACCCCATGCGTGAAGCCTCCGAGGGCGAGCGAAAGGCCCAACTGTTCGCCTTCAAACGATATCCCGAGCCGCTTAGCAAACAATACTGCGCTCGGTATGCCGATATCGGAAAGCACGCTTACCGCGGGGATGTTGAGCGATCTTGCGACTGCAGTCCTGAGAGTCACAGTTCCGTAATACTTTTCATCGGAGTTTCGTGGCGCGTAATCCCCAAAGCTCATCGGCTCGTCTTTGAGCGGAGTCGCCGCGCTGTATCCGCCTGCCTCGAGAGCGGGAGCGTATACCAGTATCGGCTTTATCAACGACCCGGGTTGTCGTTCGATCCGGGTCGCCCTGTCGATGCCGAGGGTATCATTACCGGCTCTCGAGCCTATCAACGATGCGATCCCGCCTTTAGCGTCCAATACGACCATGGCACCCTGCGCATTATCGGATGGGAACAGGCTCGCATCTGCGAAAAGCTTTTCGCATTCATCTGCGATCCTGCTGTCAAAGGCAGTTATTATCGAGTATCCTCCTGTTAAAAGTTCATCCCGAGAAATGCCGGTAAGCTCCGCTGCTTCGCTTATCGCATACTCCGTATACAAGCTTCTGTCTGCGGGGAAAGCGGGGGAGAGCTCGCATTCTTCTTCGAGCGCGGAACAGTATTCGTCTTCGCTCAGATATCCTTTTTCGTACATTGACCGAAGCACATTGTTTCGTCTTGAAACGGAGGCTTCCATATCAAGATGAGGAGCATAAGCGCTCGGGCTCTTTATTATTCCGGCAAGCTGTGCCGACTGCGCGGCGGAAAGCTCTGCGGCGTGTACTCCGTAATACCCCAGCGCCGCCGCCTCTATGCCGTAATAACCGCCCCCGAAATAGATGTAGTTCAGATACATCTCCATTATCTCGTCCTTGTCGTACAGCCGCTCGAGCCTTGTCGCGAGTATAGCCTCCTCAAGCTTCCTGTCAAGCGTTTTCTCGCTCGAAAGATGCGAAAGCTTTATGAGCTGCTGGCTGATCGTCGAAGCTCCCTGAACGTATCCACCGGCCTTTATATCCGCCCATGCCGCGCCGAAAATGCGGTACAGATCTATCCCGCTGTGGGTATAAAAACGGTTGTCCTCCGCTGCGACGAAAGCATCGATCGTGTGCTGCTTTAGGGTATCGGCTTCGACCCAGATCCTTTTTTCGGGTCCTGCCGCGCAGATCAACTCGCCGTCCTTGTCATAAATGCAAAGGCTCTTACTGCATCCCGTGATCAGGCTTGGGTCGAGCTCGTGCCATTCGTCAAAACGGAATACTGCGGAAGTCGCGATCATTGCTCCGCTTATTACGAGAAGCAGCGCCCCGAATACGATCTTTAGAGCCGGACGACTGCGCTTTATGTTGTTTCCATATTTGTTCTTCATGATAGATCTCCCTGTCGGGATTAGTCTTAACAGAATGAAAAGAAAAACAACACTTGAATACTGCGCCCGATCCGTTATATAATGGGTATCATTTAAAGGAGATGACAATTATGTTAAAGCATATCGTTTTCTGGCGTTTTTTGGATGAAGCCGAAGGCCATACCAAACAGGAGAATATGGATATTATCAAAGCCGGACTTCTCAGCCTCGTTGGCAAGGTGCCTAGCCTTATTTCGGCTGAGGTCGGGCAGGACGTTCTGCATTCGGACGCGTCCTATGATATGTGCCTTATCTGCGTTTTCAACGATCTTGACGGAATGAAGGAATACCGCGATCATCCCGAGCACGTTAAGGTCGCAAGCTACATCGCTAAGGTCAAATCCGACAGGACGGTAATCGATTTTGAGTTTTGACCAAAATGAAACAAGCCCCGCTTGATATCAAGCGGGGCTTTTCTTTGTCAGGTTATCGATCCAGTATCGATCCAAGGAGACGTACCACCGTCGAGGGAAGCGTTCCGAAGGCTTCAACGTAGATGACCGCATCCTTATATGTTACAACGGATTGGGAATAGAGATCGTTCGGATCTTCTTCGTGTCCGCTTTTCCGGATGCACATACAACTCGTATCGAAATCGTTAAGATCGACGATCGTTGCACCTGCTTTCACAGCGCATTTTATGCTGTAATCGGTATCCTTACGCTCGATCGGCATTATCCAAAGATAGATTATCGAATCGTGGTTTTTGTCCTTGTAGTCTATCCTGATATGATCTGTGTCGATTATCGCGCCGGTTTCACTGTCTGTAACGTATTCGATGTATGTAGCTGTTACTCTAAGGTTGTTCGGGTACCAGCTCGGCACCATCTCGCCGAATCGGGGGTCGGCTTTACACTTTTCCAGTTTATCCTTCTGAGTGCTGACTTTAAGAGACCTGCCGCCGTTGACGTCCATAAGATCAAAGAGCGGCTGAAGCTTGGATACCTCGGCTGACAGCGCCATATCGCGGAAGGAAGAGCCTATGGTGATGATACCGTCCCTGTAAACGACTATTTGAACATCCATACTGCCGCCAAGATCCAGTGCTATGCTGTACCCGTTTGTCGCAGGATCCTCCTGCAGCGCCATGGTCTCGGACTCGTTGAAATACCTGCTGTTCCAGGTCCTCGTATCTTCGACCCAGGATGCTTCGTTTATCGCCTCGAGCAAAAGGCCGACCTCGTTAGTGTCCGCTCCGATCGCGTACCCATTAGCGCCGTCCCTCGGGCTAATATCGGTGTGGCTGTAATAACGCAGCTCGGTGATGTTGTCCGACATGTGGAGCACGTCCTCGAAGAACGCCGCGCCGTAATTATCCGTGATGCCGTTGTCCGCGGTGAAGAGCAGGATATTGTTGAAATAATCGAGCCTCATGCAGATCATCTCATCGGGACCGAAGCCCTTAACGGAGTAGATGTTTCCTTCGACCGTACCCTTGAGTTCGTTTTCGGAAAGCAAGATATAGGGGGGATGTTCGGTATCGGTCCCGGCGTTCTCCTCAACACAGTCGCTGAACCAATGCGCGCTGTATTGGAAATCGAACTTCTCGACAGTGCCGAGCTTTTCACCTATTACGTCGCAGAGAGGATCGAGATAGCTGAACATGAAGTATTCCTTACCGTTGTATATGAACATGTAATAATCTATGCCCCAAGGAATAGCTTCATAGTCGTCTGTCCCGGCTTCGTGCATTGCCCCGACGTAAGTAAGATAAAGCTTGTCTGCTTCGTCGGCCGGCGCTTCTGTGGGCTCCGGAGTGAGCGGTACGTCGGTAGCGGTCTGAGTATTGACAGCGGTCTCGGTCGCAAGAGCGGTGATCTCGTGTGCGCCCTGATGTTTATTGCCGAGCCCTTTTCCGAGGATCAACCCTATGCCCATAACAAGACAGAGCCCCGCGGCGATGGGAAGGAATAACCTGGCCGCTCTTTTCGCCTTTCCGGCTTTCTCCGCGGAAGCAATGTGTTTTTCATCGATCTCATCGAACAGATCGATATTTTCAAATTCGTTCATGGCGATCTCCTTTCGATCAAACGCGGTATCCTTCTTTTTCGAGATAGCTGCGAAGCTCGTTCCTTGTGCGGAACAGCATCGTTTTGACCTTGCTCTCCCTGAATCCCATTCTGGCAGCGATGTCCGCTACCGGATCGCAGAACCAATACCTTCTGATGAAAACGTCCCTCTTGTCTCTGCTCAGCTTATCAAGAAAGCGGTTGATGCTTTGTTTGAGCTCCTTCGCTTCAAGCTCCTCGGTCATATCGAAACCGGAGGGTATGCATTCCTCTATCTCGCGCGTCAGCTCGGTAACGGTAGCGCTGCGCTTCTTAGCCGAGTCCTCGCGGATCCGATCGAACGCAAGCTGCCTCGTTATCCTCAAAAGATACGCGGGGAGGAACTTTCTCGGCTCGTTGGGCGGAATGCTATCCCAAGCCTTGAGAAGAGTATCGTTCACACATTCGGAAGCGGTCTCCTTATCGCCGAGTATGGATGAAGCAAGCCCAAACAGCCGTTTGCCGTATTTGGCTTCGGTAAGCTTGAGCGCCGTTTCATCCCTTCGGAGAAACAGGTCAACTATCTTCGAATCGTCCAAGGATATTACTCCTTTCAAATTACAAAGGCCTTCACCATGAATAACGTAATTATTTGTGTCCGGGTTACAAAAGCACCCTTCCGTGATCCGAAAGGGTGCTTTATGCTTTATCAATCAAGGAAATCCTTGAGCCTCTTGCTCCTCGAGGGATGACGGAGCTTGCGAAGCGCCTTTGCCTCGATCTGACGGATACGCTCGCGCGTTACGTTGAACTCCTTGCCGACGTCTTCGAGGGTGCGCGTCTTTCCGTCGTCAAGACCGAAACGCAGACGCAGTACTTTCTCCTCGCGCGGGGTGAGCGTGCGAAGGACCTCCTCCAGATGCGACTGAAGCATGGAGGTCGAAGCAATGCTTTCGGGAGCGGGGGCTTCGTCGTCGGCAATGAAGTCGCCGAGATGGGAATCCTCCTCTTCACCGATGGGGGTCTCGAGCGATACGGGCTCCTGAGCTATCTTGATAATCTCGCGGACCTTGTCCTCCGAGATGCCCATCTCTTTGGAGATCTCCTCGGGCCTGGGCTCGCGTCCGAGCTCCTGCAGGAGCTGGCGGTTGACCCTTACGAGCTTGTTTATCGTCTCGACCATGTGGACGGGGATCCTTATCGTGCGCGCCTGATCGGCGATCGCCCTTGTAATGGCCTGACGGATCCACCATGTAGCATAGGTGGAGAACTTGTATCCCTTGCGGTAATCGAACTTTTCAACAGCTTTGATAAGGCCGAGATTTCCCTCCTGAATAAGATCGAGGAACAGCATGCCGCGGCCTACATAGCGCTTTGCGACGCTTACAACAAGGCGAAGGTTCGCCTCCGCAAGCTGGCTCTTCGCGTACTGGCCGTCCTCGGCGAGCTCGAGCATCGCGGGATCGATCGCTGCGTCTGTCTCCGCAAGAGCCTCGACGGCGGCAGTGTGATCCTTAAAAGTCCTGCCGAGCTTCTTTTCTGCAAGGCTCAGTATGGCGGTCTTGAAATCCTCGTGTTCCTCGCCGGTCTGCGCCTTTACAAAGTTCAGTATAGCGACCTCCGCGGGTTTGCCGTTCGCCATCCTTGTCGCGATCTCCACTTCCTCGTTGCCGGAAAGAAGGGGGACTCGTCCGATCTCCTTAAGATACATCCTGACGGGATCGTCGATCGCGATAGCGTCGGAGGCGGATTCGGGCGACAGGTGCGCCTGATCGGTCTCCGAATCGGGAATGTCGATATCAAGCCCCTCGTTGATATCGATATCCTCAACGACGTCGATGCTCGCGGCCTCAAAGCGGTCATAGATCGATTCGATCTTTTCCGAGGTTAGATCGACGTTCTCAAAGGTGTCCATGACCTCCTTGTAGGTCATGACGCCCTTGTCCTTATTACGCTCGATCAGCTCGTCGACCAGCTTGAGATGGTCCTTTTTTTCTTCTTCCATTTATGTAAACCTCCTTGGTTTATAAACGACTTCAGTTGTTCTGCTTTTTCGTAAGCTGCTGCAGCTTAGCGAACTTTTCGGAGTATTCCTTCATCACGGCCGCCTTCTCCTCGGAAGATGAAGTCTCCTTTGCTTTTGCGGAAAGCGTCTTAAGCTCGTCCTTCAGATCCATCATCGTCAGTGAAGCCATGATCGCATCCGCGCATTCAACGGGGGAGACTATATCATCTGTTCCGGAGAAAGCGCTTGAAACGTCTTCGGCCGATGCGGGATCGAGCTCCGCTATCATAACGGGGATATCGGCCTTGGATCCCGTGCGGTACGCGGATATCAGCCTCGCGCAGAAAGCCCTTAAAGAGGGGGAGGAGAACAGCGTCAGCGAGAAGCCGTTCTTCCTGACTATCTCGATCCCGGCTTCGGGCGAAGTCATGATGCATGCGAGCAGCCTTCGTTCGCTGCGTATGCGCTCCGTGTCCCGCTTCGGACGTTTGAAAGTGTTGAGGCGCGCGGGGGCTTCGCTCTTTGCGCCTGAGTTCGCTGAAACGCCGCACTGCTCACGCACGGTGTCGATCGAAAGCCCGCTTCTTTCGGAAACGAACGGGATGTATCTGTCGCGTTCGACGGGATCGAGCCTTGAAATAAGAAGGCAGGCGTCCCTTGCGAACTTTTCGCGCCCGTCGGGAGTATCGGTGCCGTGTACCTTGGCGATACGTTCGAGTTTGAACCTTATCCCCGTGAGCGAAGCGTCCTTCAAAAGCAGAAAGCTGTCCGGCCCGAATTCCCTTATGTATTCGTCGGGGTCATGCTCATCCGGTATTATTATTACACGGGGCTCTATATCCGATGCGCGCAGTATGTCAATGCCGCGCTGCATGGCCTTCTGGCCCGCTTCGTCGCCGTCATAGGCATAATAGACCTTCGGAGCGTAGCGCTTGATCAGCCTCGCCTGCTGCAGCGTGAGCGCTGTACCAAGCGACGCCACGGCGTTGTCTATGCCGTGCTGATGCAGGCTGATGACGTCCATATAGCCTTCGACCATAATGATATCATCGAGCTTTTTGCCCTTCAAAAGGTTTATGGCGTATATGTTTTCGCGCTTGTTGTATACGGGCGTGTCGCCGGTATTGATGTACTTCGGCTCGTCGCTGCCCATCGTTCTTCCGCCAAAAGCGATAACCTTCCCCATTGCGGAGATGACGGGGAACATGAGTCTTCCGCGGAAGAAATCGAAGGACTTTGTAGGATCCTTCCTGCCGGGAACGGCAAGACCCGCATCGTAGAGTATTTCTTTTGAGAAACCCTTTCCGGTCAGGTAATTGAACAGTGTATCGTAGCCGTCCGGGGAGTAGCCGAGCCCGAATCTTTTTGCGGTATCGGCGTTGACCCCGCGGCGCTCGAGATAGTGCCTTGCGTTTTCACCCTCGGGTGAGAGGAGCGCCTTGTGATAGAACATCGCTGCCTCGCGGTTGGCTTCGTATATGCGTTCGCGGCGGCGCTTCTGCTCCATGAGCCTTTTATCGTCTATCTCGTTGGGCATGTCCATACCCGCGCGCTGAGCAAGGCTTCTTACGGCATCGATATAGGACAGGTTCTCCGCCTGCATAACGAACTGTATTACGCTTCCGCCCGCCTTGCATGAGAAGCAATGGAACAGCTGCTTATCCGGGGTAACAGAAAAGGAGGGCGTTTTATCGACATGAAAAGGACAGTGCCCCCAAAGCCTGCCGCCCTTAGGCGTTAGCTGAACATACTCCGATATGACCGACGCGATATCGTTTTTGCTCATCAATTCATTAAGCCATGCTTCGGGAAATGCCAATGTCCAACGCTCCTCCGATTAATTTGTTATTTCTATTTCTACGCCTTATTTCAATCTCCTGCATGCCAAAATGATATATTTGCTCAAAATGTGACGAAAACAGGGGAGGGGAGGTGCCTCCGCGATTAGGAAATGATGCAATTTTTAAATAGAAACGGGCGAAAAGCGCGAATTATCCTATAATATATCGATATTGTGCTATTGAAATATGTGAAACACTGTATTATAATTAATTGTTCCCCAGACGGGGGGCTTATATTAAGTTGCACAAAAATTGAAATATTATAATTGGAGGATAGTTTATGTCACAAAAGTACGTTTACCTTTTCAACGAAGGTAACGCGGGCATGCGCAATCTCCTCGGCGGCAAAGGCGCGAACCTCGCCGAGATGACCTCTCTTGGTCTGCCCGTTCCTTACGGCTTCACCGTAACCACCGAAGCCTGCACCCGTTACTATGAGGACGGCAAGACCATCGCCGGCGAGATCGTCGATCAGATCAAGGAAGCCCTTGCCGTTACCGAAGAGAAGGCCGGCAAGAAGTTCGGTTCCACCGAGAACCCCTTCCTCGTATCCGTTCGTTCCGGCGCCCGCGCAAGTATGCCAGGCATGATGGACACGATCCTGAACCTCGGCCTCAATGATGAGACTGTAGAGGCTCTTGCACGTCTTACCAACAATCCCCGTTTCGCATACGACAGCTATCGCCGCTTCATACAGATGTTCTCCGACGTCGTTATGGAGATCGACAAGGAGAAGTTCTCCAAGCTGCTCGAAAATAAGAAGAAGCAGAACGGCGTTGAGCTCGATAAGGACCTCACCGCCGAAAACCTCAAGGAGCTCATCGGCGAGTACAAGGCTCTCTATAAGGCTGAAATGGGCGAAGAGTTCCCTCAGGATCCCATGGTACAGCTTCTCGAGGCGGTAAAGGCCGTCTTCCGCAGCTGGGACAATCCCCGAGCTATCGTCTACCGCCGCATGAACGACATCCCTGCAAGCTGGGGCACCGCCGTCAACGTGCAGAGCATGGTATTCGGCAACATGGGCGATGATTCCGGTACCGGCGTTGCGTTCACCCGCAACCCCGCCACCGGCGAAAAGAAGCTCTTCGGCGAGTTCCTCATGAATGCACAGGGCGAGGACGTCGTCGCGGGTATCCGCACTCCCGAGCACATTGACTCCCTCAAGCAGATCAACGAGTCCGTTTACAATCAGTTCGTTGAAGTCGCCGATACTCTTGAAAAGCACTATCGCGACATGCAGGATATGGAGTTCACCATCGAGCGCGGCAAGCTCTTCATGCTCCAGACCCGTAACGGCAAGCGCACCGCCGCAGCCGCTCTGCAGGTAGCTGTCGATCTCGTTGAGGAAGGCATGATCACCAAGGAAGAGGCCGTCAAGATGATCGACCCGAAGTCCCTTGACGCTCTCCTGCATCCCCAGTTCGTCGCCGAAGCACTTAAGGCCGCCAAGCCCGTGGCTTCCGGTCTCGCCGCTTCTCCCGGCGCCGCCTGCGGTAAGGTCTATTTCTCCGCCGATGATGCTAAGGCTCATCACGAGGCGGGCGAGAAGGTCATCCTTGCCCGCAAGGAGACCAGCCCCGAGGATATCGAGGGCATGACCGCTTCCGAAGGTATCTTCACCTCCTTTGGCGGTATGACCAGCCACGCTGCCGTTGTTGCCCGTCAGCTCGGCACCTGCTGCGTTTCCGGCTGTAAGGAAGCCTTCATCGACGAGGCCGCTAAGACGATCACCTTCTCCAACGGTCTCGTTCTCAACGAGGGCGAGTGGATGAGCCTTGACGGCACCACCGGTAAGGTTTATGCCGAGGCCATCAAGACCGCTCCCGCGGAGCTTTCCGGCAATTTCGCGACCATCATGGAGTGGGCTGACAGCATCCGCACCCTCAAGATCCGCACTAACGCCGATTCTCCCTCTCAGGCCGCCATGGCTGTCAAGTTCGGCGCCGAAGGTATCGGCCTCTGCCGTACCGAGCATATGTTCTTCGATGAGGACAGGATCCCCGCCGTTCGCGAGATGATCGTGTCCAAGACCGTTGAAGAGCGCGAGAAGGCGCTTGCCAAGATCCTTCCCATGCAGCGTGAAGACTTCAAGGGCATCTACAAGGTAATGCAGGAGCGTCCCGTTACGATCCGCTTCCTGGATCCGCCCCTTCACGAGTTCCTTCCCACCAAGGACGAGGATATCGCCGAACTCGCAAAGACCATGGGCATCGAGTTCGAGACCCTGCGTGAGACCGTAGCGGCTCTGCATGAGTCCAACCCCATGATGGGTCACCGCGGCTGCCGTCTTTCCGTAACCTATCCCGAGATCGCGGAGATGCAGACCCGCGCCGTCATCGAGGCGGCTATCGAGGTCCGTCAGGAGACCGGTTACAACATCGTTCCCGAGATCATGATCCCGCTCGTAGGCGAGGTCAACGAGCTCAAGTATGTCAAGAGCTACGTTACCGCGACCGCCGATAAGGTCATGGAGGAGCGCGGCGTAGTTATCCCCTACATGGTCGGTACAATGATCGAGATCCCCCGCGCGGCCCTTACCGCCGATGAGATAGCCAAGGAAGCTGAGTTCTTCTCCTTCGGCACCAACGACCTGACCCAGATGACTTTCGGCTTCAGCCGTGACGATGCGGGCAAGTTCCTTAACGACTACTATGCGAAGAAGATATTCGAGAGCGATCCCTTTGCCAGGGTCGACCAGATCGGCGTTGGCAAGCTGATGAAGATGGCTGCCGACCTCGGCCGTCAGACCCGTCACAACATCAAGCTCGGTATCTGCGGCGAGCACGGCGGCGATCCCTCTTCTATCGATTTCTGCCACAGGATCGGCCTCAATTACGTATCCTGCTCTCCCTTCCGTGTACCTATAGCTCGTCTTGCCGCTGCGCAGGCGAAGCTCAATAACAACTGATTCTAGTTGAATTGGAAGGCGACCGCGGAGGCATATCCTTTGCGGTCGCTGTTCTATGGAAAGGATAAGATCATGCGCATCGCTGTCATAACCGGCGCTTCCTCCGGAATGGGGAGGGATTTCGTTCGTCAGCTTTCTCAAAGCGAGAGTTTTGATGAGATATGGGTCATCGCAAGAAGGCTTGAAAGGCTCGAGGAACTAAGACAGGAGATCTCTGCCCCACTTCGCCCGATCGGCCTAGATCTTACGAAGCGTGAATGTATCGAAGAATACGACGAGCTGCTTAAAAAGGAAGCGCCAAGCGTAGCTGTGCTCGTCAACGCTGCGGGCTTCGGCTATTTCAAGGAGTTCACGGACGCCCCTTTGAACGGCTATTACGACATGATTGCCTTGAATGACAGCGCAGTGGTCGGAATGACCTATTCGACGCTACCCTTCATGGTCGAAGGTTCGAAGATCTATAACATCTGTTCTGTGGCGGCCTTCCAGCCGACGCCTTATATCAATGTGTATTCCGCAACCAAATCCTTCGCGCTGAGCTTCACAAGGGCGCTGAACGTCGAGCTCGCGCCAAAGGGCATAAAAGCCCTTGCCGTTTGCCCCTATTGGACGAAGACCGAGTTCTTCGATACGGCAAGGACTGACGACACGATATCCTATTATCAGTGCTATTATGAATCCAAGGACGTCGTAGCCAGGGCGATAAAGGATATGCGAACAAAGAAGGACGTCTCCGTATACGGAGGCACAGCCAGGATGAACAGGTTCCTTACAAAACTGCTCCCGCACAGATTCGTGATGCGCGTGTGGTGCAGACAGCAGAACAAACCCTTTAAGAATTAATGGATATGGATAAGCTCAAAAAGATTTTTACAAAAGCCAACATGAAAACCTACGCGATGGATACGCTCTATGATATCCTCGGAAGTATACTTTACGCAGTGGGTTATTATTCTTTCGCTTCCAACGCCAATTTCGCTCCCGGAGGCGTGGGCGGTATTGCAATTATCATCAATCATTATCTGCCTTGGGCGCCGCTGTTCCTCTGCCAGAACATAATCAATATCCCGATAGCTATACTCTGCTATAAGCTTCTGGGCAAGAAGTTCTTTATCAAATCCATAAAGACAATGTTCTTTATGTGGATATTCGGCGACTTCATTATCCCCCTGTTCCCGAAATACGGCGGAGCGGAGATCGCGGAGGCGAACAGGCTCATTGCGGCTATATTCGCGGGCATACTGACCGGCGCGGGTCTTGCGCTCGTCTATATGCGCGGCTCATCGACCGGCGGCAGCGATTTTGTAATAATGAGCATTCGCAAAAAGAAGCCGCACATGTCCGTGGGCTCGATCACTCTGCTCATCGACGGAGTCGTGATACTCATGGGCGGCGTCGTGTTCCGCAATATAAACGCCGTGCTTTACGGTATCATAATGACGATACTTGCTTCCCTCGTTATAGATAAGCTGATGTACGGCTCCGGCGCGCAGAAAATGCTGCTCATATTCAGCGACAAGACCGATGAGATCAAGCAGAAGATTTTCGAAACGACGGAACGCGGCGTCACATTCTTAAAGGCTGTCGGCGCTTACACCGGGCAGGACAGGCATATCATAATGTGCGTCTGCTCCAAGACGGAGGTTTTCCCCACGCGTGAGATCGTTAAGAAGACCGATCCCAACGCGATGGTGATGCTCTCCACAGTGGACGAGGCATACGGCTACGGCTTCAATCCGCTGATTGAAAAGTGATCTGCGGAGGTATCTTTTATGAGCTATAAACGTCAGGCAATATTTGTTAACGACAGCTATTATCTAATTCCTGAGGGCTGCTCCACTGCGGAGGAGTTTCTGCGTGGCTTGAGCGATCTCCCTGTGTCCGTGATGCTGAGGGAGCTTAAGGAGAATAACGAGATCCCCTCGAACAATCTCGATCTTGGTATCTGCATAGCTCCATATTTTTACAGTGATTATAACCTTAAAGAAGCAGAAGTCATGATCGAGGACCTTGATGACGTTTTCCCAGTTGAGGTCGAGCTCTTAACTCAGGTTGAGTATAATAAGAGGCTGCGCGAAGCGGTGCTCGCATTCTGTCCAGGATGTATGAGATTTAAGCCTCTTTCAAATCGCGTACAGAGCCTTAACGGGCATTTCGAAGAGATAGCGTTGAACTCGGTCTGCTTCTATCGGCAGGAATCGAAGCCCGCGCCGCGTGTGTTCCGCAATAATATGATCGCACTCGGCGGCTTATGGTATCATTTTTGGCCGACAGATAGGGAGGCTTTGGATGCCGCAGACTCCATTAAATCGATGACTTATTTGAAGTACGATGCGGCGCAGTGGCAGGAGAGTGAGAGGCGGGAGCTGCTCGTATCTTTTATGCCGGATTTCTTTTCTCAGGTATTGACCGAAACGCTTTCGAACTATTGCAGAAGCGCTGTGCATTTCGCACCCTTCACCATACGCTCGAGGAATATGGTCGTTACCGGAGTATCCTCTTTTAGAAACCAGATTGCTCCTGAAAACGAAGGGGCCTTCCGAAAAAACTGTAAGAAATACGGCGTTGCTCTTTCCGTGCTGACCTTCGATCCCGAATGT
>JAFZYC010000058.1 GCA_017616435.1 Clostridia bacterium
ATATCCGCGGCAAAGGCCTCGCGCGTGGCCGCCATGCTCTTCGTCGCAAGGAATAGCTTGTCTCTGCAGCCGAGCTTCTCCATCGCGTAGCCGATGTATTCCTCGCTTACGGTGTAGCCTCTGGCGGTGTCGATGTAGTTCACTCCGCATTCAATGAGCTTCTCGAAGAGCTTTGCCGTGCCCTCCTCGTCGATGCGCTGTATGGGGATCCCGCCGAAACCCATGCGGGAGACCGTGAGCCCAGTATTTCCGAAAGGTACGTATTCCATATTGACCTCCGTGCTGATTTTGTTGTTATTATACCAGTTTTTAACTTATTTTCCAACTAATTATGCCTGATGCGCCTTACGAAAACGGCTTCAGCGCCTCCGGATATTTCTCGAAAAAAACGTTGAGGACTCCAACTATATCGCCGATGCTCCTGCCGGAAACCGTGAGCACGCGGTCCTCGTACATAGTAACATATTCGGCCTTTCCGAATAAGCCGCCCGCGGAGGCGCTTCCGTTTGCTCCCTCGCCGGCTTTTGTGCGGTTTGAAACGGCCTTGTAGTAGGTTTCCGCTTCCTCATGCGTTTCAAACACGTATGCGCAGACTTCACAGCTTGAGGAATCGACCTTGACCGTGCGCCTCCATTCCCGAACGACGTTCAGCCCGTTCAGCCTGTTGTCGGCGGCGGGCTCCTTTTCGGGAACGACGTATTCATTCAGGGCGTCAAGCTCGCCGATGTCGCCGAAAATGCCATACTTCAACTCGCCGGGGCGGGCGCCGTTCTTAACGACCATTATGAACGCGCCCAAAAGTATTAAAGCAAGTACAATGATTATGCAGGCAAGCAGTTTTTTGTTTCCGTTCATGATTCTCCTCCCGATCTGCGGTTCGATTATATCAGCTTTTCCGGCGTTTTACAACTCATGATCCCGACGATCGTCTCCTCCGCGGGCAGCATCCCGATGGCGACGAGGCCCATGTTCGTCATGGTCTCCTCCGGGGTTAGTCCCAATATGCCGTGCACGTTCTCGGCTCCAACGCCTTCCAAGGCCATCTCGCATGCGGCCTCCGCCATCCTGACGCCTATCGCCGCCTTTAATGAGCACCCCGTATTGCCGCCGTGACAGATCATGCCCGTGACGGACGCCGCCATGGAATCGAGCGCGAGAGAGAGCCTTTCATAAACCCTGTTTTCGGCATAGAGGTATGTCAGCCCCAAAGCCGCTCCGGTGCCTCCCGCGAGCACGCAGCCGCAGGCGGTCGACAAGAGGCCCGAAAGCTCCTTTATGTACATCGTAACGAGACAGGAGAGGAGCATCGCCCTCCTGGCTCTGTCGGGATCGGCGCGCGTTTCCTCACACACGGAGGAAGCGTAAACGGGCATTATGCAAAGTATGCCGTGACTGCCGCTTCCGGTGATCGCCATAGCCGGCGCATTGGCTCCGCGCACGCGTGCCTCGATAGCGCCGCAGGCGATGCGTTCCGGGCTCATCTCGGGAGCCGCAAAGCGCGAATCCGTAAGCGGCATGAGGCCTTTCCTTCGGCCCTCCTCGAAGAGCGCCATGTCCATTCTGACCGCCTCGTCAATAAACCCGAGACCATCGGCGGTATCGGCGCATTCTATGAGATCCGCAAAGGAGACGGAGGAGACCTTAAAGCCTTCGTCCCCGCTGTCTTCATTCCGTGCCGCGCTTACCGTTTCTTTTCCGTTCACGGTCAGTGAAACCAGCCTGTCGTGCCTGCCTTCGATGAGCGCCGAAGCCGAGCCGTTATCCGTTTCGACGAATGCCTCGATATGGATATCGGGCGATATGGACGAAAGCTCGGCTTTCGCCATACCGCCGGAAACGAGCTTCTTTGCCTCCGCGATATCGGCCGGGGAAGCCCCTTCAAGGCAGGTCAGTTTCTTTTCGGGATCGCCCGCGACCGCGCCTAGGGCTGCCGCCAAAGCGCAGCCCATGCCGTCCGTGCCGGGCACGGCGCAGGTGAAGGAGTTCTTGTAAATGCCCGAATTGAGCCTGACCCGAACTGACTTCACCTTTCCGCCCAAAGCCCTCGCGGCGCAGGCCGAAGCATAGGCTATCGCTCCGGGTTCCGTCACGCCGAGCGACGGCGTCAGGTCGTTTTTTACGGCGTTTAAAAGCTTTTTTGTGATATCGTTCATTCGCGCCTCCTCATTCGTTCACGCATTTCAACAGCGAATCCACGGCTTCCTTCGCGACCGAGAACATCTCCTCCGGGGTCTTCTTTCGCTGCCGTATCTGCAGCACTGTAGCGCTGCGCTCCCTTTCGCCCTGCTTGACCGTCTTGGTCATTACCTGCGCGCCGTTAAGCCCGTTCACGACTCCGAAGAACTTTTCGGGCGATATCGAAGCCTCGGGCGAGAACACGAGCTTTGCTTCCTCCTGCTTTACGGTCACGGAGGAGAGCCCCACGTCCTCGGCCTTCGATTTCAAAAGCGAGATATCGAGCAGCGTCTGCACGGAGCGCGGTATGTCGCCGTAGCGGTCTATGAGCTCATCCTGCACGTCGCGCAGGGAATCTATGTCGCTTATCGCGGCGATGCGCTTGTACATCGCGATACGCCCCTGTTCGCGCGGGATGTATTTGGGCGGGATGTGCGCGTCCAGAGGTATCTCCATCACCGTGTCGATCTCCGGCTTTACGGGCTCGTTCTTTGCCTCGCGCACGGCGTTGTTTATGAGCTTGCAGTAAAGCTCGTAGCCGACCTCCGCCATGTGCCCGGACTGCTCCGCTCCAAGTATATCGCCCGCGCCGCGTATCTCAAGATCGCGCATGGCTATACGGAAGCCCGCGCCGAACTGCGTGAACTCCTTTATAGCGGTGAGGCGCTTGTCGGCGACCTCCGAGAGCACCTTGTTGCGGCGGAACGTCAGGTATGCGTAGCCGAGCCTCGCGCCTCTGCCGACCCTGCCGCGCAGCTGATAGAGCTGCGCAAGGCCGAGCGTATCCGCGTCGTAGACTATTATCGTGTTGACGTTGGAGATATCGAGGCCGTTCTCGATTATCGTGGAGCAGACGAGCACGTCGAACCCGCCGTCCAGAAACTCCATCATGGTATTTTCGAGCCGCCTCTCCGACATCTGGCCGTGGGCGTACGCAATGCGCGCCTCGGGCACCAGCTCGCGGAGCGAGGAGCAGAAAAGATCCATCGTCTTTACGGTGTTGTAGAGAAAATAGACCTGACCGCCGCGCGCGATCTCCTTCAATATCGCTTCGCGGATCATGGCGTCGCTGTATTCGCAGACGAATGTCTGCACGGGATAGCGCGCCTCCGGCGGCGTCTCGATAACGCTCATGTCGCGTATGCCGGAAAGGCTCATGTGCAGCGTGCGGGGGATGGGCGTCGCGGAGAGAGTCAGCACGTCGACGGACTTTTTGAGCTCCTTTATCTGCTCCTTATGGTTCACGCCGAAGCGCTGCTCCTCGTCGATGACGAGCAGCCCGAGGTCGCGGAACTTCACCGACTTCGCAAGCAGGCTGTGAGTGCCGATGATAACGTCGATCTCGCCTTTTTTGAGGCGCTCCTTTATGACCTCCTGTTCGTGCGCGGTGCGGAAGCGGGAAAGCAGCTCCACGTTCACGGGGAAGCCCGCGAACCGTGAAGAGAACGTGTTGAAATGCTGCTGGGCGAGTATAGTCGTCGGCACGAGCACGGCGCACTGCTTGCCGTCCATCGCGCACTTGAAAGCGGCTCTTAAGGCGACCTCCGTCTTGCCGTAGCCGACGTCGCCGCAGAGCAGACGGTCCATTATCCGGTCGCTCTCCATGTCGGCCTTGATCTCCTTTATGCTCGTGAGCTGATCCGCCGTTTCCGTATGCGGGAAGCTCGCCTCGAGCCGCGCCTGCCACGGGGTGTCGGGGGAGAAGGCGTAGCCCTTTATGCGGCTGCGCTCGCCGTACAGCGCCACAAGGTCGAACGCGAGCTTCTTGGCGCTCTCGCGCGTCTTCGCGACAGTGCGCTGCCATTCGCCCGTTCCGAGGCGCGAAAGCTTGGCCTTCGATTCGTCGCCGCCTATGTATTTCTGCACCCTGTCGAGCTGATCCGTCGGTATGTAGAGCTTGTCGCCCGCAAGGTATACAAGCTCGATGTAATCGCGCGTTTTTTTATCGACCGTAAGGGTCTTGACCCCCGTGAAACGGCCAATGCCGTGTGCCTCGTGCACGACGAGGTCGCCGACCTCCAGCTCGTTGAAGGCGAGCTGCGAGCGCTTCTTCGCAGCTCTGCGCTCGACCCGCTGCTCCGTGCCGTAGATCTCGTATTCGGATACCGCCGCGAGCTTTATCTCCGGGTATTCGAAGCCCTTCGGCAGCGCCTCGCCGAGTATGAGCACCTCGCGGGGGAGGGGCGCTCTCGTCAATTCCGGAGCGAACGGGATATCGAGCCCCAGGTCAGAGAGCGAATCCTTCAGCCTTTCGCCGTGCTTGCCCGCAAAGAGGAGCACGGAATAGCCCTTCTGCTTCCAGCTCGCTATATCGTCCCGCAGCAGCTCGCCCCGCCCCATGTAGCGGGGAGCGGGCCGCGTCTCAAAGCGGAACAGTCCGCGCGATCTGATAAGCCCGTAGCTGCGCGTCAGCGAGAACAGCATCGCGGTCCTCGGCGTGTCGAGGCGGGAGATCGTATCGAGCGCGGAATGTACGAGCCCCGCCTGCAGCTCGTGGCCCATTCCCTCGTTAAGCACGGAGGTAAGGCCTTCGAGGAAGTTCGAATAGACGAGCTTCGCGCTCTCCTCCGCGCGTGAGGGCTCGTCGATAAGTATCATCGCGTCGCCGGGCAGATAGTCTTTGAGGCTTATCTCCCCGCGGCAGAACACGGGCAGCAGCATGAGCGCGTTGTCCGGCGTGCCGCCCGCGCGCAGCACCTCGGTCTCCTCGCTGTAATTGGGCTTGCCGCGCAGCGCCGCTATGCCGCGCCGCCGCAGCTCCTGCGTCAGCGGCAGCTCCGTCGCGGGGGGTATCTCGACCATGGAAACGTTCTCCGTCGATCGCTGAGTGACCGCGTCGAACTCGCGCACGGTGTCTATCTCGTCGTCAAAAAACTCTATCCTGTATGGATTTTTCGCTGTCAGCGGGAATATGTCGATATAGCCTCCGCGCAGCGTTACCTGCCCGGGACCTTCGCAGATATCCTCCCTCACGTAGCCCGCGTCTATCATCTTCTTCAAAAGCGCCTCGGGCTCTATCCGCGTGCCTATCCTCACAGTGTGCACCGCGGAGGCAACGAGCTCCGGGGGCGCCATGCGCTGCATAAGCGCCTCTATCGAGGTCACGATGAGCGTCTGCCTGCCCGATATGAGGCTCATCACGCATCTGAGCCTCTGCGCCGTGACAGTGGGGGACTCGGTGAAATGCGCGACGGAGAGCGGAAGCTCCCTCGCGGGGAAGAGCAGGGCTTCCGGTATGTAGTGCAGGATATCCTCATGCGCCCTTGCCGCCGCCATCGCGGAGGGCTCGACTATGAGCAGCGTCTCTCCCGTGTCGCGGTAAAGCGCCGCAGCCGCGTGTATGCGGTGCGCTTCGCCTAGGCCGAACACGCTCAAAGCGCCTTCGCCCGAAATAAGAGCCGAGCGGAGCCTTTCGTACTCTCCGCATCCGCTCAAAATATCAAGTATCCTGCCGTTTGCCATATATACCTCGTTGGGAAAAGATTCCCGATACGCATAAATGCCCGTGCCGCGTCCCATAGGGGGGTGCCGCGGCATGGGTAAAAATGCCTGTTTTCATTATCACGGGGCAAAAGCCCCGACTGCCGTCAGTTGCCCGAAAGCTCCGCGATCGCGGCCTGAAGCTGCGTATCCTCGGCGAAATGCTCGGTCACGAGCGTGTAGATGTCATAGCCCTCAAGCTCCTCCGGGAGCTCGACCTCGATATCGGGCGTGATGCCCGTGCCGCCGAGGTTCGTGCCGTTGGGAGTGAAGTAAGCGTCGGTCGTGAGCTTGATGAAGCCGTGATCGTTTTCGAGCGGGAAGGTCGTCTGCACGACGCCCTTGCCGTAGGTCTTCGTGCCGATTATCTTCGCCCTGCCGTTGTCCTGCATGGCTCCCGCGAATATCTCGCTAGCGGAGGCGGAGTACTCGTTGACCAAGACCACGAAGGGGAAGTCGAACATATCGTTGTCCGAATTGAAATACTGGGTGGGATCGGTCGTCTTGCCCTGCATGGAGACTATCGTGCATTTGGGCAGGAGCATATCGCAGATATCGATGACCGCCCAGAGCGAGCCGCCGGGATCGCTGCGAAGATCGACGATGAGCGATTTCGCGCCGTTTGCCTTCATATAGTCGAGCGCCGCGCGGAACTCGTTCACCGCGTCG
>JAFZYC010000059.1 GCA_017616435.1 Clostridia bacterium
ATCAGTATGGGCGGGTTCTTGAGGAATATCCTCGCGATGGACACCCTCTGCTCCTGCCCGCCGGAGAGGGTTATGCCCCTCTCGCCGACGACGGTATCGTAGCCGTCGGGCATCTTCATAATATCGTCGTGTATCTCCGCAGCCTTGGCCGCCTCGATTATCTCCTCGTCGGTGGCGTCGAGCCTGCCGTAACGGATATTGTCCTTTATGGATGCGGCGAAGAGGAACACATCCTGCTGCACGATGCCGATATTGCCCCTGAGCGAGCGCAGCGTCACGTCCCTTATGTCGTGGCCGTCGACGGTGATCGAGCCCTTCTCGACGTCATAGAAGCGCGGTATCAGGTGGCAGAGCGTGGTCTTGCCGCCTCCTGACGGGCCGACGAGCGCCACAGTCCTGCCGTGAGGCACCGTAAGGCTTATGTTCTCCAGCACATGCCTGCCGCCGTCATACGCGAACGAGACGTTATTGAATTCTATATCCCCGCGCACATCCTTGAGCTCCACCGCGTTCTCGCTGTCGAATATCGTGGGGTCGGTATCCATTATCTCCGTAAAGCGGCGGAAGCCGGCCATTCCCATTGTGTACTGCTCCATGAACATCGCGAGCTTGCGTATCGGGGATGTGAACGAGGCGATATAGAGCAGGAATACGACGAGGTTTTCGACCGTCATATTGCCCTTCTGCAGTATTATGAGCACGCCCGCGACGCCGAGCACGATCACTTTGAGTATCGTGGTGAAGAACTCCATGCCGCTCATGAACTGGCCCATGGCCTTGTAGTTGCGGCCCTTGGCCCTTATGTAATTCGCGTTGCCGTGCTCGAACTTTTCGACCTCGTAATCCTCGTTCGTAAAGGCCTTTGCGACGCGCGCGCCGGAGATCGCGGATTCGATATCGGCGTTTATGACCGCAACGCTCTCCTTGACCTGACGCGAGGTGATGTTGAGGCGCTTCCTGAGATACATTACGAACGCGAGCATTATGGGCACCGTCGCGATGAGCACGAGCGCGAGCCGCCAGTTGATGAGCGCCATAGCAATAAACGAGCCTATGAACGTCACGACCGAAATGAACACGTCCTCCGGGCCGTGATGCGCGAGCTCCACGACGTCGAATAGATCGGTCGTGCAGCGCGCCATGAGCTTGCCCGTGCGGGACTTATCGTAGAAGCTGAATCCGAGCTTCTGCAGATGCGAAAACACGTCGCGGCGCATATCCGCCTCGATATAGACGCCGAGCACGTGCCCGTAATATGTGACTATGTAGGAGCATACCGAGCGCAGCACGTGCATCCCGAAGCTCACGGCGATAAGTATGAGGAACGGGCGCATGGTGGCAGCGCCGGGGAAAATGTATTCGTCGAGGGCCTTATCGGCAAGGAGCGGATAGACAATATCGACGGCGGAGATCATCAGCGCGCAGAGCATATCCAGCCCGAAAAGCGGGAGATGCGCGCGGTAATAGCTCGCGAACCGGCGGATATTGCCGGGCTTTTTCTTTTCTTTCATCGGTCTCCCCCTTCTCCGCTTCCGTCATCAATATCGGAAGGCATGCGGCGCGCTATCGTGAGCAGCGCGAAAGCCCCGAGAATAAGGCCTATGGGGATAAGGAAATTGATGTTGAGTTTTACGGAAAGGGCGATCGTCACAAACCCCGCCGCGCAGAGCAATACTCCGAGCCATGCCAATACTCTTCTCATCCGTCTTACCTCGCTGTCTGTTATTTGGTTTAATGATACCACATCCAAGCCCAATTCTCAATAGAAAAAAGCCGCCCCGAAGGGCGGCTTTGATACTTGATTTTACTCGTAAAGGGGATGCTTGTTGGTGAGCTCTATTACGGCAGCCTTTACCTCGGGGATGGCTTCCTCGCCGCGGAGGGCGATCTTGGAGATGAGGGCGCCGATCTCTACCATCTCATCCTCCTTGAAGCCGCGGGTGGTGACGGCGGGAGTGCCGATCCTAAGCCCGCTCGTTACGAAGGGGCTCAGCGTCTCCTTGGGGATGGTGTTCTTGTTGACGGTTATGTTCGCCTCATCAAGCCAATGCTCGACCTCCTTGCCGGTGCGGCCGACGGGGGTCAGGTCGACGAGCATGAGGTGGTTGTCGGTACCGCCGGAGACGATGCGCATGCCGTTATCGGCAAGGGACTGCGCGAGCACGGCCGCGTTCTTGACGACCTGCTTCTGATACTCCTTGAACTCGGGCTTCAGCGCCTCGCCGTAGCAGGCAGCCTTCGCGGCGATGATGTGCATGAGGGGGCCGCCCTGCGTGCCGGGGAAAATGCCCTTATCGATGGCCTTGGCGTACTGCTCCTTGCAGAGGATCATACCGCCGCGGGGACCGCGGAGGGTCTTATGAGTGGTGGAGGTGACGACGTCCGCATAGGGAACGGGGTTCATGTGCAGACCGGCAGCGACAAGGCCCGCGATATGAGCCATATCGACCATGAATATTGCGCCGACCTTCTTCGCGATCTCGGAGATGCGCTCGAAATCGATCGCCCTGGGATACGCGCTCGCGCCGGCAACGATCATCTTGGGCTGGTTCTCGACAGCGAGACGCTCCAGCTCGTCATAATCGATGCGCTCGTCCACTTCGGATACGCCGTAGGGAACGAAGTTGAAGTACTTGCCGCTCATGTTGACGGGGCTGCCGTGGGTGAGGTGGCCGCCGTGGGAGAGGTTCATACCGAGTATGGTATCGCCGGGGTTCAGGAGCGCGAAGTAGACGGAAAGGTTCGCCTGTGCGCCGGAATGGGGCTGAACGTTGGCGTGATCCGCGCCGAAGAGCAGCTTTGCCCTTTCGCGGGCGAGGTTTTCGACCATGTCGACCTTTTCGCAGCCGCCGTAGTAACGCTTGCCGGGATAACCCTCCGCGTACTTATTGGTGAGATGGCTGCCCATGCAGGCCATGACGGTCTCCGAAACGAAGTTTTCGGACGCGATGAGCTCCAGATGATCGCGCTGACGGGCGAGCTCCTGCTCCATATAGTCGCAAAGCTCGGGATCAGCCTTCCTGATAAGGTCAAACTGTATCATGATATGCCTCCATTAATTTAGTCCCATATTTTGGTGTTTATATTATAGCGCAACGCGGAGGCGATTTCAACCGCTTTGAAGAATATAAGAAAAGGCCGCCCGAAGGCGGCCTTTCCGGTTCAAAGCCCAAGGGGCTTTATGTCATTAGTCTCACTCCTCAACGGGGAATGCATCGATGATGCTCATTACCTTACGGAGGATGAGCAGAGCGTCGGCCATGGTGACCTCACCGTCGCCATTGACGTCGACCCAAGGCAGATTGTCCTCTTCGATCTCGTCAAGGCCCTGTACGTAACGCATGGCAAGGAGTACGTCGACAGAGTCAACGTCGCCGTCGCCGTCAGCGTCGCCCCACAGAGGCTCTACAGGAGGCTCGGGAGGAGTATCGCCGCCCTCGTTTACCCAAACCTCAACGGCGTCAACGTTCAGGATGAACATATCGGTTACGTTGAAGTGACGGATCGCGATGTAGAGAGTGCCGCCCTCGAAGTCGGCGATGGATCCGGAGTACTCGGCATATTCGCCGCCGACAACGAACTCGTTGGAGATCATTTCCATCGAGGCGGGATCGGGGCTGGTGCCCGCGTAGATCGCGAAGTGCTCAGCAGCGTAGCTGGGATCCTGACCGACAGCCTGGAGGGTAACGGATACGAAGCCAGCGGGAGCCTCGATAGCGGGGCTGATAGCCCAGTTATCGGGAGACAGCGCGGAGTAGGTGCCATTATCGTAGGACTGAGAGCAGATGATGCCCTGGCCTTCATAGATGTTGAAGCCGGTCCAGCCCTGGTCTACGTTCCAGACCCAGTTGAAACCGTCGCCGTCCTGATCGATGAACTGCCAACCTTCGCCAGCGGGGCTGGTCTCGAAGAAGAAGCCGGCAACGTTCTCGCCCAGACCGGGGATAACGTTGACGATAGCGTAAGCGGTCAGGCCGCCGTCCTCGGTGGTCGCATAGACCATCGTGGTGCCCTCGGCAATACCGATGACAAGACCGTTCTGATCGACAGCAGCGATGTCCTCATCCTCAACTGCCCACTCAACGTTCTTGTTGGTGGCGTTGAAGGGACGTACGAGAGCGGTCAGCTGGACAGTCTCGCCAACGCGGACCTCGACCTCTTCGGGGGTGATGGTGATGGACTCTACGGGTACGTCATCAGCGGGTTCGGGCTCCTCATTGGGGATGACGAACATGCTGACAAGCTCCATACCGCCGCTTACAGTGCCGAGGTTCTCGACAGCGCCGGTCTCCTTGTTGACACGGTAGAGGCTGGCGGAGGAAGCGGAGTAGATCTGGCCCCAGTAGATATCGCCGGTGTTGAAGTCGTAGCAGATATCCTGTACGTAGTTAACGCTAACGCCGGTAGAACCGATCGTGGTGTAAACAGCGGTGTCGAGATCGACGGAGACGAGATTGCCATTGCCGTCGATACCGTAGCCGTTGCCTTCCTCATCGACGCAGAGGCCGAAGAGATGATCGGAAAGAGTACCGATCTCAGTGACCATACCGTTGGACGGATCGATAGCTACGAGGTAGCTGTAGTCGTCACCTGCGGCGATCGCGAACAGGCAGCCGCGGGTGTAGTCGAAGGTCATGGAGGTCACGGTGTTGGCGGTGTAGACGCCGGAGAACGTGGTCATGTTCTGGAGGTTATCGATCGGAGCGAAGTAGAAGTCGCCGGAGGTCGTCATACCGTAAACATTACCATAGGCGTAGGTGCCCGCATAAGCAGAGGGCGCGGAGCCGAGAGCGTTTACAGTGGCGGGATCAACATCGGTGAAGTTGATCCACTGATCGTCATAAGTGCCGCCGAAGTCATAGCAGCAGATAGCATAGATCAGGGAAGCGGTGAGGCCGGTGTCGATGACGTTGACCTCAACTACCGTGTAGACCGAAGGATCGGACTCGAGGGTGATGGTGACGAAAGTCTCGCCCTCGGAAACGCCGAATACGGAACCGGTCGTGCTTACGGTCGCGATGGAGGGATCGTCAACGGTGAAGATGACGTCCTTGTACTGCGCAGCAGCGGGGAGAACTTCCCAGTTGATCTGAACAGCACGGTTTACGGGAACTTCGATCGCCTCATCGGCAACGATCTCTTCGGCAAGTACGGGCTGGCCGACATAGACGTTATCTACTGCGAAGTAGTCGCCGGAGGGGTTGACGGAGGAGTCCTTGGTGTAGGTCCAAACGAGCGTATGCTCGCCGGCGGTAAGTTCATAGAAGAAGAGTTCCCAATCGTTGTCATAAGCGCCGTAGTAGAGAACGCGGCTGCCGTCGATCGAGAAGTCGCAGTGATCCCAGTAGGTGGAGGAGCCTTCGCCCCAAGCCTTGAAATCATACTGGACGATATCGCCTTCCTCAGCGGTTACGGTCGCGGTGATCGTGGAGGAGGTGGAAGCGCTGCCGCCGTTGCCGGACTGTGCATACTCACGGTTGCCCTCGGTCATGACGACCCAGGGATAGTTCGCATCATTCTCGAAGTGGATGCGGCCGCCTTCTACGTTCAGAGCGCGATCGAGATCGTTCAGAGGCTCCTCATTGGTGCCCCAAACCTCGAACTGGTCAACGTACAGACGCATCATATCGGTGCAGTCGAAATGACGGAAAGCGATGTAGATGGTCTCGCCCGCATAATCGGCAAGATCGATCTCATACTCGGTATATGTGGTCGGGGGCTCGAAAGCCTCGATCACAGGCTCTGCATCCGCATCCGCCTCAGGAGCGGTGAGGATGTAAACAGCCATGGTGTCCATGTAATAGCTGCTGCTGTTCGCGGCCCAGAAGGTCACACGAGCATTGAGAAGGGGAACCTCGATAGCGGGGCTGATCATCCAGTTATCGGGGGTCAGAGCAGTCTTATAGGTGCCGCTGAACCAGGACCTGGAGTAAGCGCAGCCTTCGCCCTCGTAGGCTAAACCGGAGAGGTCGAGAGCCCAGTTGTAGGAATCGCCGTCAAGATCGACAAGGGTCCACTCGCCGAACTCTTCCTCGGACTCGAAGTAGTTACCCATAGCGGGTTCTTCGACGGGAGCAACAGCACCGGCGTTGATCTCAACAAGGTCGATGTTGAGGAAGAACATGTCGGTGACGTTGAAATGACGGATAGCGAAGTACATGGTCTCGCCTGCATACGGGCTGATGTCAATGGTCTTCTTGGTGTAGGTGCCGGTTGCGATAGCCTCAGGCATGATCGACTGCATAGCGGAGATATCAGCAGAGGTGCCCGCGTATACCGCGTAATGCTCGGCGGCATAGTTTGCATCCTGACCTGCTACCCAGAAGCTCAGGGTGTTGACGTCTTCGGGAAGCTCGATAGCGGGAGTGATCGCCCAGTTATCCGGGGTAAGGGCGATACCCGCGTCGTTATCGTAGGAAGCGGAGAAGATCAGACCTTCGCCCGAATATGCGGTCATATGCGGGGTCTCGGAATAATCGCCCTGCCAATCCCAGTTGTAGCCGTCGCCGTCGTCATCGATGAAGGTCCAATCGGTGGGCTCGCCCTCAGCACCCTCGAAATCGAAGGCGAGAGCTACGTCCCTGGTGGAACGAGGAGCTTCGATCCTGCCATCGGGAGCAACGCCGTTCTTGACAGCTGTGTCTGCGAAGACGCTCATGGGGATGAGAGCCATCACCATAAGGACAGCCACGAGAATACCAACGATTCTCTTTGTCATAGGTTTTTTCCTCCTGAAATTATAATTCTGTAAACTTGACCGGCTTGTACCGCCTTCACTGCCCCGTACGCAGAACCGACGGCACGCGCCTAAAATCCCATTTACACGGGTATATTGTATCATCATTGCTTTTAAATGTCCATAGTCTATTTTATATTTTTCTTTTTTAATTTGGCCGGTGTTGCCCGATATTACTTCCCGGCGAGCGCCGATCCGGCGCAAAAAAATCCCCGCCTGCCGCCAAAAACGCGGACTGTATGGGCGAGAGAAAAGGGCGAGAGAGAGGAATTATATATTTTAAATATTCTGCGGGAGAGGATTTTGAGGCGGAACGATACCCGATCCTGTTCAGCGGAGGCGCATGACGCTGTCCTCCGCGGCGAAAAACTAAAATAGTTCAGCTCCGAAATCTGCCCCCTCATTGTTGTTTCTTGACCCTTGCTGTTCCGCGTCAGCATAGCTGCCGCGGCGAAATTATAATTGATTAAGTTCCGCGGAGGCGCATGACGCTGTCCTCCGCGGCGAAAAACTAAAAAGATTCGGCTCCGAAATCTGCCCCCTCATTGTTGTTTCTTG
>JAFZYC010000060.1 GCA_017616435.1 Clostridia bacterium
AATATCTCTCCGAGTTCGTCCTGCCAGACGTCGTTGATGAATATCTTCCATTCGTCGGGGGTCTCGCTTATGCGCACGCTCGCCTTATAGAGCGCGCCGTCCTCCGTCGCGACGATGACCCAGCTTGCAAGATCGGTGTACCTCTGGATGATGACAGTCCCGACGGGGAGAGTGACCTCCTCCGCCTCGGTAAGATCCTCGTTCAGGCGGGTGAGCGCGAGCTCCTTAGTGAGGGTTATCCTGCCCCATTCCTCGGTAGTTTCGGGATACTCGTACATGTCTGCGGCGCTCCTTATGCCGTCCTTATCCACGGTGAAGCGGCCCTTGACCATGAACGTGCCGAGTATCTCCGTGGGCCTCTGGCAGACGAGCCCCTTTTCGGGATCGAACGAGTAGTTCTCGGGATAGCCGTTGAAGTAGTTTTCATCTTCGCCGAGCATCATGCTCTCCTCGAATGTGTCTATCGCTGTGCCGTCCCCGTTCACGCGGAACACGAACGTGACGTAATCGCAGCTCTCCTCGTCGTAGGAGAATATGACCTCCATGCGGCCGTCCTCGCTGTCGAAGTCCGCGACCGCGCCGGAGAAGCCGTAGCAGCGCTCGAAGCTCTTCTCGAAGGGATTTTCGGGATCGCTCGCGAGGGTGATCGTGACGGTGTGGGTGTAATCCTCGGAGCCGCCCGAGGTCGTGACGGTCTTTGTCACGAGCACGGTATCGTCCGCGCCGTCGCCGTCGATGTCGGCTGTGAGGGGCTCGTCGGCGTGAAGCTCCTTAAAGAATGCGCCGTTTTCGGGCTCTTCAGGAGCATCGGTGGGCTCGGGAGTGACCTTTACGGCCTCATTCGTCGGAGCCTGAGTCACGGGAGCTTCCGTGGGATCCGTGACCGCGGTCTGTTTTCCGCACGCCGCGAGTGAAATAAGCATTACAAGTATGATCGCGAATGAAAAGAAACGTTTCATATTATTCCTCCGTTGATTTATGTGCTTTGTTCGCGTGTTTGCATTATTATAACGCACGAGGGAGCGGTTTGGTTCCCGGTTTTCATAAATATATTTCATCGGACAGCGGCTGAAAAAGGACAGGGAGGAGGGCCTCCCTGTTCCTTTTTGATTTCCGGCGTTATTCCTTATCGTTTTCCATAAGGCTCTTCGCCTGCTCCTTGCCCTCGAACACGATGAGCTCGAGGCCGACCTCCGGGGTTATCATGCCCGTCTCGACGAGGCGGAACACGGTATCGTTATGCGCTATCGCGGAGAAGCCGCTCTCCTTCTGCACCTTTACGGTGACGCGGATCGAGATGGGCATGTCCTCCATGTTCATTATCTCGCGCGCGGCGCGGTCGGCCTTTGCGGCGCCCTCGGGATCCGAGCGGTCGATATAGGTCTTTATGCATCTTAGGCCAAGCGCGAACTCGCGCTCGAGCTCAAGCTCCTGCTCTACCGCCCTGCGGAACGCGGCATGCAGGCTTTTGGCCGCCATGCGCGCCCTTTTGGAGGATTTCTCCTGCAGCGCGGATATCGCGGTGCCGCTCGTCACGCCGTAATTCGTCATCCCGCGGGACCATTCGTTGGCGCCGGATTCCTCCTTTATGGAATCGCGCATGCCCGCTATGTACTGTATGAGGTACGCGGGCAGCGGCGCCGTCTGGAACCAGGTAACGCCGTTTATGTTGTCGCCGCGGTGGACGTCCTTCGACCAGTCTCTGAGGTCGTCCGGGTCGAAGCCGGATGCGCCGGTCACGAGCAGCTTGTTGTGCGAGGCGAGCAGCGCGTTCTTCATAACTATCTGGTCGAGCTTGTCGGAATAGCGCTGGCTCGTTTCGAACATGTCCACGAAGCCGTAGCCCAGCGCGGAGCCCTTCCTCGGGAAGAGCGGCGTCACCACGAAGGGGTACCTGCCGTGGCGGTACACGCCCTCCGGAAAATCCTTTCGGCTGTCCTCCAGCACGCAGCCGCCCGCAAGGCGGAGCATGTGCACGGAGTACTTGTCCTTCTTCGCGTCGTAGCTCCTCTGCCAGCACTCGATGAGCATTATGCTCCTGTCATAGCGCGGGGCGATGAAGCCGTCGCCGTCGGTATCCATATAGAGCCCGTCGTCCGAAAGCTCCTCCGCCCTGTCGGGATAGTGCTCGCGGAACCATTCGCGGGTGCGCCGGGTGAACTTGAACACCGCGCGGCCGTCGTCGATATCCGTAACAAGCGGATCGAAGAGCACCGAGCCGACGTCCACGTGCCGTATGAACGCGGAGCCCATGCCGCCCGCGGCGGCGGGATCGTAGCCGATCTCCTGCACGCCGTAGCCGCAGACAAGGAGATCGTGCGTGAGCAGGCGGTACTCCTCGTCGTATCCGCAGTTCAGATGATCCTCGCGGATGACGCGGGTGAGCGTTTCGGCAAGCTGGGTATAAGCGTTGCTGTCCGCGGTTATGACCGCCTCCGGCATGTATTCGTCAAGATCCGCGCGGACGTTCTCTATCGCGCTGTGTATGACGGGCGTGACCGGGCGCGGCTCGTTGGGATCCGCCGCGGGAACGTCGAACCAGTGGTCGCCGCGATAGATGGTCTCGCAGCGGTCTATCCTTGCCCTTTCGCCCGCGTACGCCTCGTAGAATTCGCGGAAGAGCTCGTAAAGGGGAGCCGCCGCCGCGGTTGCTGTGAGGGTTGTTTTCA
>JAFZYC010000061.1 GCA_017616435.1 Clostridia bacterium
CCACCTGTTCCCATCCCGAACACAGAAGTTAAGCCCTCATACACCGAAAGTACTGTGCTGGCGACGGCATGGAAGGATAGGCAGCTGCCGGATCCCAAAGGAAAACGACCAACCAAACGGTTGGCCGTTTTTCTTTCCTTTGTTATCCGTCACCTGCCTATCGCTCCCATGCCTAGGCTTGCTTCGCAAGCCTTGCTTGCAGTGCCAAGAAGACGACGATTCTTCGTCGGCTTCTTGAGGAGAAAAAGGCATGGCCTTTTTCTCGGGCGACTGGCATGGGTTCGTCCGGATAGTCAAAAAGGAGAACGACGGGCGGCGGCAGAGAGGATATTCTCAATAGGCAAACCGCAGGTTTGCCGGGCATGGTGAGGATAGGCAGCTGCCCTATTCGCTCACCGCTTTCCACCTCATCAGTCAGACTGCGTCTGACAGCTTCCCCTCAAGGGGAAGCCTTTTACACCTTCCGGTCGTGTTTTTTATTTCCCGCAGCCGCTGAACAGGCCGCCTTCGTTTTCGAACCGGCTGTGCGCGTCCTTCGCGGTATCGGAGCTGAACGTTATCACGGAGCCGTCGATCTTGTAGTAAAGCGTCACCGTGCGCCCTTGGCTGAACCCGACGCCGGTCATCATGACCGTGATATCTATCTGCCCTTCGCCCTCTGCGCCGCTTTTGACGGTGAGCGTCAGCGGGAGACGGAAGGGGAGTTCCTCGACGCTTCGCTTCTTATCGGGCTTCAGGTGATCGCTCAATACCAGCTGCGCCCCGTCGTAATCGCCGTTATCGGCCCGGAGCACGACGGGATCGCCCTCCTTGACGCAAAGATGCTTCGACTCGTACGATATCGTCATCTCATCGACATACTCGCCGATGCTGTCCGTGCCGAGGCGTATGATGACGGGGATCTCCTCGTCCGTGCCGTAGGTCGTCTTCTCGAGCGTCGCCGCGGCGTAGTAGAGTATCTGTGGATCGCCGGAGATGACGGATACGCCTGCGCTGCCGCCGCCCTTTATAATGAGGCCGACCGCGCCTGCCGCAAGTATCAGCGCGAGCGCGATGCAGACGTAAGCGAAAACGGGCTTTTTCATCGGGAGCCTTTCCCGCCCGCGGCCGTAGGAAACGGCCTTTTCGATATAGCCCTCGTCGATATAGTTCAATGCGTAAGCAAATGTTTCTCTTGTCATACGGGATAGCCCTCCTTGTTCAAATGCTCCTTCAGCTCCGCCTTAACGGCCGCGAGCATGGAATAGACCGTGCTCCGCGGGACGCCCATCTCGCGCGAGACGGCGCTGACGGGCGAGTTGAAATAGTAGCGCTTGATAAAGCATATCTGCTTTTTTTCATCGAGCCGCGACAGGAACCCGTTGAGGATCGAGGCGAGCTCGTGAGCCTCAGCTTCATCCGCTGCGGAGCCGCCGTCCGCAAGCATATCGGACAGATCGTCGAGCGAGCTCAAGAAGCCTCCGCTCCTCTTCTGCCTCGTCCTTTCCCGCAGCCTGTCGATGGCGGTCGCCCTTGCGATGCGCGCAAGGAACGCCTGATAGCAGCGCGGACGCTCGGGCGGTATGGCGTCCCAAGCCTTATAATACGTCGTGTTGCGGCATTCCTCGCTGTCCTGTCTTTGGCGGAGTATGCGGTAGCAGACCGAATAGACGAAGCGGCCGTATCGCTTCGCGGTGAGCCGCAGCGCGTCCTCGTCCCTTGCGAAGAACAGCTCTATAATGTCGTTGTCGGACTTCGGGCTTTCCATGTAACGACCTCCTTTCCTTATTATAAACCCTGTCATAATAATTGTCGACATTTTGATCCCATTGTCCCGCCGCGGCCGATTATATTTCTTATATTGCTTGAATTATGGGACGGGGGAGGGTATAATCTATTCGGCGTGCAGCTGCTGTGCGCTTTATTTATGCGGCGGGAGCCGCGAAATATCAAGAGGGAACGAAAAATGTACAGGATTTTGAGAAAAAAGGTCCTCAATCCCACCGTAACGCAGATGGAGATAGAGGCGCCACTCGTAGCGAGGAAGGCCAAGCCCGGCCAGTTCATAATACTGCGCGTGAGCGAGGACGGCGAGCGCATACCGCTGACCGTCGCGGGGACCGATCCCGAAGAGGGAAGCGTAAAGATCATATTCCAGGTCGTCGGCGCGACCACGGAGCTTCTGAACCACAAAAACGAGGGCGAGTACATACAGGATTTCGCCGGCCCCCTCGGCGTTCCCACCCATACGGAGGGCATAAGCAAGGTCTGCATAGTCGGCGGAGGCGTCGGCTGCGCGATCGCGATGCCCGTCGCGCAGGAGTTCAAGAGGCTCGGCGCCGAGGTCACGAGCATAATCGGCTTCCGCAGCCGCGACCTGCTCATACTCGAGGACGAGTTTGCCGCCTGCTCCGACCGCCTCTTCGTCATGACGGACGACGGCTCCTACGGGAGGCACGGCAACGTTACCGTTCCCTTGAAGGAGATGCTTGAGGCGGGCGAAAGGTTCGATATGATAATCACCATCGGCCCGCTCGTTATGATGAAGTTCGTCACGCTCACGGCGAAGCCCTACGGCGTGCCGGTAACGGTATCGATGAACCCCATAATGATCGACGGCACGGGCATGTGCGGCGGCTGCCGCATATCCCTCGTCCGCGGCGGCGAAAGGATCACCAAGTTCGCCTGCGTCGACGGCCCCGATTTCGACGGCTATGAGATAGATTTCGACGAGGCGATGAGCCGCGGCAGGATGTACGCGGATTTCGAGCGCCGCGCCCGCGAGAAGGCCTGCAATCTCTTTAAGAAGGAGGCGGAGCTGTAATGCCCAACATGGATCCCAAAAAGAACCCGATGCCCGTTCAGGACCCGCTGGTCCGGGCCCGTAACTTCAGCGAGGTCGCGCTCGGCTATCCCGAGGAGACCGCGGTCATCGAGGCGCAGCGCTGCCTGAACTGCAAGAACAGCCCGTGCGTTTCCGGCTGCCCGGTGAACGTGCGCATACCCGACTTCATAGCGAAGATCCGCGAGCGCGACTACGAGGGCGCGTACCGCGTGATAAGCGAGAGCTCGTCCCTTCCCGCGGTGTGCGGAAGGGTCTGCCCGCAGGAGACCCAGTGCGAGGCGAAATGCGTCCGCGGCATCAAGGGAGAGCCCGTGGGCATCGGCCGCCTTGAAAGGTTCGTCGCGGACTTCCATAACGCCAACGCGAAGGAAAGGGCGCAGGCGCCCGCCGGGAACGGCCGCAGGGTCGCGATAGTCGGCTCCGGCCCCTCCGGACTCACTTGCGCGGGAGACCTCGCGAAAAAGGGCTATTCCGTTACGGTCTTCGAGGCGCTCCATACCGCGGGCGGCGTGCTCGTGTACGGCATACCGGAGTTCCGTCTGCCCAAGGCGATAGTCGCAAAGGAGGTCGAGACCTTGAAGGAGCTCGGCGTCGATATCGAGACCAACGTCATAATCGGCAAGACGCTCACGATCGACGAGCTGTTCGACATGGGCTATGAGGCCGTGTTCGTCGGCTCCGGCGCGGGACTGCCCAATTTCATGAACATACCCGGCGAGAGCCTGAAGGGCGTGTATTCCGCGAACGAGTTCCTTACCCGCTCCAACCTCATGAAGGCGTACCTTGAAGATCCCTCCACCCCCATAATGAAGGGCGGCAGGGTCGCGGTCGTCGGCGGCGGCAACGTCGCGATGGACGCCGCGAGGACGGCGCTTCGCCTCGGCGCGGAGCATGTGTACATCATCTACCGCCGCTCCATGGAGGAGCTCCCCGCCCGGCGCGAGGAGGTCGAGCACGCCATGGAGGAGGGGATCGACTTCCGCCTTCTCAACAACCCCGTCGAGATACTGGGCTACAATAACGCGGAGGATCCGCGCGATCCCATGAACGGCTTCGTGACGGGCGTCCGCTGTATAAAGATGGAGCTGGGCGAGCCGGACGAGCGCGGCAGGCGCAGGCCCGTCGAGATCCCCGGCAGCGAGTTCGAGCTTTCAGTCGACGCCGTAGTAATGGCGATAGGCACGAGCCCCAACCCACTCATAAAGTCCACGACGGAGGGGCTGGAGGTCAACCGCAGGGGCGGCATCATCGTCGATGAGGACGGCCTCACCTCGCGCGCGGGCGTGTACGCGGGCGGCGACGCCGTGACGGGCGCCGCGACGGTCATATCCGCTATGGGCGCCGGAAAGGTCGCTGCCAAGGCGATCGACAGGGCGCTTTGCGGCGAAAAGGCCGAATAACGCTGAAATATATAAGAGTTTTTTGCAAAAAATGCTTGACAGGCGGGCGTTTTATGGTATAATTACCAAGCTTGAAGCAGAAGCGGGCCCGCTTCTCACTCGCCGTGTTCCGTCATGGCGCAGTCGAATTGGCAAAAACTTTTACGGTAAACGGAGTTTTTATGCGGGCGGCTGATGCTGCCCGTTGTTTTTGTTTCGAGCATAAAATTATTCGGAGGTGAAACACCATAGCAGCTAACGATTTGATGATCAATGAGCAGATCCGCGATAGGGAAGTCCGCCTTATCGGCGAGGACGGCGAGCAGATGGGCATCGTCCAGATAGCCGTCGCGCTCCGTGTTGCGGAGGAGAGAGGACTTGACCTGGTCAAGATAGCGCCGCAGGCGAATCCGCCCGTGTGCAAGATCATGGACTACGGCAAGTACCGTTTCGACCAGTCGAAGCGTGAGAAGGAACAGCGCAAGAATCAGACCGTTGTCGAAATGAAGGAAGTTCAGCTTTCAGCGACCATCGACACGCACGATTTGGAGGTCAAGGCCAAGGCGTGCAACAAATTCCTGCAGGCGGGCAACAAGGTCAAGGTTTCCATCAGGTTCCGCGGCAGGCAGGCTGCCCACGGTGAGATCGGCCTCGATGTTATGAATACATTCCTGGATATGGTGAGCGAAAACGCGACTGTCGAAAAGCCCCCCAAGCAGGAAGGCCGTAACATGTACATGTTCCTTGCACCCAAGGCCTCAAAGTAACGTTTTTCCGTTGCCGGCCCGAAAAGCCGGAGGCCCACTGACTTAATCAATTATTATTATCAGGAGGAAATCCCATGCCGAAACTTAAGACCCATAGGGGCGCCGCAAAGCGTTTCAGCTTCACAAAGAGCGGCAAGATCAAGAGGAGCAAGGCTTACAAGAGCCATATCCTTACCAAGAAATCCACCAAGCGCAAGCGCAATCTGCGCAAGTCCGGCTTCATTGCGGAAGAGGAAGCAAAGAAGATCGGCGCTCTGATACCGTACAAGAAGTAAGGGAGGAAACGAACAATGGCAAGGATTAAGAGAGCAGTCAACGCCGCCAAGAAGCGTCGTAAAGTTTTTAAACTGGCCAAGGGCTATTGGGGAGCCAAGTCGAAGCTCTACCGCGCCGCCAGCCAGCAGGTAATGAAGTCCCTGTCCTACGCTTTCGTCGGCAGGAAGCTCAAGAAGCGCGAGTATCGCCGTCTCTGGATCGCCCGTATCAACGCCGGCGCGAGGATCTGCGGCACCAACTATTCCAAGCTGATCCACGGCTTGAAGCTCGCGGGCGTAGAGGTCAACCGCAAGGTCCTGGCCGATCTCGCCGTCACCGACATGAACGCTTTCAAAGAGCTCTGCGGCATCGCCGACAAGGCGCTGGAGAACTGATAGTGAACAGCAAATAAAGAACTCTCATTGTGAGAGTTCTTTTTTTGCTGTTTTACTGACCATGGGGACAGTCCCCGTGGTCAGTAGTTCTGTTATTCTGCTTGAAAGGAGATACCGGCTGCGGAATATCACAAGCCACGCGACCAACGGGAGCCGCGCGGGCCAGCGCGCTTCCCCAGCGGTGGGGGGAGTGGTTTTGAGCGCAAGCGAAAAACCAAGAGGGGGGTTATCCGCGAAGCGGATCATATTCCCGCTAAATAATTAAATAAGCATGGTTAAGAGAGCATACATCTCAAAACCATGCTGTTAATGCGCAGTACCCAGTATAGGGAGGGGATCTCCCTTACGCGTACTTTTTTTATTGTGTTATTTCACTATCTCCTTGATGGACTTCATTATCTTCCTTGCGTTGGCGAGGAAGCCGATATTGCAGACGGCGCGCTCGATAAGGAACAGGCCGGGGCCGATGAGCAGCGTCCACCAGTTGGCGTCAAAGCCCTTCTTGAAGCAGAGCCAGAGGGCAAGTCCCAGCAGTATCGCGGAGAGCGCGAGCCAGAAGAACGAGAACACCTTGTACTTTTTGGTCAGCTGCATATCCATCGCGATCCTCGTGAAGGCGTTGGAGAGCACGCCCGTCCCCTCCGGCGAGGCCTTGGATTCGGTGACCTCCGTGAGCTCGCCCGCGACGGTCGGCAGATACCCGCCCATGACGCCGGGGTTCGGGGTCAGGCTGAAGCCGCCCTCCTTGATCTTGCCGAAGAACTTCTTGATGACAGGTTCGTCCTTTTGCTGCTTCTTCTCGGATGTATTGGCGCCGATGAGCTCCAGCACCTTCGCCGCGGCGGCAGGGACCGAGAACTCGTATTTCTTTGTGGGATTGTATTTCATGAGATCACCTCCGAGGAGTATTATATCATACGCGCGCCCGCTTGAAAAGAACAATAATTTATATCGAAAAAGTTGCAATCGCGCAGCATGCATGCTATAATGTTATATACCAAATTATGTCGAAAGACAGGGAGGAATCATTCGATGGAAGAAACCAAGACCCCCAAGACGGAAAAAAAGCCGTCTGCCGCGGCATTGAAGGCTGCCCTTGCTCAGCTTGAGGAGCAGGAGAGCGGCAAGAAAAAGAACACTGTCATATTCAGGATACTCGCGTTCGTATGCTGGGCGCTGGCCGCTGTTGCCATGTATCTGCCGTACATCGGCCTTAACCTGCCCTTCGGCGCGGTCCGCGTGCTGTTCCTCGATCCGAACAACTGGCTGCCCGTGATCATCGACGTCATCGTCGCGGGCATCCTCTGCGTCGTCGGCGCGAGGCTCTGGATCTACGCGAACCATATCCATCCCACCAAGAGCCATAACAAGGTCGTCCAGTTCATCTGGAACCAGCTCGGCGTTATCATGGCCGGCATCATACTCGCGCCTCTCGCGATAATCCTCATCGCCAGGAGGAAGGATCTCCCCCAGAAGACCAAGACGATCGTCGCGGCTGTGCTCGCCCTCGTATTCGTGGGCGCCTCCGCGGGCAGCGCGGATTATCATCCCGTCACCCAGGATCAGGTCAACGACGTCGTGCAGCAGCTCACCGAAGAGGCGGAGGGCTACGGCTTCACGGACGGCGACGGCGTAAGGTGGACGAAGTACGGCAACTGCTACCATATCTTCTCCGACTGCCAGTCGATCAGGAACTCCAACCCCGATAACTGCACCGACGGCTCCATCGAGGAAGCGGTCGAGTCCAACCGCGCAAGGCTCTGCACCTTCTGCATCAAGAGGTATGAGGAGGCCAAGGCCAACGGCGAAGTGCCCGGCAAGATCGAGCTCACGGAGAAGATCGGCGATCTCATCGAGGACCTTACCGAGACCGGCGACGATGGCAACGGCAACGAATAAGACCTACTGAACACACGAAAAACTCCGCCCAAAGGCGGAGTTTTTTAATTCATAATTCAAAATCGTTTCACACCTCATGCCCGAGGAGCGCTCTCGCGTCCTCTATGCGGCCGGCCTCGAGGAGGGCGCGGATATCGGTCGATGAGATGCGCTTTCCGGAGCGCGTGACGGGCGGGACTATCTCGACCCCGACCCCGGCCTCGCGGCAGACGCGCTTCAAAAGCTCCGTATCGCCCGCGCCGCGCGCGCCGAAGCGGTGATCCTCGCCGCAGACTATGACCCGCGCGTTCAGGTGCCCTATCAGCACCCCGCGTATGAAATCGGCCGCGGGAATGGACGCGATCTCACGCGTAAAGGGCGGGGCGATAAGCATATCGGCGCCGAGAGAGGCGATGAGGCGCGCCTTCTCGGCCGGGGTGCAGAGGGGGAACACCCGCTTTTCGGGCGGGAGGAAGGCGTTTTTGGGCAGATCGGAGAACGCGAAAACGGCGGAGGCGAGCCCCGTTTCCTTCGCGAGCTCCACGGCCCTTCCTATCACGGCGCGGTGCCCCAGATGCACGCCGTCGAACGTGCCGAGCGCGACCGCGGCGGGCCTTTCCGATATAAAGCGTATGTCGTTCGAAATGATCATTTCCACCTGCGCGGCCCGCGTCAGACCGCAGCCTCCTGCGCCTTTTTCGCCGCCGGCTTCGCGGCTTTTTTAAGTGTGAACGCAAAGCAGGTCTCGCCGTTTTCGGAGGAAACGGAGATATCCTGCCCGTGCTGGTCGATTATGAGCTTCGCTATCGAGAGCCCGAGCCCCGTTCCGGAAGTGCCGGAGGGCGTGTGAGCCTTCTCCGTCTTGTAGAAGCGGTCGAACACGTGGGGCAGATCCTCCTTCGATATGCCGGCGCCGGTGTTCGTTATCGCCACCCTTGCCGAATGCCTTTCGGGCCTGCATTCGATCGTGAGGCGGCCGCCCTCGGGCGTGTATTTTATCGCGTTGTCTATGAGGTTGTGGACGACCTGCGTTATCCTCTCGGAATCGCCCTCGACGAAGAGGCGATCGTCGTCAAGGCGGATATCCACCGTGAAGCGCTTCGCCGCGATCCTCGCCTCGAAAGTCAGGAACGTGCGGCGTATGAGCTCGTTTATGTCGAACACGCTCATGTTCAGCTTGTACTGGCCGGATTCGATCCTCGCGAGGTCCAGAAGGTCGTTGACCATCACCGTCATACGGCGGTTCTCGTCGAGCACTATGCCGATATACGTGTCGCGGTCCTCCGCGGGTATGGTGTCGTCGAGCATGGCCTCAAGGAAGCCGCGCATGGAGGTAAGCGGCGAGCGAAGCTCGTGCGAAACGTTCGCGACGAAGCTCCTTCGCGCGGCCTCCAATGTATTGAGCTCGTCCGCCATGGTGTTTATCGAGCCGCCGAGGTCGGAAAGCTCGTCGTTGCCCTTCGTCTTGACGCGGTGGGAGAAATCGCCGTTCGCGAACTCCTGCACGACCTTCGTCATGCGCGATATCGGGTGCGTGATGCTCCTTACGAGCAGGTATACCACGGGGATCGAGAACGCGATGGCGATGGCGCAGAACAGGGCGACGCTCGAAAGCGCGCTGCGTATGGAGCCGTTGACGCCCGTCATGTCGTAGTGGAAGAATATCACGCCCAGCGTCTCGCCCGAATCGGTCGTGATGGGGCGCATGGCGGTAAGCGTGTAAAAGCCCGTGTATTTTGTCAGCAGGCCGTAGCTGCAGCGGTCGTACGTGCCGCTTTTGACCGCTTCGATGTATGTATCGAGATCGGCCTCCTCCGCGACGGCCCAGCGGGAGCCGGAATCGACGCTGTAAACGCTGTACCTTCCGAGCTCGCCCGAATCGAAGCAGAGCTGCAGATACGCGTCGTAAAGGCGGACTATTACCTGGAACTCCTCACGCGCGGCGGGGCGCTTGTCCACGTCCACGTAGCGGCTGACGACGATATCGTTTATGTCGTCGACCTCCCGTAAAAGGCGGCTCTCCGTCTCGTCTATGTAGAGGGAGCGGAACGATACCGCTACCGCTATCCCGAGCACGATCAAAAGCCCCAGCACGAGTGCGAGGACTGATGCGAGCATTCGGGAATGTACGGAACGGAACATGCTTTTGCGGCGCCTTTCCCTTTACTGATCCTTTTTGATGTTCAGACGGTAGCCGACGCCCCAGACCGTCTCTATATCCCAGTCGGGATGGGAGCCAAGCCTGTCGCGCAGGCGCTTTATATGCACGTCCACGGTGCGGCTGTCGCCGTAATAGCCGTAGCCCCATACGCTGTCGAGTATCTGGCCGCGCGTGTAGACGCGGTTCGGATGCGTCACGAAGTAGTGCAGCAGCTCTATCTCCTTGGGGGGCATCTCCTGCTTTTTGCCGTCGAGCAGCACGGTGTAGTTGTCGAGCGATACCGAAAGCCCGCCTATCGTGACGGGGTGATGCTCCTCCGAAGAGGCGGGGGAGCGGCGCAGCACGGCCTTCACCCTCGCGAGGAGCTCCTTCGGCTCGAACGGCTTCACTATGTAATCGTCCGCGCCGCAGTCGAGGCCCTGTATCCTGTCGGTGATATCGCCCTTTGCGGTGAGCATAATGACGGGCACGTCGCTCGTGCGGCGGATGTTTTGAAGCACCTCCCAGCCGTCCATGCCGGGAAGCATTATGTCGAGTATGACTATGTTCGGCGAGGAGGAGAGCGCGATGTCCAGCGCCTCGTCGCCGCGCTCGGCGGTGATGACCTCGTAACCGTCCTTTACGAGATAGAGCTTCAATATCTGCAGTATGCGCTTGTCGTCGTCGACGACGAGCACCTTCGTTTTGATCTCGTTCTTTTCTTCCATATAAGGACTCCTTATCTCGTTTCTACTTCTATGCCGTTTTTGATGAACAGCGCGGCGGTGACGCCGCGGCCTTCAGCGAGCCGGCCCGAAAAGCTCCCGTCGTATATCTCGCCCGCCCCGCAGGAGGGGCTTTTCGCCTTGAGTATCGCGCGCGAAGCTCCCGCCTCCTTCGCGATCTTAAGCGCCGCCCATGCGCCCGCGACGAACTCGCGCGTTACGTCCCTTCCGTCCCGCGTTATTGCCCTGCCGCCGCCGATGAGCACATGCTCCCCCGTGGTGGTGAGCTCCGCCGGCACGCGGGGGGTGGGGAGGCCGCCCAGCTGCTCAGGGCAGACTGCGACGGCGAGCCCCTTTTCAACGAGCGCGCAGATCTCGGGATCGGGCTTCGATCTGCCGTCGTAGCGGCAGCATTCGCCCGTAAGGCATTTCGATACGATGAGCATACTTCGCTCCGGTCATATTACTTCATCATAAATTATAACTTATATCGCCCCGAAAATCCACACCTTTTTCGACAGGGGCGGGATCAGCCGCCCGATGATACCGCAGATTCCCTCTCCGCAAGGCGCCTCGCGAGCAGTTCGAGAGGGACTTCCGAGATATCGTTATACGGCTCTATGAGGCGCTTCATCTCCTCGTCTCCGATCGGCTCTCTGCCGGCGGCCCTGTTATCGGTATTATGGGTCTTATCGGAAAATGCGGAGCTTTGAAAAAAATCTGTGATATCTATATTGTCTATATTATCTGCAGATTTTTTATTATTGTTTTTATCAATATTACCAATATTGCCAATATTACCGATATTACCCTTATTATTTTTATTATTGTTATTCTTTATATTACCAATATTACCAATATTATCTATATTATCAATAATATCTATATTATCGGTCTCGCCTCCCGAGGCTTTGTTATCGGTCTCCGCCGGGCGCGCCCGGGCGTTATGCGGAGAAACGAGGGTGTAATAAGTGCCGGATCTGCTGCCCGGGAGATTGCCGAGGAACCCCTTGTCGACGAGCGCCGACAGTATCCTGCCGAGCTCCGATTCGCTGACGCAAGCCCATTTGCTGAGCCAGTCGAGATCTCCGTCGAAGCAGCCGCGAAAGCCGGTGTACGCGTAGATCACGGCAAAGACCATGAGTTCAACGGCGCTGAGCCCTAAGCTCAGCATCCATGAGTGAATGGGAATGTATTGTTTACGCATTTTACGTTTGTCCTTTCTTTGCGGGGGCTTTTCTGCTCCCTTTATATCTATTATAGCACAAATGTTCTACAATGTCAATATGAAAAGGGCCGCCCTGATGCGCATGGTCAGCCTTCCCCCTTGCGGGGAAGGTGGATTTTGAGGGCGGAGCCCGAAAAAGACGAATGGGGGGACTCCCTCATAAACAGTGTCGGGGATACCCCCCATCACCCGCTCCGCGGGAGCTTCCCCGCCAAGGGGAAGCCTTTTGGCGAGTGCAGGACTTATCTCCTCCCCGCCGTTGTGACCGTTCCCCCTCCCCGGGTCAGCTCGCGCGAAACTGACCACGGGGACTGTCCCCATGGTCAGTAAATGAAAAATGAGCATACAAAAAAGCCGCGGCGGTTTCCGCGGCGAATACTTAAAGGTCTGTCAGGCTTTTCTTTTAAGCAGCAGCGCGAGAGCCGCCGCCTGAACGCGGTCGGGCAGGGCGGAGAACAGCCTGAGCTTCATGGAGTTGTTGACGTAATAGCGGAAGCGCGGGCGCTTTTTCTCCGCGGCGCGGCGCAGTTTCGCCGCAAGGAGCGCGGGGTCTTTGGCGCCGCCGGTCTGCGAGAGCACTATTTTGCGGAAGCGCTCCGTGATATCGGGATAGAGCTCGGTCTTCTCCCGCATGCGGTCCATCGCGCGGACCGCGCCTTTCGTCATGCCGTCCCCGAATGCGCCGGGGTAGAACGTTATCACCTTTATCCCTATGAGGCCGAGCTCCAGCGCGAGCGAATGCGCGTAGCTCGAAAGGGCGGTCTTCGTCATGGAATAGATGCCGTTGAAGGGCAGGGGGTCGAGGGGAGCGAGCTCGCTCGCGACTATGATGATCCTGCCGCCCGCCTTTCGCAAAAGGGGCAGGAACGCGCGGTCGACGCGGTATACGCCCATGAGGTTCACGTCCAGCATGCCGGATAGCTCCTCCTCCGGTATCTCGACGAAGGAATCCATCGTGTAGACGCCCGCAAGATGTATAACGCAGTCGAGCGAGCCGGCCTCTTTTTCTATGAGCCGCGCGGCGCTTTCGACGCTCGCATTGCTCGTCACGTCCATCACGACGGGGAAAACGCGCTCGCCTCCGCCCTCGAAGGGGCTCGTGTCCGCGGCGAAAACGCGGTACCCGCAGTCCGCGAACTCACGCACGGCGGCCCTTCCGAGGCCGCCGCACGCACCGGTTATAAGTATGTTTTTGACTGTCTCCACTTTAGGTTATCGGTCGAATATGAGGTCCGTCCTCTCCCAGGGGAGATCGACGTCCGTGCGGCCGAAATGGCCGTAGGCGGCGGTCGGGCGGTATATGGGCCTGCGCAGGTCGAACCTCTGGATTATCGCGGCGGGGCGGAAGTCGAAGGAGCGGAGCACCATCGCCTCTATCTCGCCGTCGGGTATCACGCCCGTGCCGAACGTGTCTATGCGGACGGAGACGGGATGCGCCACGCCTATCGCGTAGGCGACCTGTATCTCGCACCTTTTGCAGTATCCCGCGGCAACGAGGTTCTTCGCAACGTAGCGGCAGGCGTAGGCGGCAGAGCGGTCCACCTTCGTGGGATCCTTGCCGGAGAAGCTGCCGCCGCCGTGACGGCCGTAGCCGCCGTAGGTGTCGACGATTATCTTCCTGCCGGTCAGGCCGCTGTCGCCGTGCGGGCCGCCGATGACGAAACGCCCTGTGGGGTTGACGAATACGCGCGTGTTTTCATCCATGAGCCCCGCGGGGATCACGGCGGATATGACCTCGCGCTTCACATCCTCCGCCAGCTCATCCATATCGACGTCGGGATCGTGCTGGGTGGATATGACAACGGTATCGACGCGTTTGGGGACGCCGTCCTCGTATTCTATCGTGACCTGGCTCTTTCCGTCGGGGCGGAGGTAAGGCAGTATGCCGCTTTTGCGGACGAAAGTCAGCCTTCTTGTCAGCTTGTGCGCGAGGGATATCGGCATGGGCATCAGCTCCTCCGTCTCGTCGCAGGCGAAGCCGAACATCATGCCCTGGTCGCCCGCGCCTATATCGAGGGGATCCGCCTCGCCGTGTTTGGCCTCAAAGCTCTTGTCGACGCCCATCGCGATATCCGCGGACTGGCTGTTGATGGCGCATATAACGGCAAGGCTCCTGCCGTCGAAGCCGTATTCGGGCTTGTCGTAGCCGATATCGAGCACGACGTCGCGCACGAGCTTGGGGATATCGACGTAGCAGTCGGTAGTGACCTCGCCCATCACGACTACCATGCCCGTCGTCGCCGCGACCTCGCAGGCCACGCGGGAGTTTTTGTCGTTCGTCAGCATCGCGTCGAGCACCGCGTCGGCAATGTTGTCACAGACCTTGTCGGGATGCCCCTCCGTAACGGATTCGGAGGTAAAAAGTCTCTTCGTTCTTTCCATTTTCGTTCTCCTTGGGTTTATTCAAACATTGCCCGGTAAGATCAAAGGAAGCGTCCGATGAACGCTTCCCCAAATAATCGTTTACGCTCATCTTTACGGAGCACGCTCCGTCGGAATTGGCACCTTGCGCCCCAAAGGGGAACAGGTTGCCGTGGCATCACAGGGCCGGTCCCTCAGCCACTCTCGATAAGGCAATATTCTTTTCGGGAGGCTCATGCCTCCGCTGCTGACAATATAGCATACCGCGGCGCGTTTTGCAATAGGCCGCGGGAGTTTTTTTCGCGTTCCCCGGGGGCTTTACTCGCCCCTCCGCGCAATTTCGCACTTGACTTATACCGCCGCGCGGTGTATAAACAGAATATGAAAACGAAAAGAGCGTTAAAAACCGCGGCGCTCCTGCTCCTCGCGGCCGTGCTCGCGGCCTTCGGGGGCTGCGCCCGTCATACGCATATCGTCGTGCAGTCGGTCTGGACGGACGATTTCTGCTTTGCCGTCTATGAGGACGGGACGGCGGACATAATCGCCTACCGCGGGGAGGCGGAGGAACTGAAGCTCCCCGACAGGCTTGGCGACAACACCGTGATCGGCTTCGGATCCAAGGCCTTCGACGGCTGCGGGACCTTAAAGCGGGTATTGATACCTCCCACCGTGACTTCGCTCCCCGCAAAGCTGTTCAACAACTGCCCCGCGCTGGAATCGGTCTATATCCCGAGCTCGGTGGAGACGATAGGCAAGAACGTCATATCCGACTGCCCCGCGTTCAAGCAGGTGCTCTACGCCGGAACGGAGGAGGAATGGGCCGCCGTCGACGTCGGCTCCGTGCCCTGGACGGACAATTACGTGCTCATCAACGCCGAGACGGTATTCGGGTATCGGCTCGGAGAATGAAATGATATGAAAAAAGCCATGGTCAAGTCCATGGCTTTTTGTTATGCCCTTTTACCTTCTCGGCAGCAGTATGTTCCTCAGCGCGGAATCGAACAGGTACGCGAAGAACTTATAGAGCAGCATGAAGACTATGAATATCCCCTGCACGATGCCGAACACGGCGTAAACTGAGAGGTGCGGCACGAGCGTCATCGCGTCGTAATGCAGCACGAACTGGGCGAAAGCGAGGCCGACGGCGCTCATCACGTTGAATATCAGCAGCCTTATCAGCACCGTGAGGAAGCGGTCGTCGATATGCGTGCGCAGGTAAAAGCGTATTATCGCGTACGCGCCGAAGAGCAGTATGTAGAGGTACGTCCACACGCTGCCGCGGCATATTATGAGCGCGGCGCCGCTGACGAAGGCGTATTCTATCGAGGCGAAGAGGTACGCGTGCTCCTCCCTTATGGGGACCCATGTCATGAGCGACGCGAGGAAGAGGCAGGCCGCGGAAAGGGCGATCGGCCGGACAACGCCCGCGGCGAAAAGCATGAGCAGCGATATCGCAGCGCTCATGCCGAGGCCGGCAAGCATCAATCCGGGAGAAAGCCTTTTCATCGTCACCTCCTGCAGCAGCAGCTGCAGAGCAAATTGGCGCAGAGTATGGAGGAGCAGATACCGCAGGAACTCAGGTCGTTCCCCGCGGAGGTCCAGGTGCGCGTGGTGTCGTACGCGCCGCGCATGGAGCTCATCGCCGAGGAATATTCGGCGTTAGCGGGATCCATGGTGCACGCGCGGGAAATGTATTCGTAGGCGCGGGCGTACTGCCCGTTGCGGTAGCAGCACATCCCGTAGAGGAAGCACCATTCGGCGTTCCTTACGGGCACGCTGTTCAACAGCGAAAGCGCGGCGGCTATCTCGCCGCGGTTGATGAAGCTGCGCACGCGGCTGAACTCCGCGGCGTACTGCCCGGAGTAGTAGGACTGCCTTCCGGAATAGCCGCTCCCGTAGGAGGAATACGCGCTCCCGTAGGCGGAGCCTGCGCTCCCGGCGGAGCCGTAGGAGTAGGATGAGCCGCTCTGATCGGCGCCGCCCGCCTTCTTCGTAAGCAGGTCGTAGGCGGCGTTTATCTGCTTCATCTTATCCTCGGCCTGCTTCTTGAGGGCGGAATCCTGGTAGCGGTCGGGGTGGTATTTCTTGACCAGCGCCATGTACGCCGCGCGGATATCCTCGTCGGAGGCGCCGGGGGAGACCCCGAGTATCTCATAAGGGTTCATTCGGCCTCCTCCTTTCCGGCTTCGTCCTCGCAGCGGCTCCCCTTGGGAGCGTTCTTTCCTTCAAGCACCTCGGCGGCCCTTGCCGCAAGGCCCATGTACATAATGTTGTCGAGCAGTTCCTTGCCCGTTTTCACGTCGAGCAGATCGTATGCGAGCACGGCGGAATTGATGTACATATCGAGCATGGCTTTGCAGGCGGCCTCGGGATCCGCGAACCCGCCGCGCAGGAATATGTTGTAGCTGCCGCGCTTCTCGTCCTCCGCGCGGTCGTCCCACGCGTCGATAATGTAGATGTAGCCGCCGAGCTTGCGCCCGAGCTCCGTCAAAAGGGGCTTCGCCTCATCGGGAAGATCGGGATAAGCGGATATGAGGCTCCCCAAAAGCCGGCCGAAGAGCATCGGCGCGTCGTCGGGATCGCATTCCCCGCGGCTCTCTATCTCGCCGAGCTTGTCGAGCCCGTCGCTTAGAGCCAGCGCGGCCTCGGGGTATTTCTTTTCCGCCCGCCTTATGCCGCGGTTGAGAACGGGTATCGCGGCCTTCCTCATGGGCTTGCCGTCGCGGGCGTCGTCCAGCAGCTTGTATTTGGCGAGCAGAACGCATACCGCCGCGCAGTAATCGGCGATATCGTCGGGCGTGACGGTGGGGATCCTGCCCCTCACGGGGTGCGCGGGACAGCCGCGGAGCGAGAACTCCGGCTCCTTCCCCACGGCGGCGGCGAGCAGCACGGAGGCGAAAGTCGCGTCGTAGGTGAGCGTCAGCTTGGAGCCCAAGCCGTATTTGCCCAGCGCGCGGCACAGCCCGCAGTAATATGCCTGATAAAGCTCCTTGTCCCGGACCTTGAGCTCCGGTATGAAAGGCGTGATGTATCCGAACACAAGTATTTCCTCCCCGGATATTCGGCTTTCAAATGAAAACCATACCATATTATAAATAAGACCGCGGCTTTTTTCAACCGCCCGCGCGTAAAAAGAATGTAAAACCGGGCGGCGGGGGAGGCCCGTATCCCCCCGGGCAGGGGGATTTTCTCAAAAAAACGTGAAAAAATCCCGCAAGGGGGCTTTATTTTTTTTGACAGCCGTGGTATAATCGGTACACTACCAAAGTATGGCCTTAATGCCAATACGAATTATTTCAGGAGGAACAACAATGAAAAAGTATCTTGCTATGCTGCTCGTCGCGCTCATGGCCCTCGCCATGTTCGCCGGCTGCAACACCGAGAAGAAGGATACGACCGCTGAGATCGCCTTCGTTACCGACGTAGGTCAGCTCATGGACAAGTCCTTCAACCAGGGCACCTGGGAAGGCTGCGAAAAGTACGCCAAGGACAACGGCAAGACCGTCCAGTACTATCAGCCCGCCAATGGTGAGAACGCCACCGACGCCGACCGTTACGAGGCCATGAAGGCCGCCATCAACAACGGTGCGAAGATCGTCGTCTGCGCCGGCTTCATGCAGGCCACCGCTCTTGCTCAGGCCGCTGCCGAGTTCAAGGACACCAAGTTCGTCTTCATCGACGGTTGGCCCCTCACCGACGGAGAGAACGGCCCCGTTCTTGAGAACGTAGCTCCCATCGCTTATAAGGAAGAGCAGGCCGGTTACTTCGCAGGTTACGCCGTAGTTATGGACGGCTACACGAAGCTCGGTTTCTGCGGCGGCGGCGGCGGTGACAACCCCGCTTGCTGCCGTTACGGCTACGGCTTCGTTCAGGGCGCCGAGGCGGCTGCCGCTGTGAAGAACGTAAACGTCGAGATCAACTACTCCTGGCAGTATGGTCAGTCCTTCTCCGCTTCCCCCGAGCTCCAGACCATGGCAGCCGGTTGGTATGAGGAAGGCACCGAGATCATCTTCGCCTGCGGCGGCTCCATGTTCTCTTCCATCACCGCGGCCGCTTCCGCGAATGAGAAGAAGGTCGTCGGCGTTGACGTCGACCAGAGCGCCGAGTCCAACACCGTAGTTACCTCCGCCATGAAGGGTCTCTCCACCTCCGTCGTATGGGCTATCAGCAAGTTCTACGAGGATAAGTGGGCGGAGATCGGCGGTATCGCCACCAGCCTCGGCGTAAACGATGACGCCGTCGGCATCCCCACCGAGTCCTGGTCCCTCACCGGCTGGACCGTAGACGAGTACAATGCTCTCTACGCCCAGGTCAAGGACGGCACCGTCGTCGTTGACGCCAACTATCCCGCCGACATGAGCACCTTCGCGGGCGAGCATGTCACCGTCACCGTCAAGTAATTGATAATGACCCTTATCGGGGCTGCATGCGCAGCCCCGATTTTTATTATACCTTTTTGCTCATTTAGTTCTTCCGGATATTGCAATTTACGATAAAAACATATATAATTAAGGAGTTAAACCATATCAATATGGCAGGAGGGCATTAAATGGAGCAGGCTACTTCGGAAGCATATCCCTATGTTATCGAAATGCTGCATATCACCAAGGAGTTCCCGGGGATAAAGGCAAACGATGACATCACACTGCAGCTCAAACGGGGGGAGATACACGCGCTCTTGGGCGAAAACGGCGCGGGCAAATCGACCCTCATGAGCGTTCTGTTCGGCCTCTATCAGCCCGAGCAGGGCGAGATACGCAAGGACGGCAAGGTCGTTGAGATAAAGGACCCCAACGACGCCACGGCACTCAATATCGGCATGGTCCATCAGCACTTCAAGCTGGTCGAGGTATTCACCGTGCTCGACAACATCATATTGGGCGCGGAGGATACCAAGCTCGGCTTCCTTCAGAAGAAGCAGGCCCGCAAAAAGGTCAGCGAGCTCTCCGAAAAATACGGCCTCCGCATCAATATGGACGCCAAGGTGGAGGATATCACCGTCGGCATGCAGCAGCGCGTCGAGATCTTGAAGATGCTCTACCGCGACAACGACATACTGATATTCGACGAGCCCACCGCGGTACTCACTCCGCAGGAGATCGAGGAGCTCATGCAGATCATGCGCAACCTCAAGGCGGAGGGCAAGAGCATACTGTTCATCTCCCACAAGCTCAACGAGATAATGGAGGTCTCCGACCGGGTCACCGTCCTGAGGAAGGGCAAATACGTCGGCACTGTCGACACCGCCTCCACCAATAAGGAGGAGCTCTCCCGAATGATGGTCGGCCGCCCGGTTCAGCTCGTCGTCGAAAAGGACGAGGCGCAGCCCAAGGAGACCATATTGAAGATCGAGGGGCTCACCGTTCCCTCCAAGATCCATAAGAACGACGCGGTAAAGAACGTTTCGCTCGAGGTGCACGCGGGCGAGATCGTCTGTATCGCGGGCATCGACGGCAACGGCCAGACGGAGTTCGTACACGCGCTGACAGGCCTCGAAAAGCCCTCCGCGGGCAAGATCACCCTCTGCGGCAAGGATATAACGAAGGCCTCCATAAGGAAGCGCGCGCTTACCGGCATGAGCCATATCCCGGAGGACAGGCATAAGCACGGCCTCGTGCTGGACTTCACGCTCGAGCAGAACATGGTGCTCCAGCGCTATTTCGAGCCGCAGTTCCAGAACCACGGCTTCATCAAGTTCGACGCAGTACGCGAATACGCGGACAAGCTCATAGAGGAGTTCGACGTAAGGAGCGGTCAGGGACCCGTGACGAAGGCGCGCTCCATGTCCGGCGGCAATCAGCAGAAGGCGATCGTCGCCCGCGAGTTCGACCGCAACATGCCCCTCATCGTCGCCGTACAGCCCACCCGCGGCCTCGACGTCGGCGCGATCGAGTATATCCATTCGCAGCTCGTAAAACAGCGCGACGAGGGCAAGGCGGTACTGCTCGTATCGCTTGAGCTGGAGGAGGTAATGAACCTCTCCGACCGCATACTCGTGATGTACGAGGGCGAGATCGTCGGCGAGCTCGATCCCAAACAGACCACCACGCAGGAGCTCGGCCTCTACATGGCCGGCGCGAAAAGGCAGGATAAGGAGGGCAAGGCCGAATGAAAAAGTCTGGTAATCTCTTAAGCAAGGACGGCACAAGATCCGTACTTGCGACCCTCATCTCCATTTTGATCGGCCTCGTCGCCGGCGCGGTGATAATCCTCATCGTCGGCCTCTGCGACAGCAAGCTCGGCCTGACCGAGGCATGGAAGGGCATCCGCCTCATATTCTTCGGTCTCCTCTCAAAGGGCCAGCAGGCGGGCAGGCTGATATTCGGCTTCAACTCCACGAACATCGGCGATATGCTCTTCCGCGCGGTGCCCATCATAATGACCGGTCTTTCCGTGTCGCTCGCGTATAAGACGGGCCTCTTCAACATCGGCGCCTCCGGTCAGTACCTCGCCGGCACCACGGCCTCCCTCTTCATCGCCCTCAAGATGAACACCGCGGTCGTATCCCCCTGGATCGTGTGGATACTCGCGTTCCTTGGCGGCATACTGGCCGGCGCGTTCTGGGGCTCTATCCCCGGCATGCTCAAGGCGTTCCTCAATATCAACGAGGTATTGGCCTGCATAATGACGAACTGGCTCGCCGCGAACATAGTCACATGGCTGTTCGAGGGCTCGGGCCTCCAGTGCACCGAGGGCACCAAGACCCAGGTCATCTGGAAGACGAGCCATAACGGCGTCGCCACCGCGAAGATGGGCCTCGACAAGATATTCCCCGATTCGCAGCAGATCGACGGCGGCATAATAATCGCGATCATTATCGCGATACTCGTGTACATACTGCTTTCGAAGACCACGCTCGGCTTCGAGCTCAAGGCCTGCGGCTCCAACCGCCACTCCGCGAAATACGCGGGCATCCGCGACAAGCGCTGCATAATCCTTTCCATGGCGCTTGCCGGCGCGCTCGCCGGCGCGGGCGCTTCGCTCTACTGGCTCTCCGGCACCACGGAGTTCCACTGGCAGACCTACCTCTCCCTCCCGGGCGAGGGCTTTACCGGCATCGCGGTCGCGCTGCTCGGCGCGTGCCATCCGATAGCCAATATCTTTACCGGAATGTTCATGTCCACACTGAACGTCGCCGGTTCGAAGCTCTCCTTCTTCACGGGGTATAACGAATACATCACCGACGTCATAATCGCCGTCATCGTTTACCTCTCCGCGTTCAGCCTCCTCATCAAGACCTGGCTCGGCAAGCGCGCAAAGAAGGCGGAGGAAAAGAAGATCCCCGACGTCGTCTACACCTCCAAGAACATGCCGGAGGGCGCAAAACCGCCTGTTTCCGAAAATACGGGAAAGGAGGGCAATGAGCAATGAGTTACCTTATCCAGCAAACCCTGATATATGCCATTCCCCTCATGATAGTCGCGCTGGCCGGCGTGTTCGCCGAGCGCAGCGGTATCATCAACCTCGCTCTCGAGGGCATAATGATATTCGGCGCGTTCATAGGCGTCCTCTTCGTCCACATGTGCCAGAAGCACGGCATATTCGCGCTCCTGCCCGGCGCCGCCAACTGGGGCTCCATGCAGCTGTTTGAGATACTCGGCATGGTCATAGCCGGCATATTGGGATCGCTGTTCGCGCTGCTGCTGGGCTTTGCGGCGATCAACCTCAAAGCGGATCAGACCATCAGCGGCACCGCGCTCAACATGCTCGCTCCCGCTATCGTGCTCTTCTTCGTAAGGATCATCGCCAATCAGGAGGAGCTCCGCCTCTACAAGGGCGACGCCGCCGAGTGGTTCATGATCAAGAAGGGCATGCTGGGGCTCGGAGAAGCGGATAACTTCTTCGTGAACACATTCCTCAACAAGGTCTATATCGCGACCTACCTCTGCATACTCATATTCATAGTCTGCTCTATCGTGCTTTACAAGACGAGGTTCGGCTTAAGGCTCCGCTCCTGCGGCGAGAATCCGCAGGCGGCCGACTCCCTCGGCATCAACGTAAGGAAGATGCGCTACTCCGGCATAATCATATCCGGCTTCCTCGCCGGTATGGGCGGCTTCGTGTACGCGCTGACCACCTCCAACTGCATGTCGAACGGCGACGTCGCGGGCTTCGGCTTCCTCGCTCTGGCCGTTATGATATTCGGTAACTGGAAGCCCTTGAACATCGCGCTCGCCGCGCTCCTGTTCGGCCTGTTCAAGTGCCTTGCCGCGGGCTACAGCTCCATCGATATCAACGGCGACGGGATCAAGCTCCTCTATGAGCTCTCCAAGCATCCCACATGGGGCAAGGTGTTGAACCCCAACTTCTACCGCATGCTGCCCTACCTCATCTCCCTGCTGGTGCTCGCCTTCACCTCCAAGAAGTCGAGAGCGCCCAAGGCGGAGGGCATACCCTACGACAAGGGCATGCGCTGATGATCGCACCGCAAAGAGGCTCCCGGGGCTGCCGGGAGCCTCTTCCTTTTCGTGTCCGACCGCCCGCTCGGCCGTAATAGTTGCATTTTAGGGAGGAGTGTGGTATAATTTCCCACGTGTAAGACCAAAAGCGACCGCAAACGCGGGGGAGAGGGATGAAACGCCCGCCCATCCCGCGGGCGGAAAATCATAAGGAGGTCGGTATGGCAAAGCTGTATTTCAGATACGGTGCGATGAGCTCTTCCAAAACGGCGCAGGCTATCATGGTAAAATACAATTACGGCGAACGCGGCCAGAAGGCGCTCCTTGTTAAGCCCGCCATCGACACGCGCGACGGCGTAAGGACGATCAAGTCCCGCTGCGGGCTCACGGACGAGTGCGTGCTCTTTGACGAGATGCCGCTCGACGATATCCGCGCGCACGTATACGACTGCGTGATAGTCGATGAGGCGCAGTTCCTCAAAAAGGAAGAGGTTTTCCTGCTCATTGAGCTCGTTGATAAATACAATGTCCCCGTGATATGCTACGGCCTGAGGACGGATTTTCGCGGGGAGTTCTTCGAGGGCAGCAAATGGCTCATGGCCATGGCCGATACCATCGAGGAGATAAAGACGATCTGCTGGTGCGGCAAAAAGGCGATAATGAACGCCAGGCTGGACGGCAAGGGCGGCATCACCCGCGTGGGCGAACAGGTCGTGCTGGGCGCCGACGATAAGTACATCGGGCTCTGCCGCAAGCATTGGGAGGAAGGAAAGATAAGCAAATGAGGTTTTACATCGCAACGGGATTACCCAACGCCTGGCGCGCGAGCACCCTTGCGGAGGTGCTCAAACGGCGCGGCCACGAGCATACCTATGATTGGACCGTCCACGGCGACATCCGCCGCGAGGGCGAGCTCCGCATGGGCGAGGTCGCGTTCAACGAGCTGCGCGCCGTCCGCGACGCGGAGCTGGTCGTGGTGCTCCTCCCCGGCGGGAGCGGCACGCATACGGAGCTCGGCGTGGCCATCGCCACAAGGGGCAACAAGCGCATAATACTCTGGAGCGAGGAGGGAGACGAGTTCAACTTCGACGAGCGCGCCTGCACCTTCTACTTCCACCCCTC
>JAFZYC010000062.1 GCA_017616435.1 Clostridia bacterium
AACTGCCGGATGATCATCCGGCAGTTTTTATATTGCGCTTACTTGAACAGGCCCTTTTTCTTGGGCTTGGTCTTTGAGGCCTCGTCGTCGCCCATCTCCTCCGCGAGCTTCACCACGAGCTCGCGCTGTTTTTCGGTGAGCTTCTTCGGGATATCGACGGTGATGTTGACGTACATATCGCCCTTCTCCTGCGAATTGAGCTTCTGTATCCCGAAGCCCTTCATGCGGAACGTCTTCTGGCTGGGCGTGCCCTCCGGGATGTTGAGCTTGCAGTCCCTTTCGAGCGTGGGAACGTTTATGGAGCCGCCGAGGATCGCAGTCGTTACGGGTATGGTGATGTTCTGATGGATGTCCGCGCCGTCCCTGACGAAGCGCTTATGCGGCTTTACGCGGATCGATATGTGCAGGTCGCCGTTCGAGCCGCCGCGGTAACCCTCGTCGCCGCCGCCGGAGAGGCGTATCGTCTGCCCGTCGTCGATGCCCGCCGGGATCTTGAACTTGCGCTTCTGAATGGTGCGTACCCTGCCGTTGCCTCCGCAGGCCTTGCAGGGATCCTTTATTATCTTGCCCGTGCCGCCGCACGCGGAGCAGGGTACAGTGGTCTGCATGGAGCCCAGTATCGTGTTCTGGACCCTCGTGACAGTTCCGCGGCCTCCGCAGGTGGGGCAGGTCTGGGGCTGGGAGCCCGCCGCCGCGCCCGTTCCTCCGCAGGAGGCGCAGTTCTCCTCGCGCCGGTACTGGATCTCCTTCTCGCAGCCGAATGCCGCCTCCTCGAAGGTGATCGTCACGGACTGGCGAAGGTTCTCGCCGCGGACCGCGCTGTTCGCGCTCGCGCGGGAGGACGAAGCGCCGCCGCCGAAGAAATCGCCGAAGATATCGCCGAAGCCGCCGAAGCCGCTCGAGCCGAAGGGCGAACCGCCGCCGAAGCCCGACCAGCCGGAGGAGTAGCCTCCGCCCGCAGTGGGATCGAACGCCGCGTGCCCGAACTGATCGTATTTTTCACGCTTGTCCGGATTGGAAAGCACCTCGTACGCCTCATTTACCTCCTTGAATTTGGCCTCGGCCTCCTTGTCGTCGGGATGAAGATCGGGGTGGTACTGCTTTGCCATCCTGCGAAACGCGGATTTTATGTCATCGTCGCTCGCCGTCTTGGGGACGCCGAGGACCTCGTAATAATCTCTCTTGTCTGCCATATTAACCTCCGGTTTCAAAGAAACGGAACGCCGCTTCCTTGAACTTTTCGTTTTTGAACGGCCGTTCAAAAACAAACGAACCAGATCCTTTTGATCCGTTCCGCCCGCGCATTCCGCAGCGGGCAATGATCATGGGGCTGCTCCCCCGCCGCCCCTATTTTGGGGCGTTGTTCATAAACCGCCGTTTGGCGGAGAGCTTATAACCCTCCGCCAAACGGGTCACGCTTAAAACTATCAGTTCTTCTTGTCGTCGTCGACAACTTCGTAATCGGCGTCGACTACGCCGTCGTCGTTCTGCTGAGGCTGCTCGTAGCCGTAGTTGCCGCCGTCATTCGCGCCGGCGTTCTGGGCATTCTGCTGCGCCTGAGCCTCCTGCTGATAGACCCTGCCGAACACGTCGTAGGATACCTCGGTCATCTTCTCGACCGCGGACTTGACGGCCTCCATATCGGTGCCGGCGAGAGCGTTCTTGACGTTCTCGATCTCGGCGTTGATCCTTGCCTTGTCGGATTCGGCGATCTTATCGCCCATCTCCTTCATGGACTTCTCGGTCGCGGCTACCATGCTGTCGGCGTGGTTCCTTGTCTCGACCTCTTCCTTGCGCTTCTTGTCCTCAGCGGCGAACTGCTCCGCCTCGCGGACGGCCTTCTTGATGTCGTCCTCGGAGAGGTTGGTGGAAGCGGTGATGGTGACCTTCTGCTCGTTGCCGGTGCCGAGGTCCTTCGCGGAAACGTTGACTATGCCGTTGCCGTCGATATCGAAAGTGACCTCGATCTGGGGGATGCCGCGGGGCGCGGGCGCGATGCCGGTGAGCTGGAAGCGGCCGAGGGTCTTGTTGTACTGAGCCATCTCGCGCTCGCCCTGCAGGACGTGGACCTCAACGGAGGTCTGCCCGTCCGCGGCGGTGGAGAATATCTGCTTCTTCTGTACGGGGATGGTAGTGTTCCTGTCGATGAGCCTTGTGAACCCGCCGCCCAGGGTCTCGATGCCGAGGGACAGAGGCGTTACGTCGAGCAGGAGGATATCCTTTACCTCGCCGCCCAGGATACCGCCCTGGATAGCGGCGCCCAAAGCCACGCACTCATCGGGGTTGATGCCCTTGAAGGGCTCCTTGCCGGTGATCTTCTTTACGAGCTCCTGCACGGCGGGGATACGGCTGGAACCGCCGACCAGTATGACCTTGTCGATCTGGCTGGTCTTGAGGTTGGCGTCGCGCAGAGCCTGCTCCATGCAAACGCGGGTCTTGTCCAAGAGATCCGCGATGAGCTCTTCGAACTTGGCCCTGGTGATGTTGATGTCGACATGCTTGGGGCCGGTGGCGTCCGCAGTGATGAACGGCAGGTTGACGTTGCTGGTGACAGTCGAGGAGAGCTCGATCTTGGCCTTCTCAGCCGCGTCGAGCAGACGCTGCTTCGCCATACGGTCGTTCCTCAGGTCGATGCCGTTGTTGTTCTTGAAATCCTCCGCGATATAGTCCATGAGCCTCTTATCGAAGTCGTCGCCGCCCAGACGGTTGTTGCCGTTGGTGGCAAGAACCTCGAACACGCCGTCGCCGATATCCAGTATGGATACATCGAACGTGCCGCCGCCGAGGTCGTAAACGAGGATCTTCTGGCGGTGCTCCTTATCGACGCCGTAGGCCAGAGAAGCGGCCGTCGGCTCGTTAATTATACGCTTTACGTCAAGGCCCGCGATACGGCCGGCGTCCTTTGTCGCCTGACGCTGACTGTCGGTGAAGTACGCGGGAACGGTGATGACGGCGTCCGTGACCTTTTCGCCGAGATAGGCCTCCGCGTCCTGCTTGAGCTTCTGCAGTATCATTGCGGAGATCTCCTGCGGAGTGTAGGTCTTGCCCTCGATGGTGCGCTTGAAATCGGAGCCCATCTCACGCTTGATGGAAGAAACGGTGTTGTCGGGGTTGGTGATGGCCTGACGCTTCGCGACCTGACCTACCATCCTCTCGCCGTTCTTGAACGCCACTACGGAAGGCGTGGTCCTTGCACCCTCGGAATTGGGGATGACGATGGGCTGACCGCCCTCCAGAACTGCTACGCACGAATTGGTCGTGCCCAGATCGATACCTATGATCTTAGACATAATATTTATCCTCCATTGATTATTTGCTTTATATTTGACCCAAAGGGTTTATAAACTTATTCGTTCACCTTGACCATCGTGTAGCGGACGATCTTGCCCTTTACACGCCAGCCCTTCTGAAGCACTGCGGTGATGGCTCCGGATTCGACGCCTTCGACGTTATCCTTCATGACCGCGTCGTGAAGGTTCGGATCGAATTTGCCGTCGGCCTCTATCTCCTCCGCTCCGCATTTTTCGAGCGCGGCGGAGAACTGCTTCGCGATGTTGCGGATGCCCTGTGCGAAGGGATCCTCCGGGGCGTTCTCAAGCGCCCTTTCGAAGTTGTCGAGCACGGGGAGCATGTTCTTTACCGCGTCCCTTATGCCGTCGTCCCTGCTGTCGGATACGAGCGTCGCGTTGCGCTTGCGGTAGTTCTCGAACTCCGCCTGCAGCCTCTGCGCCTGCTTCACGGCGTCGTCCCGCTCCTCCTGCAGCTTGTCGAGCTTTTCCTTCAATGCCTTGACCTCCTCGGCCGTAAGGCTCATCGGCTCGAACTGTTCCTCTTTGGGAGCTTCCTGCTCCTGATCGCCTTCGGGGAGGAGCTCCTCCTCCGGGAGCTCTTCGGCTTCGACCGGGTTCTTTTCTTCTTCTGCCATTTCGTTCACATTCCTTTTATGTTTTTTGGACATTTCCTTCACCTTCATTTCAGCAGCTTGCTTAGGATGTCGCTAAGGCTGTTGCTCATGTATTTGAGCACTGCGACGACCTTGCTGTAATCCATCCTCGTGGGGCCGATGACCCCCATACTGCCTATGTTCTTGCCGCCCGCTTTATACGTTACCGTGACGACCGAGCAATCCTGCATATCGGGATTGTCGTTCTCCGTGCCGATCCTTACGCACATTTCCACGTCGGAAGAATCCGTAAGCACCTTCTGGAGATAATTGCCCGTTTCGACCTCCGTCAGGAACGAGCGTGCCTTCGCTGCGTCGCTGTATTCGGGATAGTCGAGTATGTTGGATGCTCCGACCACCTCGACGTCCGCCTCGCTCATGCTGCGCTCGATATCCTCTATCATGCCGCAGACGACGTCCGCCTGCTCGCCTATCTCCGCCCTTATCGTGGGGAGGACGGATTCGATCGCGTCCGAGAGCCTGTGCCCGTCGAGCTTTGCGGTGATGAGCTTTGAGATCTTCTCGAGATCGTCGGGAGAAAGGCTCTCCGGGATTCGGATCATTGCGTTCTTCGTGACGCCGGTGTTCGTAACGACGACCGCCATCGCGCTGCCCTCCGATACGGGTATGAGCGTCACGCGGCGGACCTTCATGGAGGAGAGCTGCGGCACGAGCACCATTGAGGTATAATTGGTCATATCGGAGAGGACCTTCGCCGTCTGCCTTATGACCTCCCCCACCTCGTGCACTCTCGTATCGAGGTGGCGCTTGATGTACTCGGCTTCGTCATCCGTGAGCTTCGCGCTGTCCATGAGGTGGTTGACATAGAGCCTGTATGCCTTTTCGGAAGGGATGCGCCCGGCGGAGGTGTGGGGCTGTTCAAGGAAGCCCAGCTCCGTAAGATCGCTCATCTCGTTCCTTATAGTCGCAGGAGAAAGCCCCATGTCGCTTCTCTTCGAGACGGTTCGGCTGCCCACGGGCGCGGCGGTCATGATGTAGTCGTCGACAATGGCCTGAAGTATGCGCATCTTGCGGATATCGAGCAGGCTCTTGTTATCGCTCATGTACCGTCACTCCTTTCTCTGTTATCGTTTCGCTTGTTAGCACTCATCCGCTTCGAGTGCTAACAGTATGATAACACTCCCTGCGTATTCTGTCAACATTTAGGACGAACAATTCGGAATATATTTTTATTATGAGGGAGCGAAGACGAGCTTTGCGGGTTTTCGGGAAATAAAAAAGCCCCGAAGGGCTTTATTCGGCTGCTCTTTCTCGGAGCTTATTCAGCGCTTTCGATTCGAGCCTCGATACCTGTACCTGGGATATCCCGAGCCGTTTCGCGGTCTCCGCCTGTGTGAGACCCAGATAATAGCGGAGCTTTATCATGCGCTTCTCGCGCTCGTCGAGCGCGCGCGTCAGCTCGAATATCAGCACCCTGTCGTCGGCCGCGCTCTCCATCGGGGCGGGATCGGGTATCAGATCACCGCGGCAGATATCGGGATCGGTACGCGAGGCGGGCTCCGAGAGCGAGCGGACGGGGAGCGCCGCCTCCATGGCGGAAACCGCCTCCCCTGCGGTAACGCCGAGCCTTGATGCGAGCTCCGTAATGTGCGGCGCGGGGCGGCCGAGGCGCGCCTCCTCCTCTTCGATGCGGGCTATTCGCTCCACGAGCTCCTTATATCTGCGGCTGACCTTTATTATGCCGTCGTCTCTTAAAAAGCGGCGGATCTCCCCCGCTATCATGGGCACAGCGTATGTCGAGAACGCGGTGCCGAACGCGGGATCGAACCTCATAACGGCCTTTATGAGCCCCACGGAGCCTATCTGCATTAGGTCGTCGGGCTCAGCGCCGCGCTCGCGAAAGCGCGATGCTACGGATCTGACGAGCGCCATGTTGCGCATTGCGAGCTCATCCATCGCGGCCTCGTCCCCGGACTGCGCCTTTTCTACGAGCTTTACGGCCTCATCCCTTGTGAGGACCGCGGCCTCATTCATCGGAGCCGAGCCTTTTTTTCATGATCACCGTGGTGCCGCGGCCGGGTTCCGATTCGACCTTCACGCTGTCCATGAAGGCCTCCATCACGGCAAAGCCCATGCCCGAACGCTCCGCCTCCGGCATGGAGGTATAAAACGGACGCCGCGCGAGCTCGATATCCTCTATTCCCCTGCCCTCGTCGCGCACGGTAACGGTGAGCACGTCGTCTTCGGCGCAGAGCTCCATAAACACCACGCCGTTTTTGTGGCCGTAGCCGTGTATTACCGCGTTCGTGACCGCCTCCGAAACGGCGGTGCGGATATCCGAAAGCTCCTCCACCGTGGGATCGAACAGCAAAGAGAACTGCGCGGCGATCCCGCGGGCGAGCGCCTCGTTCTGCGTCAGGCTCGGAAAGCTTGTCCTCAAAAGGTTTTTCATTGCGCGCTCCTTTCCGTCGTGAGCGTATAGACGCCCGACATGCGCAGTATCCGTTCCACGTTATCGGCTGCGTTCGCTATGCCCATGCTCCCTCCGCGGCGGGAGACGGTGCGGTAGCGGCCGAGAATAACGCCTATGCCGGAGCTGTCCATAAACGTCAGCCCGGCAAGATCGAACTCGATCCTTCTTATGCCGGGGTCGCGCAATGCCTCGTCGAGCTCGCGCCTGACCTTTGCCGCGGAATGCTGATCGAGCTCGCCCGAAAGCTTTGCCGTCAGCACGCCGCCTTTCTTTATTATTGTTGACCGCATATCTGATCCTCCCGTGAGATCGTTCGGGACTATTGGTTCTGCAATAACGAATGAATATCCTGCCGCGGAAAAAAACCGATTTTGTCGATTGCATTGATCCGACATATGAGTTATATTATTGACAGAAAACGCGCGGCTTATGCAGAAGTTTTGAAAAATCATCCCTCGGCCCGCGTTTGAAAGGACGGTAAGATGTTCAAAACGTTCTTTTCGGTCGGAGGCGGATACCCCGCCGTGATAGGATCCGGCGCAATCTCAGAGCTCGGCCCGGCTGCGGCCGGCGCTTTCCCCGGCGGGAAGGCCGCCGTCATAACCGATACCGGCGTCCCGCGGGAGCATGTCTTGGCATGCAGGGCGGCGCTCGAGAGCGCGGGGCTCGGCGTTTTCGTATGCTCCATACCCGCAGGAGAAAGCGGCAAGACGCTCTCCGCCGTTTCCGATATCTACGGTTTCCTGCTCGAGAACGGCTTTACCCGCGCGGACGGGATAGTCGGCCTCGGCGGAGGTATGGTCGGCGATACGGCGGGCTTCGCAGCGGCGACATATATGCGCGGTACGGCGTTCGTTTCCGTGCCCACGACGATAGTATCTCAGACGGACAGCGCATACGGCGGCAAAACGGGCGTCGACTTAGGCTGTGCCAAGAACGCCGTGGGGGTTTTCAGCCATCCGGCGGCGGTAGTCTGCGACACGGAGTTTTTGAAAACGCTCCCCGAAAGGGAGCGCGTCTGCGGCATGGGCGAGGTGATAAAATACGGCGCGATCGCAAGCCCCGAGCTATTGGGCGGCGTCTCACGCGAGCTGCCCTGCGACGAAACGGTATTTACCTGCGCCGAGATCAAGCGCCGCTTCGTCGAGGAGGACGAGCTCGACCTCGGCTCGCGCCGCGCGCTGAACTTCGGCCATACTCTGGGGCATGCCTTCGAGGCGGCCTCCGGCTTCACGCTCCCGCACGGGCAGGCGGTGGCTTACGGGATGCTTGCCGTCACGCGTTTGGGAGAGCGTCTCGGCGTCACTCAGTCGGGCGTTTACGGCGCGATAAGAAGCGCCTGCGAAAGGGCGGGGCTCGACACCTCGTGGGAGGGTCTGCTTTCTTCGGCGCTGCCCCTGACCTCGCACGATAAGAAATCCGACGGCAGTTTTATCGAGACAGTGCTCCTCGAAAGCATTGGCCGCCCGATAAGAAAAAAGCTCCCGCCGGGCTTTATAGCCGACGAGAGGAATTACAAATCTTCATGACCTTCGCAACGTCCTTCGCGCTCACGTCCATCGGAGTCGCTTCGGTCTCGGAGGCGGTGCGGAGCTGGAAATCTCGATTTTGGATATTGACTGAATCGCTTTTATCTGCTATTCTTTCTTTAGCCGATACTGTGCGCCTATCGTAGTCCGTTTTGCGGGAGCGCGATATGCCAGTATCGGTTATTTTTGTTTCGGCAATGTTTACGGGGTCATAAAATAGGGCAGTTCCGTCTTGCTTTATGCCAATGATTACATCTGCAATATAATCATTCTTGTGATATAAGGAATAAGGCCTCCGGCTCGCGCCGGAGGCTTTTGTTTCATTCTATCACGATCCTGATATTCGGGTTCTCGCGGGAGGCGTCGTCCAGCACATGCCAGAGCCGGTTCGCGTAATCGCCGAGGCGTCTCATGGCGAAGGACCAGTTTTTGATATAGAGCTCCGTTGGCTCCGCGATGGAGGTCAGACAGTCGTGGAGCGCGTCGAGATTGCTGCCCCAGTAGTTCTCCTCGCCGAGCACGGCGCGCAGAGACGCGTGCATCTCATGCTTAGTTATAAAATCCCTTGCATCGACCGAAAGCATCGTCATTCCTCCCCGTAGAGCAGCGTAAAGCTGTCATAATGGTCGTCCGTGTAGTAGATAAGGCCGTCGTTGGAGAATATTATGCGCTTGGCGCCCCTTGAATTACGGCCCTTCGTGCCGATATCGCACTCGGTATAGCTGCGGCCCTTCTTTTTGGGAAGCAGCCCCTCGTAATTGCCGAAGTAGTCGCCGCCTATCGAACAACCCGGGGCGTACGGTTCGAGGCTGCCGCCGTTCCAGCCGAGCTCCTTCGCCTCGTTCTTTGTAATGTAGTTCGAGGGCAGATGGCCGAATAGATGGATATAGAGCGCGACCTCGTCCTTCGTGTCGTACTGCCCGTCCTCGGAAACGGGGCACTCGGTGGGCGCCGCGGTCGGCTCCTCCGTGGGCTCGTCGGTCACGGTCCCGGTGATCTCAGGCGTCGTCTCCGGCGCGGGAGCAGTCTCCCCCGCGGGCTCCTCCGTTACCAGGGGAAGGTCATTGTTCCCCTGCTGCTGGTTAGTGCCGTTGTCCTTGAGCCATCCGCTGATAAGGTATATCGCGGCGGCGATCACGAGTACGATAACAAGTATCCGTAAAAGCTTTTTCATTCGCTTCTCCTTTTCGGGGTTATATTTCCGGGCCGCTTATCGGGCGGCGCGCCGTTTTACTTTACAGCTCGCTCAGGGCGGTCTGTATGCGGGTCCTCGTTGCGGTATCGCACACTCCGGACTGGGTCATGCCGCTCACGCCCTGGAACCATTTCACCTTTGATTTGGTCGTACTGCCGAAATAGCCGGTTATCGGGATATCCGCACCGAGCTTCTTCAATGCGGCCTGCAGCCACCTGACGTCGTCGCCCGTATCCCCGTACGAGAGCGTGCGCTCCGGCACGGGATAGTGCGCGGGATCGTTCGGATCGGAAAGCGCGGCGACGTCCGCGGCGAGCGCAGTGCGCGTCTTGGAGCCGCAGGTGCCCGTCTGGGATATGCCCTTCGAGCGCTGATACCTTATGACAGCGTTATACGTCATAGAACCGAAATAGCCGGTTACGCTCACGTTCTCGCCGACCATATTGAGCGCGGTCTGCAGCCATCTCACGTCGTCGCCCGAATCTCCCATGGAGAGCGGCCTTGTCGGCACGGGATAGGGTATCCCGCTGCCGCCCGGAGTCGGCGTTGGCGTGGGCGTGGGCGTAGGAGTCGGCGTCGCGGAAGGCCTCGGCGTGGGCGTGGGAGTAGATGATGTCTGCCCGATATCCGCTAACAGCGCCGCGCGCGTCTGCGACCCGCAGGTGCCCGTCTGGGATATGCCCTTCGAGCGCTGGTATCTTACTACCGAGTTATACGTCATCGAGCCGAAATAGCCCGTTACGCTGACGTTTTCACCTACCATATTGAGCGCGGTCTGCAGCCATCTTACGTCGTCGCCCGAATCCCCTACTGAGAGCGGCCTTGTGGGCACTGGATAGGGTATCCCGCTGCCGCCCGGCGTGGGCGTTGGTGCGGGCGTAGGCGCAGGCGTGGGAGCAGGAGTCGGCGTCGGTGATGAAGCGCCCTGCCCTATCTCGGCAAGGAGCGCGGCCCTTGTCTGCGAGCCGAACGTGCCCGTCTGGGATATGCCGTTCCTCGCCTGATACCAGATCACGCAGCTGCGCGTGACAGAGCCGTAATAGCCCGTTACGCTGACGCTTGCGCCGACCATATTGAGCGCGGTCTGCAGCCATCTCACGTCATCGCCCGAATCGCCTATTGAGAGCGCCCTTGTCGGCACGGGATATGGTATCCCGCTGCCTCCCGGGGTCGGCGTGGGAGTGGGAGTAGGCGTAGGTGTGGGCGTAGGCGTCGGGGTTGGCGTCGGAGTGGGCGTGGGAGAAGGCGTCGTTGTCGGCGCGGATTGGCCGAGCTCCGCTAGCAGCGCGGCCCTTGTTACGGAGCCGAATGTGCCCGTCTGGGAGATGCCGTTCCTCGCCTGATACCACATGACGCAGCTCTGCGTGACTGTGCCGAAATATCCGGTGACGCTGACGCTGCCGCCGACCATATTGAGCGCGGTCTGCAGCCATCTCACGTCGTCGCCGCTGTCGCCTATTGAGAGCGCCCTTGTGGGCACCGGATAGGGTATGCCGCTGCCGCCGGGCGTCGGGGTAGTACCGGACGGGGCGGGCGTAGGCGTGGGCGTGGGAGTGGGCGTGGGGGTAGGAGTCGGAGTCGGCGTTGGATCCGGCGCGGGGTTATGTATGACGCCGTTGAGCGCGGAGATAATGCGCGTCCTTGTCAGCGCGTCGCAGACGCCCGTATCGTCAAGGCCGATCGCGCGCTGTATCCTCTTGAGCCTCGTCTCGGTGACCTCTCCGAAATAGCCCGTAACGCTCTGCGACATGCCGAGCTCGCGCAGCGCGGCCTGCAGCCATCTGACGTCGTCGCCCGAATCCTCTATCTTGAGTTCCCTTGCGGGTACGGGATACTGCGACGGATCGATGGGTATAACGTTGAAATCCTCCAGCTCCTCAAGGAGCACGGAGAGCGTGCCGGAACCCAGCATTCCGTCCTGATCGAGGTTTTTCGACCTTTGGAAGCGCATCAGCTGGCGCTGCGTGTTCTCGCCGAATTTACCGTCGACAGGCGCGGGGTAGCCCAGATGCACGAGCGCGCACTGCAGCCACGAGACCTGCTGACCTGTGCTGCCGAGGCTCAGTACCTGCGTGGGAACGGGATAGCGCGAGAGGTTCAGCGCCCTTGTTTCGGCGTTGGTATAATTGGGCACGCCGTAGCCCCTTATGGACTTGTCCGTGAGGTAATGGCGGCAGATGCAGACGCATTTGTTCATGTTGCCCTCGACCGAATAGACGAGCCCGTTGACGACATAAAGCACCATGCCGACGTGGTTCCAGTTCTGCATGGTACCGGAGTAATCGTAGAATATGAGGTCGCCGCATTTCGGGATGTAGTTGAACGACGAGAAATACGGGACGTGGAAATGATAGGGATTGAGGCCGACCCTTGCGTAGGCGGCGTTGTTGATTATGGAGGTCGAAAGCCCGGACTGCCTCGACGACCACGCGGTGAATATCGCGCACCAGGGATGATAGAAGGGCCCTGTGCCCAATACCTCCGTGCCGTACCAGTAGCCGTATTCGGTATAGTCGAGGTTGCCGTACATGTAGCTTCCGTCAAGGTGGCTCTCGTTGTTGCCCTCATGATAGCCGACCTGTGAAAGCGCGGTGTTGACGAGATCGAGACGCTGATTGCCCGTTGATGAAAGCTCCTCGAGGTTGCGGTAATAGACGCTCGAAGCATAGAGCTCCGATGGAGTGTAGGTCATGGTATTATTGATCTGGATCGCCCCCGCGGGGAGGGTAAACGCGAGCGCCGCCGCAAGTATGACGGCTGCCAAGCGTCTCCCAAAGCGCTTCACGGTCTTCACCTCTCAATAAAAACGGTCGATCGAAACGTAACGGATCAAAGCTTTGCGAGTATCGCAGCCCTCGTTGCCGGGCCGCAGATGCCGTCCGGAACGAGGCAGTTGTCGATTTGGAAGGCGATGAGCTTCGTCTGAGTGGCAGGGCCGAATTTGCCGTCGACGGTCACATTGTAGCCGAGCCTTTTAAGCGCCGACTGCAGCCATTTCACGTCGTTGCCCGAGAATCCGATCTTAAGCACCCTTGTCGGCACGGGATAGCCCGAGGACGAGCCGGAGCCGCCCGAAACGTACTCCTTTATCTTGGCTCTCGTCGCGGGGCCGCAGACGCCGTCCGCCGTGAGTCCCCTGCTCCTTTGGAACTCCTTTACCGCGGCCTTGGTCTGGCTGCCGAAATAGCCGGTGACGCTTATCTCCGCGCCGTACTTTTTGAGCGCGGACTGGAGCCATTTGACGTCGTTGCCGGAATCGCCCTGGCGAAGGGTCCTTGTCGGCACGGGGTAATTCGAGCCGCCGCCCGAGCCCCCGGAGGAGCCGAGCGCGGAGATTATCCTCGTCCTTGTGGCGGGGCCGCATACGCCGTCCGGCGTAAGGCCGTATTTCTGCTGCGCCCATCTCACCTTCGCCTCCGTACCGGAGCCGAACACGCCGTCGACGGATATCGATGCGCCGAGCTTCTTCAAGGCGGCCTGCAGCCACCTTACGTCATTGCCGGAGCAGCCGACCCTTAGCGTCCGCGTGGGTATGGGGTATACGGAGGGATCGGACGCGCCGGCATAGCTGCCCGAGGAAAGCGCGCTCTGTATCGCGGATCTCACATTGGGACCGCAGACGCCGTCCGCGGAAAGACCCTTATATGTCTGGAACTTTTTGAGCTGGCGCTGGGTGTTCTGGCCGAAAACGCCGTCCACGGGCGTGGGATAGCCGAGGTGCAGGAGCGCCGCCTGCAGCCACCTAACGTCGTTTCCGGTGGAGCCATAGCTTAATGACCTTGTGGGCACGCTGTAATTGGATACGTTCAGCGCGTTCGTGGAGGAGTTCGAATAAGCGGGTACGCCCCAGCCCTGTATCTCGTAGCTGTTCAGGCTGAACTCGCGCATTATCACCTGATCGGAGGCGTTGCCCTCCACGGTGTGGACGCGGTTGTTTTCGACATAGGCGACTATACCGACGTGATCCCAGTTCCTTTCGGTCGCGAACCAGTCGAAGAACACGAGGTCGCCCGTCTTGGGCGTGTAATTCCCGCGGGAATGGTAGGTCACGTTGAAATAATACGGATTGGAGCCGGCGTGAGCGTATGAGGCATTGTTGATGACGTTTGTCGGTATGCGGGCCTGCCTCGCGCTCCAGGCGATGAACATCGCGCACCATTCGTAGAAGAAGCCGCCGTTCTGGCCGAGCACGTTCGTGCCGTACCAGTAGCCGTACTCCGAATAGTTGCCCGTTCCCGGGGTGTTTGAGCCGTCGAGCTGGGAAACGCTGTTCCCCTCGTGATAGCCGACCTGTGTGAGCGCTGCGTTGACGATATCGAGGCGCTGATCGCCCGTAAGGGAAAGCTCCCTGAGGTTCCTGTAATAGACGGAGGAGGAATACTGCGATGTCGGGGTATATGTCATCGACGCCGCCGAAGCGGGCGAGGACAAAAGCCCCGTTAAGAGCATTATCAAGACCATTATCAATGCAGCTTTGCGCTTCATTTCCCGTTCCTCCCCGGCCGTGCCTCAGGCTTTTTCGGGGCGAACGCCGCCGCCACTGTCCGAAAGAGCACAGATCCTCAAAATAACTCACATTATTCTATCACATCATGATGCGTTTTTCAAACGGGTTTTGGATAAAAAAATCAATATTTTGTGGCTTTTGACCCAATTTTCGGAAATCGGGCACAAGAATTGCCTTTTGACAAATACCGTGATTGACAAAGCGCGCGCTGATATTATATAATGTTGTAAATATTCATTTCGGAGTTTTGCGATGAAAAGCCTGTGCGATAACTGGTCGTTCACGAAGGATCCCACGGAGGGGTTTTTTACGGGTGAGGCTCCCGAAAGCAGCGCAGCCTACGCTGCCGTGCGTCTTCCGCATACCGTGGCCGAAAGCCCTCTGCACTGCGCAGATCCCGGGGACTATACCGGCATTTACGGCTATCGCAGGGAGATCGGGATCGAAGACGTATCCAAGCGATACTTCGTTCAGTTCGACGGCGCCGCGCACGCAATGGAGCTGTTTGTCAACGGCAAAAAGGCGGGCGAGCATTTCTGCGGCTACACCGCTTTCAGAAAAGAGATAACCGAATATGTTCACGAGGGGCGAAATCTCGTCGCGGTCAGGCTCGATACCACCGAGCGGCCCGACGTTCCGCCCTTCGGTTTCGTTATGGATTATCTGGGCTACGGCGGCCTCTACCGCGAGGCGTGGCTCGACGTCAAGGAAAAGAGCTTCATCGAGGACGTTTACATACGCGCGGATCACCACGGCGGCCTTACTGCAGAGGTGACTGTCGACGGCGAGGGCGAAGTCAAGCTGACCGTGCTTGACGGCGGCAAGCCGATACATACATTTTACGGAGCCAAGCCCGATATTCAGCGAATGCCGGAAGGCAGCTTCGAAGCATGGTCTCCGGAGAACCCCAAGCTATACACGCTGAGGACGGAGCTCATATCGGACGGCCGCATAATCGACGTCCGCGAAGACCGTTTCGGGTTCCGCACCGCCGCATTCAACGCTGCGGGAATGGAACTTAACGGCAAGCCGTATTTCATGCGCGGGCTCGACCGGCATCAGTGCTGGCCGTACATCGGCTACGCCGCGCCTGCCTCGCTCCAGTACGAGGACGCGAGGATAATGAAGGAGGAGCTCTGCCTTAACGCAGTGAGGACGAGCCACTACCCGCAGAGCCAGAGCTTTATCGACGCCTGCGACGAGCTGGGCCTGCTCGTGTTCACGGAGATCCCCGGCTGGCAGCACATTGGCGACGAAGCGTGGAAGCAGCGCTCGACAGAGAACGTTCGAGAAATGGTCATGCAGTACCGCAACCATCCCTCGATAGTGCTCTGGGGCGTCAGGATCAACGAGAGCCCCGACGACGATGAGTTTTACGTCCGCACGAACGCGCTCGCGCACGAGCTCGATCCCTCAAGGGCCACGAGCGGCGTCCGCTGCATAACTAAGAGCAGCCTTCTTGAGGACGTTTACGCATACAACGATTTTTCGCATCACGGGGACAATCCCGGCTGTCTTCCCAAGAGGAAGGTCACTCCCGACATGAACGCCGCGCTGCTCATATCCGAGCACAACGGCCACATGTTCCCCACGAAATCCTTCGACACCTCCGCAAAGAGGCAGGAGCACGCCCTTCGTCACGCGAAGGTGCTCGGCGCCGCGTATGCATCCCACGAGCACGCGGGCTGCTTCGGCTGGTGCATGTTCGACTACCCCACGCACGAGCAGTTCGGCTCCGGCGACAGGGTATGCTACCACGGAGTTCTGGATCAGTTCCGCAATCCCAAGCTCGCCGCCGCGCTCTATTCGAGCCAGGGGGACGAAAAGCCCTTCCTCGAAGTGGGCTCATCAATGGAGATAGGCGATCACCCCGCGAGCGTTCTGGGCGAGGTATACATATTCACGAACGCGGACGAGGTCAGGCTCTATAAAAACGACGAATTCGTATCCGTGCTGCGTCCCGAAAGGGGCGGCCTCCCCCATCCCCCGATCCGCATGGACGACCGAGTGGGCGAGCTTTTGGAAAAGCACGAGGGCGTTTCCGGCAGAAAGGCGAAGCTCCTCAGAGAGAGCCTTAACGCCGCCGCGATATACGGCATGGGCGGCATGCCCTTGAAATATAAGCTCAAGATGGCGAGGCTCATGCTCTTCCACGGCATGAAGTATTCCGAGGGAGTGAGGCTTTACGGCGAATACGTCGGCAACTGGGGCAGCAAGACGCCGCGCTGGCGTTTCGACGCTGTAAAGGACGGGCAGGTCGTCGCCTCCGCAGTCAGGGCGCCTTCTTCCGATCTTCGCCTTGACGTACGTGTTTCAAAGACCGCGCTTTGCGAGGGAGCTTCATACGACATGGCGGCCGTAAGGGTGCGCGTGTTGGACGGTAACGGCGCCGTCGCCTCATACGCGCAGCTGCCTGTCAGGTTCGAGCTTTCGGGCGTCGCCCAGCTCGTCGGCCCCTCCGTCGTCACGGCCGAGGGCGGCATGTGCGGGACTTTTGTCAGGACCTTGGGCAGGCAGGGAAAAGCAAAGCTCACCGTCTCCGCTTTGAATGCAGAACCGGTGAGCATAGAGTTCACTGTGGAATGAAAAACGCCCGTCGGGGACGGGCTTTGATCCGCTCTATTGCGGCAATCCGAGCGACAGCCTCAGTATCATGAGCGCGTCCGCGGAATCTACCTCGCCGTTGCCGTTGATATCCGCGGCCTCGAAATTGGAAACGGGCAGTATCATGAGCGCCATGCGCAATACCATCAGCGCGTCGGTGGAATCGACCGTTCCGTCGCCGTTGGCGTCCCCGGGTATAATGACGGGATAGTCCTCCGCGATGACCTCGAGCCAGCCCGAAACGAAGCCGTAAAGCTCGGAATAGTTCGTAAACCTTCCGCCCCAATGCGCACGGATAACTCCGTTCCTGTCGACTATCAGCGTTTGAGGAACGAATATCCCCTGCGGGTCGTAAGTTGCGGCGATCTCTATGAGCTGATCGTTTGCAACGAGATTCGTCCAGTTATAGCCGTTTTGAGTGATGATATCCTGCGCCTCGGGGATCTCTTCGGGCTCGATATAGTAGACCACGCCGATGATCTGCACGTCGGCCTCGGGCGTCGCCCCGTAATACTGATCGAGAGTAACGAAATCGGGCATTTCGGCGAGGCACGGGCCGCACCACACCGCCCAATAATTAATGACGGTGACCGCAGCCCTTGAAAACACGGAGTCATCGACCGGATTCCCGAAAACGTCGTATGCGGAAAGCCCCGCGAGGCTCATGCCCACGGCGTCCTTGGGGGCTGTATCGTCGGCGGCCGATACGGCGGCAGAAAAAACCATCATTACAGCCGCAAGCAATATCGCGATAAGCTTCTTCATTGTTTCGATCCCTCCGTTTTGCTCTGATGCTTCGTATTTTATCAGAGCGGAAAACCGATGTCAAATCGGTATCGGAGCGATAAAGATACCGTTTTCGATCGGCTCTGCTTCCCGGCAGGACCGAATAAAATAAAACACAAATAACAGCAGGGGGTTTAACCAATGAAAACTCGTCGACTCACCAAAAAAGAAATGCGCATCTTCGCGGTCGGTCAGCTCGGCTGGTCGATCCTGAGCGGCATCATCACAGCCTGGCTCGTGACGTTCTACCTTCCCACGACGAACGACATCAAGGCCGGCGCGCCGACTTATCTTCCTTCCGGACTCATAATCCTCGGCATACTTACGATACTCGGACTCATCAGCTTTATCTGCCGCATATTCGACGCTGTAACGGATCCCTTGATCGCGTCGCTTTCCGACAGGAGCAAAAACCCGAAGGGCCGCCGCATACCCTACATGAAGCGCGCCGCCATCCCCTTCGCGATAGTCGCCGTGCTCGTGTTCTTCGCTCCCCAGGCCAACCCCGCCTCCATCAGCTGGGTCAACATTATCTGGGTGCTCGCGGCGCTCATACTCTTCTACCTCTTCATGACCATGTACTGCACCCCCTATAACGCGCTCATCTCCGAGTTCGGCAAGACGCAGGAGGACCGCATGTACATATCCACCGCGATATCGCTCACGTTCTTCTTCGGCACTATGATCGCGTATCTGCCCTTCGTCCTGGCGGGCGTGCTGCGCGGCATGGGCGTCGACTTCCCGTGGAGCTACCGCATCTGCTTCATAGTGCTTGCCGCGGTCGCGATGATCTGCATGCTCGTTCCCGCGTTCAAGCTCAACGAGAAGGACTTCGTCGACGCTGTCCCCTCCGACACCAACACCTTCAAGAGCCTTGCCAAGACCTTCAAGAACAAGGAGTTCTTGAAGTTCTCCGCTTCCGATATCGCATACTTCATCGCTCTCACCCTTTTCCAGACGGGTCTTCCGTTCTTCGTAAAGGTATCCATGAAGCTTGACGAGAGCTTCACGATGTACTTCCTCGGCGCGATGACCGTGCTCTCCGCCTGCTTCTATCCCGTGGTCTCCGGTCTCGTCCGCAAGTTCGGCAAGAAGAAGCTCGTCATTGCGGGCTTCTTGGGCCTTGCCCTTGCATACGTCGTGACCGCGCTCATCAACGTCATCCCCGGCTTCACGGGCATTATCCCCGGCGTTCTGATCGTCATCATCGCCGCGTTCCCGATGGCGCTCCTCGGCATCATCCCGCAGTCCATCGTCGCCGACGTGGCTGAGGAGGACGCGATCCGCACCGGTGAGAAGCGCGAGGGCATGTTCTTCGCCGCACGCACATTCGCAATGAAGCTCGGCCAGTCCGTCGCGATGCTCGTGTTCACCTCCCTCGCCGTTATCGGCGCGGCGCAGGATCTTAAATCGAACGACCTTACCGCCTCGCCTCTCGGCCTTCGCATAATCGCGATCGTGGCCGTAGCGTTCTGCGTGCTCGGCGCGGTGATACTCGCCCTCTACAACGAGAAGAAGGTCATGGACACCATCAACGCCGCTCACGAGGAAGAAGAGCAGCCTGAGGAATGATGTATGGACAGGACGAGCATGATATTCGGCAATCCGATCGATGAAAAAACGATAAGGAAGGCCGAAAAGAGCAAAGCAAAGTTTATAAAGAGGTTCGGGGACGATACCGATAAGGTCTATCACCTCGGGCTCTCCCCCATCGGGCAGATACCGGAGCTGGGGATACAGAACCTCGTCCACGCGGACGAGCCGCTTCAGCTCCCCGACAACGCGCTCATCGTAGGCAATATCCGCATGGGCTTCGGGCATTACAGGATCGCGATGGCGATCGCCTCCTGCGCGAAGTATCTTGGCCGCACGCCCGTGTGGTTCGATCTCGCCTCCTTCGACGCGACCGGATCCAAGATGATAAGGAGCCAGAACGAGCTCTACTCAATGGGTTCCAAGCTCTCGCAGAAGGTCGCTCTGTTCAACAAGCTCTACTGGGAGCCCCTCAATTCGGAGGGCTTCCGCAAGATCACATACAACGCGGCCGATCAGAAGAACTCCGAGCTGCTCGTGCCGCTATTTGCCGATCTGCCCAAGGATATCCCCTACGTAGGCACGCACGTCTGGCCGAGCCAGGGCGCGGTGCACGCGGGGCTGACGCACGTTGTCAACGCGATCCCCGACAACTGGCCGATGGGCCTGCATCTTGCCGAGGGCTCTATCCACACGGTGCAGACGCCCTTCGCCTATCTCGGCTACAAGAAGCTGAACGGCATGGCGAAGGAGGCGTTAAAGCCCATGCCCGCAGAGGATCTTTACCGGGTCGGACACTATATCGATCACGAGCTCGTATCGAACATAGAGCACGACTGCTCGCTGAGGATCGCGCGCATGGACGCCGGCGCGCCGGTGCGCTTCCTCATGACTGTCGGAGGCGCAGGAGCCGGCGGGGATCTCTACCTTGCCATGGCGAAGCATCTGCTGCCCTATATCAAGCAGGGCAAGGCGCAGCTCATGATCAACTTCGGCGATCACCTTTCCATGTGGGAGGTGTTCAAAAAGCAGCTCCCCGAGCTTACGGATAGCTGCCGCACATTCTTCAACGATTACAAGGGGCTCTGCGAATGGGCGGCCACGCTCGACGGCGAATGCGCTTCCGGAGCAGTCGCCTTCTGCCACGACGACATATTCGAGGCGGTCTATTCCACCAACCTGCTCATGCGCAAATGCGACGTGCTCGTGACGAAGCCCTCCGAGCTCGCGTTCTATCCCGTGCCCAAGCTCATGATGCGCCACATAGGCGGTCACGAGGTTTACGGCGCGGTCTACGCTCGCGAGATGGGCGACGCAACGTATGAATGCGAGACGGCGGAAGCCCTCTGCGACATGATCGATTCGCTTATCGGCGACCGCGAGCTCATACGCCGCATGTGCGGAAGGATAATCGACCTTAAGGCTATGCGCGTTTACGACGGCGGCTATGAGGTAGTCAAGCTCGCTGTCGAGGGCAGGCCTCAATAACTTCTTTTAAGAGGGGAAATATGAAAGCACCCAACAAGATCAAGTACAACGTGACAGTCGACTCACCCGCGGGCGGCTCCTCCTACGAGGAGATAGTCGATATCGCCTATTCCGATCTTCCCGGCGGAGGCTCCGCTTCGGAGGTCCGTATCGCGCCGGTACTCGAGAACGGGCATATCTCGTCCGCAACGGCGCTGATGCGCCTTAAGGGCTCGTTCGATACGCATATTTTCATGAACGGCTACCAGACATGGACCTACTGCCCCGAATACACGGCCAAGAGCCGCATTAAGGGCCTGCACGGCGTGCCGGGACCGATCGTGAAAGCGTTCGGGCTCGATCGATACGGCGATTACCACTTCGTGGACTACCCCAATAAGAAGGGCAGACTGCACGGCATTTCCTACTGTTACTTCCGCGAGGGCGACAGGTTCCTTCTTATCGCCTCGCTGGGCGAGGAGAACGGCTACACGCTGTTCGATCTCGACGCCGAAAACGAGCTCCTCACCGTAAAGCGCGACTGCGAGGGACTTGCCGTGGGCGGCTGCTTTGAGGCGTTCGGCCTGTTCATCGCCGAGGGCACTGAGGACGAGGTGTTCGACGAATGGTTCCGCCGTCTGGGCGTTTCCCCCATCACCGACGAGCGGATAACCGGCTATTCCAGCTGGTACAATCGCTATCAGAACATTAACGACGAGACTATATCGCAGGATCTTTTGGGCTGCGCGAAGGTCATGCGCAGCGGCGAGCTGTTCCAGATCGACGACGGCTGGGAGCCCAAGGTGGGCGACTGGCTCGAGGCGGACGAAAAGAAGTTCCCCAAGGGCATGAAGGCCTCCGCCGAAGCCATCCACAACAACGGCTACAGGGCGGGGCTCTGGCTCGCTCCGTTTGCGGCGCAGAAGGATTCGCTTCTTGTGAAGGAGCATCCCGACTGGCTGCTGCTCCACGACGGCGAGCCGTGGCTCTGCGGCGGCAACTGGGGCGGTTTCTATTCCCTTGATATCGACAAGCCCGAGGTAGTCGAATACATCGAGCGCGTTTTCAGCCGCGTGTTCGACGAATGGGGTTTCGACCTCGTAAAGCTCGATTTCCTTTACGGCGCGGCGCCGTTCGGTACCGAGTACGAGACGCGCGCCGGGCGCATGATAAGGGCGATGAAGCTCCTTCGCCGCGTGTGCGGAGAGCATCCGATACTCGGCTGCGGCGTGCCGGTGATGCCCGCTTTCGGGCTGGTCGAGTACTGCCGCATAAGCTGCGACGTCGGCCTTGACTGGAACGACAAGCCCTGGATGCGCGGTCTCCACCGCGAAAGGGTATCAACGAAGCAGGCGATGGCGAACACCGTGTTCCGCCGCCAGCTGAACGGCCGTGCGTACCTTTCCGACCCCGACGTGTTCTTCCTCCGCGAGAAAAACATCCGCCTTTCCGACGGACAGAAGATGAAGTTGGCGCGCCTCAACGCGCTCTTGGGCGGCGTGTTCCTCACCTCCGACAATATCGGCGATTACGACGGGAGCGCGCTTACCGCCTACCGCAGGCTGATCGCGCTGAGGAACGCCGATGTCACATCCGTCACGGTATCCGGCAAGACGGTCACCGTCGCCTATTCGGACGGCGGCAGCGACGGCAGCATTAGCTTCAAATATTGATAACCACTGAGAAAAAGCGGGCTTTCGGCCCGCTTTTTCATTCTCCGAGCCGCCTTTGCGCATACAGCGGAAACGCAAGGTGCAGTCCCGCGAGCGATGCCGCCAAGCAGATGAGAAGCAGTCTTCCCACAGGCAGGGCGAACTGCAGTCCCTCCACGCGGTAGAATATTAGCGCTGCGGGCATGAGCGCCGCCGCCGTGAGCGGCACATGCGAGAGCCTGTAGCCGCGCAAAAAGCATAGCGCGAAGCCCGAAACGAACGCCGCCGCGGGGAAAACGCAGTACGGCAGTGTGAAATACAGCCATCGGGCCGCGGCAAAGGGATCGGAGAAGGCGTGCCGAAAAAGAGGCAGCGCGTTGAACGCTATGAGCTCAGCCGCGTAGGCCAGTGCCGATGCGGAGGCGTTTTCGTAATTCCGGCGCATAAAAAAAGCATGCGCAGGCAAGTCCTGCCTCATGCTCTTTCGGGCTGTAAATGATTCCCTGCAAAAAAGATCGCCTGTTGACGATTTTTTCGTTGATTTTAAACCACGGGCGTGGTATTATAATTATACTATATTTTGAACGAGGGTAGTTTATGAACGACAATCACAAGATCTTCGGCATGAAGGACAACATCGCCTACGGCGTATGCTTCATCGTCCCCATCGTTGCTGTCATAGCGCTCATCGTGGACAGGGCTATGAACATGGAGAACAAGCAGTTCATGTGGGAAGCGGTGCTCGGTATGGCCGCCGCGATCATTTTAGGGCTCCTGACCTTCTTCATAAGAGGCGCATTGGGCTATGTCGTATGGCTCATCATGATATTCATCGGCATACTCAACCTCTTCGTGAGCATCACGCATCTGCCCTTTATCTCCGTGATCGCCGAAAAGATCGCCGGGATGTTCCGCTGAACCGAATTACAGTCCGCAGGGGGTTGCTTCCTTGCGGGCTTTTTTTATTGCTTTTTCCGGCGCGGGAGAGATTTTACAAGAACCTTACATTGCCTTGCTTGATTCTTGACATGCGCTATAGTATCATTTAGACACAAGCAGGAGGTATAAACTATGCTCAACATTCAGCACCTTACCAAGCGTTTCGGCGACAAGACCGCGGTGGACGATCTTTCGCTGCACATACTCCCCGGCGAGATCTACGGCTTTATAGGCCATAACGGCGCCGGCAAGACCACCACTTTAAAGAGCGCAGTCGGCATTCTGAAGCCCGACGCGGGCGAGATCGAGGTCTGCGGTATCTCCGTAAGGAACGATCCGACCGCCTGCAAGCGCCAGCTCGCCTACATCCCCGACGATCCCGATCTTTACGGGTTCATGACGGGCATCAAGTATCTGAACTTCGTAGCGGATATCTACGGCGTGAGCTCCGAAGTCCGCGCGGAAAGGATCCGCAAGTACGGCGATCTGTTTGAGCTGACGCCCGATCTCGCGCAGCCCATATCCGCTTATTCCCACGGCATGAAGCAGAAGCTCGCGATAATCTCCGCGTGGCTGCACGATCCCAAGCTGATAATAATGGACGAACCCTTTGTCGGTCTCGATCCCAAGGCTTCGCACACCTTAAAGCTCATGATGCGCGAGGTCTGCGACGCGGGCGGCGCGATTTTCTTCTCCACGCACGTGCTGGAGGTCGCTGAAAAGCTCTGCGACAAGGTCGCCATAATAAAGGAAGGGCGGCTCATCCGCTCCGGCACCATGGAGGAGGTCAAGGGCGACTCCTCGCTCGAATCGGTATTCCTTGAGCTGGAGGAATGAACATGCTGAAAGCCTTGATAAAAAAGGAGCTTTCGCAGCTTTGGAGCGTCTATACCTTCGACAGCAAGAAGGGAAAACGCCGCTCGACCGGAGCCACGATCGGCTTTGCGCTGCTGTTCCTTATCATGTTCGCCTCCCTCTTCGTGATGTTCGTAAACATCGCGATGGCGCTTTCGGGTCCGCTCTCCGAGCAGGGCCTCGACTGGCTGTATTTCAGCATAATGGGGCTTTTGACGCTTGGCGTCGGCGTTATCGGAAGCGTTTTCACAACGTTCTCCACGCTATATAAGGCGAAGGACAACGAGCTGCTGCTCGCGATGCCCATACCGCCCTCCCGCATACTGCTCGCAAGGATGCTGATAGTGTTCCTGATGAACCTGTTCTTCTGCGTGCTTGTATGGGTCCCCGCGGTGATAGTGCACGGCTCGACGGGTCTGCCGCTCGTATTCCAGATAATACTGCTCTTCGTGCTCACGGCGCTCGTTACTGTCCTTACCTGCTTCCTCGGATGGCTGCTCGCGCTCATCACCTCGCGCCTCAACAACAAGACTTTCTTCACGGTACTGCTTTCGCTGCTGTTCATAGGGCTCTATTACTTCCTCTACTTCAAGATGGATTCGATACTGAAATCCATACTGCTGAACAGCAGCAGCTTCGCGGAATCCATAAAAGGCTGGGGCTACCCCATGTGGCAGCTCGGCCTTGCCGCAACGGGCAGCGTCCCCTCCATGATCGGGTTCACGCTCGCTTCCGCCGCGCTCTTCGTACTGACCTGCGCGATACTCTCGCGCACGCTCCTCAATCTTCTGACCGCAAAGCACACGGGCAAAAAAGCCGTCTACCGCGAGAAGCGCGAAAAGCAGGCCGGCGCGGACGCGGCTCTCTTACGGAAGGAGCTCCGCCGCTTCGTATCGAGCGCAACGTACCTTCTGAACAGCGGCTTCGGCATGCTTATAATGACCGCAGCGGCGGTGTTCGTGTTCATAAAGGCTCCCGCCGCGAAGCCTCTGCTTGAGAAGATCGAGAGCGCCTTAGGGCAGATCCGCGTCCTTCCCGTGATCGGAGCGCTGGCGGTATGCTTCATCTGTTCCATGGACTGCGTCTCGGCCGCCTCCGTTTCGCTTGAGGGCAAGCAGATCTGGGTGCTCCAGTCCATGCCCGTAGAGGCCGAAAGGGTGCTCAGAGCAAAGAAGCGCGTGCACATACTGCTGAACATCATCCCCGCGGCTCTGCTCACGGCGGCGATAGGCGTCGCCATCGGCGCGGACGCGATCGAGATCATGCTCATGATACTCATGGTCGCGGCGTTCCTTTGGTTCTCCTCGCTGTTCGGGCTGATGATGAACCTCATAAAGCCCAACCTCGAATGGACGAACGAGGCCGTGCCCATAAAGCAGGGCATGCCCGTTATGTTCTCGCTGTTCGGCGGCTGGCTGATCTGCGCGGCGCTGCTCGTACTGAGCCTCGTGCTCTCCGCCGTGCTCGGCTCTAAGATACTGCTTGTGATTTGCTGCGCGCTGTTCGCGCTCATCTCGCTGCTCATGGAGAGATGGATGAAGCGCAGGGGCGCGGAGATATTCCGACATCTGACATAAGATTATAAAAGGTCCTCCGGGGCCTTTTTTTCTTGACAAATCTCATCCTGAAGCTCATAATAAAAGCAAATAGCGGAGGATGAGATGAAGAGACTGGCGAAGTACATAAGGCCCTACTATCTGTTTATTGCCTTCACAATGATCGTAAAGCTCGGCGGCGCTGTCGCTGAGCTTTTTGTACCCTATTTCATGGAGCGCATACTCTCCGAGGGCGTCGTCCCCGGGCAGCATGATCGCATATTCGTCTACGGCGGGCTCATGCTCCTCTGCGCTGGCGTCTGCCTCTTCCTCAACATCAGCGCGAACCGCATGTCCGCAAAGAGCTCCGGGCGCATCACAAGGAAGATCCGCTACGATCTGTTTGAAAAGCTCGTGAGCCTTTCAGCCCGGCAGATGGACGAACTTACCGTCCCATCCGCCGAATCGAGGCTGACGAGCGACACATACCGTGTGAACGAGTTCTTAGCTCGCGGCCAGCGCCTCGGCATAAGGGCGCCGATACTGCTCGTAGGCGGAGTCGTGATGATGCTGACGATGGACGCGAGGCTCGCGCTCGTGCTCGTGGCGCTGCTGCCGATAATCGCGCTCACGGTCTATCTCGTGACGAAGAACAGCATACCGCTCTACACGAAGGAGCAGTCCATATTGGACGGCATGGTTCGCGTCGTGCAGGAGAACATTACCGGCGTGCGCGTCATCAAGGCGCTGAGCAAGACCGACTACGAGCGGGCGCGCTTTGAAAGAGTGAACGACGACCTTGCGCGTACGGACGCGAAGGCCGGGGCGATCACATCGATAAACAACCCCGTGGCGTCGCTCGTACTGAACCTCGGCCTCACGGCGGTGGTGGTCGTCGGCGCGTATCAGGTCGCGGGAGGCAGGACCGAGACCTCCGTCATTGTCGCGTTTTTGCAGTACTTCGTTATGATACTCAACGCCATGCTCGGCGTTACGAGAATATTCATAATGGCCTCTCGCTCGCAGGCCTCCGCGATGCGCGTCGCGGACGTGCTGGAGCTGCCGCGCGATCTTGAGACCGCGCCCTCCTCGGCGGAGCCCGACCCCAACGCGCCGCATATCGAGTTCGACAACGTCTCCTTCTCCTATACGGGAGTGGGTGAGAACATATCCGCTTTGAGCTTCCGCCTTATGCGCGGGCAGACGCTCGGCATTTTGGGTTCCACCGGTTCCGGCAAGAGCACCATAATCAACCTGCTTATGCGCATATACGACGCCGACAGCGGCGAGATCAGGATAAACGGGCGCAGCGTCCGCGAATATGATAAGGACGAGCTCTGCCGCATGTTCGGCGCGGTGTTCCAGAACGATTTCATCACGGAGGGCACTATCGCGGACAATATCCGCTTCTTCCGCGATATAGATCCCGGAGCGGTCGAAAGCGCCGCGCGCGACGCGCAGGCGGAGGAGTTCATCGCGGAGAAGGCGGGCGGCATGGAGGCCGCGGTCGCGGCGCGCGGCAACAACCTTTCCGGCGGGCAGAAACAGCGTCTGCTCATCGCCCGTGCGCTTGCGGGGGATCCTGAGATACTGCTGCTTGACGACGCCTCGTCGGCGCTCGATTACCGCACGGATTCGCTGCTCCGAAGGGCGCTTTCCAAAAACCACCGCAGGACTACCACCGTGCTCATCGCGCAGAGGATATCCTCCGTCAGACACGCGGATCTCATACTCGTAATGGACGACGGCAAGGTCATAGGCGCGGGCCGCCATGACGAGCTGATGGAAAGCTGCGCCGAATACCGCCTTATCGCCCAGACGCAGATGGGCACAGGAGAGGAGGCGGAAGCATGAGCATGAAAGCCCCCTCCCCCATCACCGCTGCCGAGCGCGCCGAAACGCGAAAGAATCACGGCCGGCTCCTGAAGAGGCTTTGGCAGTACATGGGCAAGAACCGCCTGCTAATAGTGCTCGCGGTGCTGCTCTCCTCGCTCTCGAGCCTTTTGGCGCTCTACGGGCCGAAGCTTTCGGGCAAGGCGATAAACGCCATCACCGACAGATCCGGCGTCGATTTCGATACCGTGCTCCGCTGCGCAGGGCTGATGGCGGTCTGCTATGTGCTCGCGGCGGTATTCAGCTACTCTCTGCAGATAGTGATGATAAGGCTTTCGCGCAAGGTCGCGAAGCAGATGCGCCGCGATGTTTTCGAAAACCTGACAAGACTGCCCGTGAGCTTCTTCGACGGGAGGCAAACGGGCGATATCGTGAGCGCGATCACCTACGATATCGATACGGTGAACCAGTCCCTGGCCTCCGACGCGCTCCAGATACTGCAGAGCACCATAACCGTCGTGGTATCGCTCGTTATGATGCTGACCATCGCGCCGGTGCTCGTGCCGATATTCGCGGTGACGATACCCGTGACGTTCCTCTTTACCAGGTGGCTCGCGCGGCGCGTCCGCCCCATGTTCCGCAACAGGAGCAAGAAGCTGGGCGAGCTGAATGGCTTTGTGGAGGAGATGCTCGGCGGTCAGAAGACGATAAGAGCCTACGGCCGCGAGGACGAGGTGCAGGAGCGGTTCGAGGTGAAGAACGAGATCGCCGTCAACGCCTACACCGAGGCGGAGGCGAACGGCACTATAACCGGCCCCTCCGTAACGTTCATAAACAACGTATCGCTCGCGCTCGTGTGCATATTCGGCTCCGTGCTGTATTTGAAGGGCATGATACGCCTCGGCGACCTTTCGAGCTTCGTGCAGTATTCGCGCAAGTTCTCCGGCCCGATAAACGAGGTGGCTAACATCATCGCGGAGCTGCAGAGCGCGTTTGCCGCGGCCGAAAGGGTATTCGCGCTCATCGACGCGGAGCCTGAGCCCGCCGACGCGGATACGGCAGTCCCGCTAGAGGACGTGAACGGCGACGTCGTGATAGACGATGTGGATTTCTCCTACGACAAGGAGCGCCCGATAATCACCGATTTCGACCTGCATGCCGCCCCGGGCTCGCTTATCGCGATAGTCGGCCCCACAGGCGCCGGAAAAACGACGATAATCAACCTGCTCATGCGCTTCTATGACGTCGACAGCGGTGAGATACGCGTCGACGGCAAGCCCATAAAGGGTTTGACAAGAAGCTCCCTCAGGAAGGCTTACGCCATGGTGCTTCAGGATACCTGGCTCTTCTCCGGCACGATATTCGACAACATCGCCTACGGCAAGAAGGACGCGACGATGGAAGAGGTCGTTCGGGCGGCTAAGGCCGCGAGGATACACAGCTATATCTCGAGGCTGCCCGAAGGCTACGATACGATTTTGACCGACAACGGCTCCGGCATCTCGAAGGGGCAGAAGCAGCTTTTGACGATCGCGCGCGCTATGCTGCTCGACGCGAACATGCTCATACTCGACGAGGCGACGTCCAATGTGGATACGCGCACGGAGCAGCAGATACAGGCTGCCATGCGCGAGCTGATGAAGAACAAGACCTGCTTCGTTATCGCGCACAGGCTCTCCACCATCAGAAACGCGGACAGCATACTCGTAATGCGCGGCGGCAGGGTCGTGGAGCAGGGCACGCACGAAACGCTCATGGCGCAAAGGAGCTTCTACCGGGAGCTCTACCGGGCGCAGTTCGACGCCTGCGAATAATGCAAAAAATACTGACCACGGGGACTGTCCCCACAGTCAGTAAAATATAAAAGCGGCTTCCGGCGCATTCGCCCGAAGCCGTTTTTTCTTTGCTTTATTTCGCTTTTTCGAGCAGACCTAGATCCTCGAGTTCCGATATCAGAGTCCCTATGTTTTCCTTAAGATACTCCACGGAGGCAAAGAGCAGGCCGTTTTCGCCGCTCACGAATATCACGCATTCGTCGATCGGGTGAGCGCCGAACGATCTCGCCTCGCTCAGGGAGGGTACGAGTTCCGTATCGGCCACACGGATGGACAAGCCGTTGTCAATGGGCCCAAGCGCGCGGCAGTACTCTCCTGCGGCAGAGGCCGGTACCGCGAGCACAGTGCAGAACAATCTGCCATTGAAGTATATGCATGAGTTCTGCAGCCCCATTGACGCGAGCTTGGTCACGTCCGTCAATTCAGGGCCTTTCTCCCCATCCTTCAGGATCTTCCTTGCGAGCAGATACTGTCCGCCGTTATCGATAAGAAAGGAATACTCGCTCGGCTCGTCAAGGAACGAGAACATGCGGCAGCCGTCGTACATATCGAGCCTCTGCCCCTCATAAAGCGGCTCCATTTTCGTCGATCTGAACCTGCCGAGGTACTTGCCGCGGGCCGCAGCGTTTATATCCGCGTACAGGCCGTACGAGTCGCCGCTGCTGTCCATGGTAATGGGAAGTACCCTGCTTATATCCTCCCAAGGGGCTGCATCATTATGCGTGAGCCTTTCACGCACACGTTCCCGACTGCAGCCCGGCATGAGGAGCGCGGATGCGAGCATCAATACCGCGAGCGCTGCCGATATGACGATCCTTTTCATAGCATTCCGTTCCTTTCCATTCGCACCCGGCACGGGCGTCAAACTGCTTCTCACTTATATAGACGACAAACTTACTCATTTTGTAACGCAAAAAAGCGGCTTGTATGCCGCTTTTTCGGGTTTGATGATTACTTGACGGTGACCTTGGTGATGTGGGGATTCGCGCCCTCGTACCAATAGAGGAAGCCCTCGACGTCGATGGTATCGCCGACCTTGAGGTTCTTGACAGCGCCGTAGACCTCGGTGGTGGCGTCGCAGAGATAGCTCTCAACGGTGAAGGTGAATACGTTCTCGCCGATCTTTACCTTGAAGTAAAGGTCGCTGCCGTCCTCGCCGGAGTTGTCCCAGCTGTACCAGAAGGCCGCGCCGTCATCCATGCCCTCTACGACCGCGCCCTTGACGGTGAAGAACTCGTTCATGTGCTTGATGAGATCGTCGGTGCCGAATACAGCGGTGGCGTCGAAAGCGGGAGCGATGTAGCTGCCGTCCTCGATCTCGAAGGTCGCGTCGGCGATCTCGATCTCGCCGGCCCACTCGGCCTTATGACCGGTGACCTTTATCTTGGTGCCGGGAACGAGCTTCGCATAGTCCGCTTCGGAGCAGGCCATGTTGTAAAGGAAGTAAGCGCCGTCCTTATCCTGGGTGTAGACGGTGGCCTTATTATCCCACCAGCTCTGCTTGGCCTGAACATAGGCCTCGATAACGACCTCGGCGTCGATCTCCGCAGCCATATACTCGGCATAGGTCATAACGCCTTCGGACTTAACATCCTGCTTATCCGTCTTTTTGCAGCCGGCAAACACGGCAAGCGCGATTATGGCTGCAAGAACAAGAGCAAGGATCTTCTTCATTTGTTGTTTCCTCCTAATATGCTTTTATTCCACACGGAACGCTTTATATTATAAAGCATTTTTCAAACAAATCAATATCCTTGGGAGATGAAAAACCTTATATTTCGCCCCCACGGGAAAGGATATGACGCGATTCAGCTCTTTTTGCGCTTCTTTTTGACCTTTGTGAATACGAACGCCGTACCGATGAGCACCCATGCCCCCGCAAGCGCCGCAAGCAAAGCCACGGAAGTTCCGGGGAGCCTGCCAAGCGTCTTCCTGCCTACGCCCTCGCTGCTCCTCTGGTCGAGCCTGTAAAGGGAGTTGACGTCCGAGAAGAGCTTCTGCATGTATGTTTCGTCGACGGTCTCCTTGCGGCGGACGGATTTCGTCACGTTCTCGATAAGTGTGCCCGCGGCGTCGCGCAGAGAAGCCGAGCCGTTGAACACCGGGGTTATGAAAGTGTTGCCGATGTTGTTTATCAGCAGCTCCGCAGCCTCTATCTTTACGGAATAGTGGAGATCGTTGTCCGCGCCCTTGAGGGAAAGGTATTCGAGGTATTCCCCGCTCTCCCGCGCCTTCGTCGTCACCGGGATATAGCCCTCCGTCTGGGAATAGGCTATCTGTACGTCGTTCGTTAACAGGAACTGCGCGAACAGCCACGAGGCCATGACCTCCTGCGGATCCTTTTTGTTGAACACGCACACGGAGGGGCCCTGCGATATCATCATCGGGTCATCCGTATCGAACTGCGGTATGGGCTTTACCACCGTTTCGAACCTTATTATCTTGTCCGCGGCGATATCGTGATGGTTCGCGTCGGTGCCCATCCACGTGGCGCCGGCGGTGGAGTCGATGGCGAATATGCACTGGCCCGCGTTCAGGAAATTGCCCGGGTAGCTTGAGATCTTGAATGTCGAGAACGAGCCCTTTTTGACGTGTTCCGCTATCGAGTAAAGGAGCTCCTTCGTCTTGTCGTTGAATATCAGTATCTCCCCGTCCTCCGTGGAGTAGCCGCCGCCCGTCTGGCGGAGCATCTGTATCATCATGTTGTCCGTGGATTTGTAGATGAACGGGATCATGACCTTCTGCCCGTTGACGAGGAAATTGCCGTCCGCGTCCTTCTCCATTGCGGCGTCGGATACCTCCCACACGAAATCCCACGTGAGGACCTCCGGTATTTCGTAGCCGAGCTTTTCGACGAGATCCTTATTGATATAGCAGGCCTCCGTGGAGCGCATGAAGGGCAGCGCGTAGTGCACGCCGCCTATCGCGCACTCGTCGATGTACTGCGGGACGACCTCATCAATACGGGGCGAATCGAACAGGAGCTCGCTGCCGCCCAAGCCGTATTCGGGATCGGTATAGAGCCCGTCCAGCGGGACGACGATGTTCTTGCCGGTGAGGTACGTCGCGATGTGATCGGGATAGCTTATGCACACGTTCGGAGTCGTGCCCGTGGAGATGTTCGTTATTACGTCGTTGTAGATCTTGCCGTAATCGGTGTAGAGGCGCAGATTGACCTTGATATTCGGATAGAGCGCCTCGAAATCGGCGATGGCCTTTTTGTAGATATTGACCTGTGTAATGTTGGTATCGTTCTTCGCCCAGAATGTGATCTCATACTGCCGCGAGGTATCGAAGCTTTCGGGGACTTCGAACTCCGGGAGGCCCTTCGAGCCGTGGCACGCGGCCAAAGGCAGCAGCGCCGAAAGCATCATAAGCGTGAAGAGTGCGAGCGCGGAGGCTCTTTTAATGCCCTTTATCATCCCTTCGTGCCCCCTCTCGAAACGCCGGCCATAATCTTTTTGCGGAATATCAGGAACAGCACGATGAGCGGCACGGAGATGACTACGACGGCCGCCATCATCGCGGGGATGTTCTCGCGCCCGAAGCCGTTCTCCCTTATCTCCTGTATGCCGTTCGATACGAGGAAATACGCCTTGTCGTCGGTGATGAGCCTTGGCCAGACATAGGAGTTCCAGCACTCGATGACCTTCAGTATCGTTACGGTTATTATCGTCGGGCGGCAGATCGGTATCATTACCTTTGTGAGGTATTTGAGATCCGATGTGCCGTCGACCTTGGCCGCCTTATAGAGCTCGTCGGGTATCTGCTCGAAGTTTTCCTTGAGCAGATATATGTAGAAAACGGACGTGACCGACGGCAGTATGAGGCCTGCGAAAGTGTTGCGCATGCCGAGGTTCGTGATCGTCTGGAAGTTCGTTATGATAACGAGCTCGTTCGGTATCATCATGAGCGAGAGGAACACCGCGAACACTATGTTCTTGCCCTTGAAATCGAGCCTTGCGAATGCGAACGCGGCGAGCACCGTCACGACGAGCATGACGGCGGTCGTGACGAGCGTGAATATGAGCGTGTTCGTGAAGTACCTCGCAAGCGGAACGGTGGTGAACGCGTCGATGTAGTTTTGGATCGTCGGGGATTCGGCGATGAACTTCGGCACATACTCCGAGTTATAGGAGCTGTAGCTCTTTATCGAGGAGAGCACCATCCAATAGAACGGGAACAGCACCATGAGCGCCCAGACCGAGAGCAGTATGTAAGTCACCGTCCGGGTGATCCTCTTGCGCCTTTTGGCGGCGTTTTCTATCTTTTCGTAATCGTTCGTATCCATAGCGCACCTCATCAGTAATGCACCTGTTTTTTGCTGATCATAAGGTTGACGACCGTGATAGTGAGCACGATCGAGAACAGTATGAGAGCCGCTGCGGAGGCGTAGGACGGGAATCCGCCGCTGTCGCCGTAGAGCATATCGTAGACGTAGCCGACGATGGTGTTCATCCTCGCGGCGTTGAGGTTCGTCCCGAACAGCGCGACGGCGTCGGAATACGCCTTGAACGCGCCTATGAAGCCCGTGATGATAAGATAGAACAGCATGGGCGATATCATGGGGAGCGTGATCCTTGTGAACATCCTCCATTTGGAGGTGCCGTCGATCTTCGCGGCGTTGTAATAATCCTGCTTGACGGAGGCGAGCGCGCTCGTAAGTATCAGTATCTTGAACGGGAGAACGACCCACACCGTATAGAAGCAGAGCACGAACATCTTTGCCCAATAGGGGCCGTCGATGAAGTCTACCGACTTTCCGCCGAAGAGGTTAATGAGCAGGTTGACCATGCCGTCGGTATAGGCGGTCTTTTTGAAGAGTATCATGAACACGAGGCCGACGGCGAGGGTGTTCGTGACGTAGGGCAGGAAATAGATGGTCTGATAGAGCTCCTTGAGCTTCTTTATCGAATTGAGTCCTAAGGATATGAGCAGCGCGAGGCCTGTCGATACGGGCACGGTAATTATGACCAGTATGAAGGTGTTCTTCACCGCCTGCAGGAAATAAGGATCGTGGAGCACGTACTTGTAGTTGTACAGGCCGACGCCCATAAAAGTCTGCGAAGCGGAATTATAGCCCTCCTCGAAAGAGTAGACGAATACGTCCACGAGCGGGTAGACCATGAAGAACCCCAGGAACAGCACGGCAGGCAGCAGGTATAGCCACGCCTTGAAATTGCTATTTTTCATGCGCCCTCCCCTCTTTACGCCTCTTGGCCGAAGCGTATGCGTTCCTCGGTATCGATATCGAATATGAACACCTTATTGGGCTTGAGGTCGAAGCGTACCTCCTTTTTCGAGGTATCGACCCTGTTCTCCGCGCTGATTATCGAGCGGATCAAAGCGTTCTCACAGTCGGGATGGGTGGAGACCACGCTCGTGTCCCTGCCCATGACCTCCACCGCGGATAAGCTGCAGGTGAAGGCGCCGTTTTCATTGAGTATGAAGCCCTCCGGACGGACGCCGGCATAGACCTTCCGGTCGCACACGCCGGGGACGGAAAGCACGTCCTCCCCTCCGATAAAAAGCCTTTCGTTCTTTACCTCGCCGCGGAAAACGTTTATGGGCGGGGTGCCCAAAAACTTCGCAACGAAGAGGTTCACGGGATCGTCGTACACGTCCTGCGGCTTGCCTATCTGGTTGAGCACGCCCGCCTTCATTACGACGATGATATCGGAGATGGACATCGCCTCCTCCTGATCGTGGGTGACGAAAACGGTGGTGATGCCCGTTTCGCGCTGTATCCGGCGCAGTTCCTCACGCGTTTGCAGGCGCAGCCTGGCGTCGAGGTTCGAAAGCGGCTCGTCGAGCAGGAGTATCCGCGGCATCTTAACTAGCGCCCTCGCGATCGCGACGCGCTGCTGCTGACCGCCGGAAAGCTCCGAGGGCTTCCTTTCCATGAGCTCCGATATTTGAACGAGCTTCGCCGCCTGCTCCGCCTTTTCGAGCATCTGCTCCTTGGTGAGCTTCTTGTCGCCCTTAAGGTTCTGGAGCGGGAAGAGTATGTTCTGGAGCACCGTTAGATGGGGGTAGAGCGCGTAGTTCTGGAACACGAGACCCACGCCCCTGACCTCCGGAGGGAGATCGGTGACGTCGTCGTCGCCGAAGAATATGCGGCCGCTCGTGGGCTTTTCAAGGCCGCAGATGAGGTTGAGCATCGTGGATTTGCCGCAGCCCGAGGGGCCGAGGAGGCCGATGAGCTTGCCGTCCGGTATCTCGAAGGAGAAATCGCTTACCGCGACCACCTCCTCCTTCGACTTTTTGTTTCTGGAGGGGAACTTTTTGGTGAGGTTCGAAAGTATCACTTTCATTGATTTATGCTCCGTTCCGCCTTGCCGGAAAGCCTCCGGCGCCGCAGTATTTTCCGATTAAGATTTTAGTCCTTGCGGGGTGCAAAGTCAATAAAACGAGCGGCACGAAAGCCTGTCGTGCCGCATTCATCACAGTTTATCAGCCGCGTCTCTCCTCGAGCAGGGGTGAGTCCCAGAATATCCTTCCGCCCATCTCCTCCGCTATCGCGTCAGCCTCCTCATGGAGCGTTTTCATAAAGCCGGCTTCGCGCTTTTTGGAGCGGCGGCCGCGGGCGTTGTAGATCTCCTTCTCCGAATATGCGTCATAGGAGATGCAGAAATCCTCCGGATCGCGGAACGGGAAAAAGTTCACGCTGACGGTGTATCTGATGTTCCCCTTTTCAGAATCCGAGGTGAGCTTTACGATCGCCGCCCTGCGGGGGATCTCGTTATACACGCACTCGGCGCTGAAATACTGCTCATATACGTCGATGACCATATCTTCGCCTCCCTGCTTTGATGGAAAAAGTATATATCTTTTTTGGCCGCTTGTCAACCGCGTTCCCGCGTTTGACAGCGCCGCCGGGCGATATTATAATTGGTCTGAAACCGGAGGAAATATGGAGCTTATACATATCGAAAACATATCCTGCCCTGAGGCCGCGCCTTACGCGGAGCTGACGGGCGCGCAGCTCAGGCATGCGGGCGAAGGCCGGGGCCTCTTTATAGCGGAGAGCCTTCTGGTGGCTGCAGCCGCCGCGGAGGCCGGCTACCGTCCCGTATCCTTCCTCGCGGAGGAGGAGAAGTTCCGCCGCATTGAGGAGGCGTTCCCCGATCTGGACGCACCGGTCTACACCGCACGGCCCGAGGCGCTTGAAAGGCTGACCGGGTTCCGTCTTTCCCGCGGCGTGCTCTGCGCTATGGAGAGGATCCCCCTGCCCTCCCCGGAGGAGGTCTTGAAATGCGCTTCGCGTATCGCTGTGCTGGAGGGGATCACGGACCCGACCAATGTCGGCGCGATATTCCGCTCGGCCGCGGCCCTCGGCATGGACGCGGTGCTCGTCGGCTCATCCTGCTGTGAACCGCTTCACAGGAGGGCGGCGAGGGTCAGCATGGGCGCTGTTTTCCGCATCCCGTGGGCGGTGCTCGGCGCCGCGGGCGACGGGATAGGCACGGACGTCGGGTTCCTCCGCGAACGCGGGTTCACTACCGCCGCGGCCGCGCTTTCCCCCGACGCGATACCCGTGACCGATCCCGCGCTTAGAAACGCGACGCGGCTCGCAGTGCTCCTCGGTTCTGAGGGAAACGGTCTTGCAAAGGAGACTATCGCCGCATGCGACATGACCGTGACTATACCCATGGCGCACGGTGTCGACTCGCTTAACGTCGCCGCGGCTTCCGCGGTGCTGTTCTGGGAGACAGGCAAGAGCCGCAAAGCATAGAGATTATTCACAATTATCACAGATTTCGGCACAGCCGGAACAGCCGTTTTTTGCCCGTTTTTTTCGGCAAAAACGGCTTTATTTTTGATTTGTTCACAAAAAATGAGGTAAAAACGTTGAAATCGTTCCGTGATTTTGTTATAATGACTATGTATGATTGCCGTACTATATGTGCGTAATAAAGGAGAAATAACATGAAATGTACGAGATGTGGGTTCGAAAACCCCGACTATCTTGAATATTGCGAGAACTGCTCCGCGCAGCTCCCCAAGAAAGGCGATCCCACCGCAAGGCCCTCCTGGGGCTTTGTGAAGGCGCCGACTTGGGGCGAGCCGGATTTTTCCGCAGACAGCGTGAGTGAGGACGACGTTCCCGAGGATTTCGTCTCCGATTCGGAAACTC
>JAFZYC010000063.1 GCA_017616435.1 Clostridia bacterium
GAGCAGATTCGGACTGCCTACCTCTTCATTACCAATGAAGTGCTCTACCTACTGAGCTACACCAGCATTCGCTTTTTGCGACGGCTCATATTATAACGAATACTTTTGAAGATTGCAAGCTTTTTTTTCGTTATCCTGCAATATATTATCAAAACGGGCCGGAGGCGGCACAGGTACCCCCTCCCGGTGTTTTTGGATCTCGGCGCTTATTCGACATATATTTTCCCCAAAACATCTTGCAAAAGTTCAAGCCATGTTGTACAATTCGATTGATTCTACCGAAAGGAGCTTAAAACCATGGACGAAGAAAGAGATTTCGTTGTATTTACCGATGAGGAAGGCAATGAGTTCGAGCTCGACGTAGTCACCTACTTCGACTACAAGGATAACGAATACGCCATTCTTGCCGACTGCAATGAGGAGTCGGAAGACGAAGAGGGCGGCCTTTACATCATGCGCATAATCGTCAGCGAGGACGGCGAGACCGAGGAGTTCGTTCCCCCCGAGGACGAGGAGATGGATGATCTCATCGCCTATGCCGAGCAGATCCTCGAAGAGGACGATTGCTGCTGCGGATGCGGCGACGAGTGCGACTGCGAAGACGGCGACTGCGGATGCGGCGAGCATGAGCACGACTGCCATTGCGGCTGCCACGACAAGGAGTAATTTCCGATAAGTCCGGACGCTCCCTTAGGGGAGCGTCTTTTCTTTTTACCTTCATTCGGGGCCGGCACAACCTGTGGGGTTGACAATCGGGCGTATTATCAATATAATGTATATGTAGGATATTATGCATACGAGCAAGCAAAGGAAGTTCACATGAGTCACGATTACACAGTAAGCGACATAAAGGTAATGGAAGGGCTCGAGGCGGTCAGGGTCCGCCCGGGCATGTATATAGGTTCGACCGGGAGCCGAGGGCTCCATCACCTGCTTTGGGAGATAGTCGACAACGCGGTCGACGAAGCGGCGAACGGCTATGCCGATACCGTCTCCGTCACATTGGAGCGGGACGGCTCCGTCACGGTCGAGGACAACGGCCGCGGCATCCCCGTCGGCATCCACGAAAAGCTCGGCGTTTCGGGCGTCGAGGTCGTTTTCACGCAGCTGCACGCGGGCGGCAAGTTCGGAAACGACAGCTACTCCTACTCCGGAGGTCTGCACGGCGTCGGCGCTTCGGTCGTGAACGCGCTTTCCGAATGGGTAAAGGTGGAGGTCGCGACCGGCGGCAGGCTGTACGCTATGAGCTTCAGGAGCTACGAGGACAAGGACGGCATGCATTCCGGCGTGCCCGAGGCGCCTTTAGCCGAGATCGGCCGCACACGCCGCCAGGGCTCGAAGGTGACCTTCATGCCCGACGCGAGGGTTTTCGAGACGGTCGAGATGAACTTTGAGATAATCGCCCGCAGGCTGCGCGAGCTCGCTTACCTCAACCGCAGCGTAAGGTTCAAGCTCACGGATCTTCGCGAGCGCGGAAACGCCAAGGAGCGCGAGTACTATTTCGAGGGCGGTATCTGCGATTTCGTAAAGTATCTTAACGGCGACAAAGTCCCCCTCTATGAGGAGCCGATCTACATATCCGGAAAGAAGGACAATATCGTCGTTGAGATCGCGATGCAGCATTCCGACGGCTATTCGGAGAACATATTCTCCTACGTCAACAATATCCCGACGACAGAGGGCGGCACTCACGAGACGGGCTTCCGCTCCGCGCTCACCAAGGTCATGAACGACTACTGCCGCAGGATAGGGCTCCTGAAGGACAAGGACGCCTCCCTCTCCGGCGAGGATTTCAGAGAGGGACTTACCGCGGTCGTATCCCTCAAGATGCAGAACATACAGTTCGAGGGTCAGACTAAGACCAAGCTCGGCAACACCGAGGCAAGGCCCGCCGTGGAATCCGTAATGCTGGACAACCTTCCCCCAATACTGGAGGATCTTAAGAACGCCGCGCTCTCATCCATGATCGCCGACAAGGCCGTGAAGGCCGCAAAGGCGCGCGAGGCCGCGAGGCGCGCGAAGAGCATGGCGCGCGAGAAATCGAAGCTGGAGAACGCGCCGCTCGTCGGCAAGCTCTCGAGCTGCACGGGGCGCGATCCCAAGCAGAACGAGCTCTTTATCGTCGAGGGCGATTCCGCGGGCGGCTCCGCGAAGCAGGGGCGCGACAGGCGGTTCCAGGCGATACTGCCCTTGCGAGGCAAGGTGCTGAACGTAGAAAAAAAGCGCCTCGAGCAGGTGCTTGAAAACGAGGAGCTGCGCTCGCTCATAACGGCTCTCGGCACAGGCATAGGCGAGGATTTCAATATCGACAACCTCAAATACGACAAGGTCGTGATACTTTCCGACGCGGATCAGGACGGCGGGCACATAAGGGCGCTGCTCCTGACGTTCTTCTACCGCTACACGAAGGGTCTAATAACCGACGGGCACGTCTATATCGGCCAGCCTCCCCTCTACAAGGTCCAGAAAGGCAACGAGGCGATCTACTGTCAGGACGACAAGGAGCTTGAACAGGTCACGAAGGGCATGCGCGGCTACACGCTGCAGCGCTACAAGGGCCTTGGCGAGATGAACCCGGAGCAGCTCTGGGAGACGACCATGGATCCCCGCAACCGCACCATGGTAAGGGTGAACATCGACGACGCCGCGACCGTCGAGCACCTTGTAACGCTGCTCATGGGCGATAAGGTCGCCCCGCGCAAGGAATACATCTCCGAGTTCGCGGATTTCAACAAGGCCGATTCCTTCACCGGAAAGGCCAAGCTGGACGTCTGATCAGGCGTCCGTAAGCTCAAGCGAAGAACAGCTGAGCTCATAAGCGACACGCTGCACCGACTCCCCGTCGGGCAGCGTTTTTTGATACTCGCGCGACTGCATGCGCCCCCTTATCGTAACGGTATCTCCCGGCATGAGCCCGCCCGCGAAGCGCGCGTTCCTGCCCCACGCGATGCAGGGGACGAAATCGCTCTTGTCGTATCTTCTGCCGACGGCGACGAGCAGATCCGCGATCTCCCTTTGAAAAGGCGTCATGCGGTACACGACGGGCCTTAATATTCGGCCCGTTATCTCCGCTTCGTTGATATCTGCGGAGCCCTCCCCCATCATTTCGAGTTCCCGCGCGAAGACCGTTACGATAAGGTGGCTGCCGTCCTGCCCGCGCTTGTTGTAGGAGCGTATCTGCCCGCGGACGGAAACGGGCTCGCCCTCCGTGAGCTCATGCTCCGGAAGGAGCCTTTCCGAAACGGTGACGGGGAGCGTATCGAGCACGCCCGAAAGCCGGCTCGCCGATACCTCCATCCTGTAAAACGCTTCGCCCAATACGGTGTGATCGTAGACCGGTGCAGAGGTGACGGCCCCCGAAAGCCATATTGCGTTGAGCTGATCGTACATCGTGTTACCCCCGTGAAGTGTTGTAATGACATTTATTATTATTCACCCCACGGGGATTTAGAATCAAAAAACCGCCGATGGTTTTCCCACCGGCAGCCCGTATGCCATATTCAGTTTGCGGCCGCGCCGTTCCTTATGTATTCGTCGGCGTCGGAGAGCACCTGTCTTAACGCCTCGTGCCTCAAAAGAAGCTTCGCCTGCTCGTAGGGCCTTATCACGAGGCCGTTTATCTCGCTGCAGGCGCGCGGGGAGCTCTCATCTCCGTATCTTGCGAGGAAGAACACAACGGTCTTCCTGCCGCCGCGCCTTCTGGGAGAGCGGTATTCGACCACCCTGCGGAAGCCCGTATCGAGCTCCGCCTCGACACCCGTCTCCTCCCGTATCTCGCGGGCGGCAGTCTCTTCCTCCGTCTCGTTCCCCTCGACATGGCCCTTCGGGAAGCCGAAAACAGACCCGAGCACCAGAACATAGTAAGGCACTCCGTCAACGGTCTTATACAGTACGGCTCCGCAGGATTTTTCCATGTCTCCCCCTATTGTTATTCCTCCTCGCGCCGGGCGAAGAACAGAGCAGCGGCGGCGGGATCGTCCTTCATCGCGGCGAGCTCTTCACGGCTCATAACGGAATCCGTTCCGAGGCAGTCGCGGCATCGGTTGAAGCATTCGGGGCAGATACAGCCGAGCGAAGCGTCGTCGGCCTGTACCATGTATGTCCCGCATTCACGGCACATGCAGCGCATCTTATCACTCCTTGAAAACCTTTTTTATCGTCTCCGGCAGTTCGCGGAAGCTCGCTATGCTCATCTCCGCCTCGAAGTCTTTCCCGAAGCCGTAAGCGGCGCGTATGAACGGGAGCCCTGCGGAATGCGCGGCGCGCATATCCCGCTCCGTATCGCCGATATAGACGGCTCTTTCGAGCCCGTTCCTTTCGACGATGAGCTTGATGTTGTCGCCCTTGTGAAGGCCGGTGCGGCCGATGCACTCGATATCCTTTATGAACGGCGCCGTCCCGTGGTAGTTCATGAACGACTGGATATAGCCGTCCTCGCAGTTGGAGACGATGAATAGCGGATACTCCTTCGCAAGCTCGGGTATGAGCTCCGAAACGCCGTCATACAGCATGCCGCCATTGCGGTTGAGCCTTGCGGTCTCCTCCTCGCAGCAGTCGTTTAATATCTTCGCCCTGCGGACAGGCTCTATATCCGGAAGCAGCACCTCTCCGATCTCCGGCACGGTGCGGCCCATCATGACCGCCATACTTTCGGCATTCAGCTCTATGGGGACGCCGTTCCTCACGAAGGCCTCCGTCCACGCGATCCCGACCTCGTAAGAGGAATCCCAAAGCGTGCCGTCGAGATCGAAGATGACGCCGATCCTCTTTTTGTTTTCAGAAAAAGCTTCTTTCATTTCATCATTCCCGACATGATGGGCCTTTTTATCCTGCCTATTTTGCAGGGCTCTCCACTTGCTTTCATGCTTGAAGGAAATCCTTTTTCGTCATATTCCAGTTCAAAAACCAATGGAGAAGTCTCGGGTCCAAATGGGATGCTTCCGTCAAGCTTCTCTGATTCATCCATGCCGAAATCCCATAGATCAGCGCTGTCAATGAACAGCTTTTCGCTCCATTTTACGGGCAGCCCGTTGGAAAACTCCAGCAATTTCGCTTCGGAGCAATCCGCTTGATAGGGCATACCCCATGAACGATAAACACCGTAATAGCTGATAGTGTACTCAGCGCGGTCTGTGCTGCGTGTCTCGATAAGAATATCGGAAGTAAAACCGTCCGGATCGTTTAATTGTTCAAGGAGGAAGGTGAATCCGACCCTCATATTACCGAACGAAAACAGTTTTTCACAGCGCCATCGAATATCTTTTAGCCCTTCGAGCTCTTCCTTAACAACCACAAAACTCAGCTCATCATTATCATCGAAAAAATAAACGAACTCGGCGTCCCCGGGATCGGTCTTTTTGATGCTGCCTCTTGGCGCATTACTGACGATGATATCGGCTAAAGGATCGGGATAATAATACCCGCGCGGATAGAACGAGCTTTTTTTGCAGTATTCATTTCTGGAAGCATTGCGAATCTCCTCATCATGGATCGTCTGAAGATGGGGCCTTAGAAGCTCCGCAAGCTTTTTTATAACGCAAATCCTTTCTTCACAGTTTTCTTCTGAAGGATGGTGCCATTTCTCAAAAGGCACTTCTTCAAAAAGCTTTTTCACTTTATCGACCATTTTACTGCTCCATGAATTTGATGAGCGCCTCGTTCTGAAAATCGAGGCCGCGGCGAGTCAAGCGGAGGATCGTTTCGGTAGTCTCCGCCATGCCGTCGGCTTCGAGCTCCGCGACGGCGGGAGCGTAATGCTCCACGGGGTCGCAGCCGAATCGCGCGGCGAAATCCGCCCTTATAATGCCTTCCGTCTTCCTGAGACCCAGCATTATCGTCTCGAACATCTCCTCGTCGCGCTCTATTTTGCGGGTGTCGCGCACGGGGAGCCTGCCCTCGCCCAGCTCGGCGATGTACTCATTCAGCATATCGGTATTGCGGAACCTCGTCCAGTCGCCCTTAAGTCTCAGCGCGGAATGCGAATTGAGGCCGATCCCCAGATATTCGCCGTTGTCCCAGTAATTGAGGTTGTGGCGGCAGGAAAAGCCCTCTTTCGCGAAATTGGAGATCTCGTAGCGGCTGTATCCCGCGCTCTCCAAAAACGCGAAGCCCGCGTCCTCCATGTCGGCGGTATCGTCGGGATCGGGAAGCATTACCTTCCCCGCGTTCACGTCGTCAAATAGCGGCGTGCCCTCCTCCAGTATGAGCGCGTAGGAGGAGATATGCGGAAGCTCCAGGTCGGTCACAAGGCGGAGGGTCTCCAAATAGCTCTCCTTTGTCTGCCCGGGAAGGCCGTGCATGACGTCGGCGTTGATGTTGGTGAAGCCGACCTTGCGCGCAGCCGATACAGCTCTTAAAAAATCGTCTCGCGTGTGGATCCTGCCTATCGCATGGAGCTCAATGTCGTTCGCGCTCTGCAGGCCTATCGACAGGCGGTCCGCGCCCGCGTCATAAAGCTCTTTGAGCTTCTCCTCAGTCGCGGATTCGGGGTTGGCCTCCACTGTGATCTCCGCGTTTTCGGCTATATCGAAACAGTTTTTCGCCTCCGAGAGCAGCGCGGCTATACGGCCGGGCTTCAGGCTCGTCGGCGTGCCTCCGCCGATGAACACAGTATCGAAATGCCTGTCCTTCATGAGCGGCGCGTATTTGCGCATCTCGGAAACGAGGGCGACGAAATAGAGATCCTCGTTCTTATAATCGGGGAAGCTTATAAAATCGCAGTAGCGGCATTTCCGTTTGCAGAACGGTATGTGTATGTATAGCCCTGCCATCAGTTTATGCGAAGCACGCTCATAAAGGCTTCGGAGGGGACGGATACCGTTCCGACCTGCCTCATGCGTTTCTTGCCCTCCTTCTGCTTTTCGAGGAGCTTTTTCTTTCGCGTAATGTCGCCGCCGTAGCACTTGGCGAGAACGTCCTTTCGGACGGCCCTCACCGTCTCGCGCGCGATGATCTTGCCGCCGATAGCGGCCTGTATGGGTATCTCGAACTGCTGACGGGGTATGACCTCCTGCAGCTTTTCTGCGACGGCGCGGCCCTTGGCGTAGGCCTTGTCGCGGTGGACGATGGTCGAGAGCGCGTCGCACATATCGCCGTTCAAGAGGAAGTCGAGCTTGACAAGATCGCTTTCCTCATACTCGCCCAGCTCGTAATCGAACGAGGCGTATCCGCGGCTCCTCGATTTGAGACCGTCGAAGAAATCGAAGATGATCTCGTTCAGCGGCATGCGGTACGTGAGCTTAACGCGGTTCTCCTCCAGATACGTCATATCGATAAAGAAGCCGCGCTTCTCCTGGCAGAGCTCCATAATGGAGCCGACGTATTCGGGCGGGGTCATTATGTTGGCTTCGACCATGGGCTCCTCCATGCGCTGTATCTCCATGGGAGAGGGCAGATTGGAGGGGTTGTCGATCATGCGGACGGAGCCGTCGAGCATTATAACGCGGTAGATGACGGAGGGCGCCGTCGTGACGAGGTCGAGATCGAACTCGCGTTCAAGCCTCTCCTCCGCTATCTCCATGTGCAGGAGCCCCAAAAAGCCGCAGCGGAAGCCGTAGCCAAGCGCCTGGCTCGTCTCCGGCTCGTAGGAGATGGACGCGTCGTTCAATATGAGCTTGTCGAGCGCTTCCTTGAGCGCCTCGTAATCCGCGCCGTCCGCGGGATAGATGCCGCAGAATACCATGGGATTGGCCTGCTTGTAGCCGTGCAGAGGCTCCTTTGCGGGTGCGCTTGCAAGAGTGATGGTGTCGCCGACCTTGGTCTCCGCAACGGATTTGATCGAGGCGGAGATATAGCCGACCTCGCCCGCCGTCAATTCCTTTACGGGCTTGCGGTGAGGGTCGAAAATGCCTACCTCCGTGACGTCGAACTCATTGCCCGAATGCATGAACCTTATGCGGTCGCCGGGGCGGACGGTCCCGTCCATGACGCGCACATAGGAGAGCGCGCCCATGTAGTTATCGTAAAGGCTGTCGAAAATGAGCGCCTTCAACGGAGCCTCTGCGTCGCCCTCCGGGGCGGGGATATCCGAGACTATCCTTTCGAGCACTTCCTCGACATTGAGGCCGGTCTTCGCGGAAACGCGGGGCGCGTCCTGCGCGGGGAGGCCGATTATGTCCTCGATCTCGTGTATCGCGTTTTCGGGATCTGCGGAGACGAGATCGATCTTGTTTATCACGGGGATTATGTCAAGATCGTTGTCGAGCGCGAGATAGACGTTCGCGAGCGTCTGCGCCTCTATGCCCTGCGTCGCGTCGACGACAAGCACCGCGCCTTCGCACGCGGCAAGCGCGCGGCTGACCTCATAGGTAAAGTCGACGTGGCCCGGAGTGTCGATGAGGTTGAGCATGTACTCCTTACCGTCCTTCGCGGTATAGAACATGCGCACCGCGGTCGACTTGATCGTGATGCCGCGCTCGCGCTCGATATCCATGGAGTCAAGCAGCTGCTCCTCCATGTCGCGCTCGGCCACCGTCTGGGTGAGCTGCATGAGCCTGTCGGCAAGGGTGCTCTTGCCGTGATCGATATGCGCTATTATGCAGAAATTGCGTATTAATTCCTTTGGGAATGCCATTTGCTGATTTATATCTTTGCCGTCTCAGGCAAAGAAAGCCTTTCCTAACTTAATAGTCTGCTAAAAAAGCTTTTTCCCGGTCGTATCACAACACGGGCGGTCGGAGGTCATTACGGGGAACATGATCCGCTGACGCGGATAACCCCCCTCTTGTTTTCTCGCTTATGCTCAAAAACATTCCCCCCTCCGCTGGGGGAACGCGCTGGCCCGCGCGGCTCCCTTTGGTCGCGATAGCTTTATCGCATCCGTTTACACGTTCACTATCACGATCATTCGATCATCATCCTTGCGGCGGCCTCCACCGCCTCCGCGGTTATGCCGAAATGCTCGAACAGCTTGCCGCCGGGGGCGGAAGCGCCGAAGCCCTTCATGGAGACGAGCTTTCCGTCAAGACCGATGTACTTATTGAAGCTCATGCCTCCGAGCGCCTCGACAGCGACCCTGCGGCGGATATGCTGCGGGAGCACGCTCTCGCGGTACTCCTCCGGCTGTTCGTCGAAGAGCTCCATGCAGGGCATGGATACGACGCGTACCCTTATGCGGTCCTTCGCCATGTTCTCGGCCGCGCGGAGCGCGAGCTCGACCTCGGAGCCGGTCGCGATGAGTATCACGAGGGGCTCGCCCTCGCAGTCGCGGAGGATATAGCCGCCGCGCATGGCGTCCCTGCCCGTGCCGGGAAGCTGCGGGAGGTTCTGCCTCGAAAGCGCCATGACCGCCGGCGCGTGAAGCTGCATCGCGGCTATGTAGCTCGCCGCGGTCTCACGCCCATCCGCGGGACGGAAAACGTAGGTGTTTGGGGTAGCCCTGAGCATATCGAGCTGCTCGATGGGCTGATGCGTGGGGCCGTCCTCGCCGACGCCGATGGAATCGTGCGTCATTATGTACAGCACGTTAAGTCCCATGAGCGAGGAGAGCCTCAGAGCGGGCTTCATGTAATCGACGAATACGAGGAAGGTCGCGCAGTAGGGCCTGAGGCCTCCGTAGAGCGCCATGCCGTTTGCGATCGCGCCCATCGCGAATTCGCGTATGCCGAAGCGGAAGTTGCGGCCCGCGTAGTTATCCTTTGAAAAGTCGGAGAACGCCTTCATATAGGTGAGGTTCGAGGGGCCGAGATCGGCTGAGCCGCCGATGAGGTTGGGGATCCTTTCGGTGAGCCTTGTGAGCATCATCTCGGAGCATTTCCTCGTCGCGAGCTTCGCGGTGTCGTCGAACTCCCAGAGCGCGGGATCGCCAATATCGATGGGCAGTTCGCCCTTTTCCCATGCCATGAGCTCACGATAGAGCTCGGGATATGTGGCCTTATAGCCCTCCATCATCGCGTCGTACGCTTTGTGCTGCGCGGCGAACCCGCGGCGGATCTCCGCCATGTGAGAGGCGACCACATCGGGCACGGTGAATTCGGGATACTCCCAGCCAAGGGAAGCCTTGTAGGCGGCGATGTTCTCCTCGCCCAGGGGGGAGCCGTGGCTTGACGCCGAGCCCTGCTTTGCGGTGCCCTCGGCTATGTTGGTGTGAACGATTATGAGCGAGGGCTTGGTCTCCTCCGCCTTAGCCTCCTCTATCGCGTGCGCTACGGCTTCGGTATCCTCGCCCGAGGCGACCTCCAATACCTGCCATCCGTACGCCTCGAATCGCTTCGCGACGTCCTCCGTGAAGGCGAGGTCGGTGGAGCCCTCTATCGTGATGCGGTTGGAATCATACAGCGCGATGAGACGGCCGAGGCCGAGCGTGCCTGCAAGGGAGGCGGCCTCCGAAGCGACGCCCTCCATCATGCAGCCGTCGCCCATCAAAGTGTAGGTGCGGTTGTCGATGACGTTATAGCCCTCGCGGTTAAAGCGGGCAGCCATGTGACGCTCCGCGATCGCCATGCCGACCGCCATAGCGAAGCCCTGACCCAGAGGGCCGGTAGTCGCCTCTATGCCGGGGATGTTGCCGTATTCGGGATGGCCCGCGGTCTTTGCGCCGAGCTGGCGGAAATCCTTTATATCGTCGATGGAAACGGGATATCCGAACAGATGCATGAGCGAGTAGAGCAGCATGGAAGCATGCCCCGCGGAGAGCACGAAGCGGTCGCGGCCGAGCCAGTTGGGATCGGCGGGATCGTGACGCATGCCCTTCCAGAGCGTGTAAGCCATGGGAGCGGAGCCTATGGCAAGGCCGGGGTGGCCGCTCTTGGCCTTCTGAATGGCGTCAACTGAAAGCATCCTCATAGAGGTTATCGCGAGACGGTCGATGTTTTGCATTTCGTTCCTCCAAAGCTTATTAGATGGCATAGATAGCCATATTATTTTCCATTATGTATTATACAATGGATGGGGCGGGTTTGCAAGGCTAAAAGAACTTATATTAAAAAAGCCGCGGCAAGCGCAGTCGCCCGGTTTTCCTCTCTTCGTAAGCCTGAACGCCATGCGTGGAGATTCCTTTTTCTTTGCCATGGCATCACATCCTTTCTAGGATTTTTGCAATATAAAAGCGCCCGGGAACAGGGCGCTGTAATGAATGGTATAGAACTACAGAGCAATTTCTCTTTCGGCGTTACTTGATAAAGATGAGCATAAGCGCTAACCCAATAACTATAGGGATCATAATAAGGCAGACGATTAGGCGCTCTTTGCGCTTAGAAGCCGCCCTCTCGTTCGAGCGGATCAAGGCTTCATAGCTCTCAAGCCGACTGCTTTCGTCCTCGCTGATTTCGCAGAGCTTCCCAAGCTTGCCGTGTTTTATCAAAATAGCTGTTATCAACTTTGAAAGGTATGTCGCGCCGAACGCAAGTACGGTTCCGCCTAAAACTATAAGACAAAATACAAGCTTATCGTTGAGGACTTCGCTGTAAGCCATCTTTATGACGAGGAAGAAATATGGAACTGCAAGCAGTAAGCCAATTGGTAACGAGATAAGATGGATCGTGCGAATTATTCCGTTCTCCGGAGGCAGATAGCGCAAATACGTCCCGCAGTCCCTGCATCTGAATCTGCATTGTTTAACTTGGGATTCGGTTATCCTCGAGTTTCCTATAAGCTTGGCTATGGATATGGCTCCATGATCCAATGTGTGAACACAGGTATTCATTATTTGCACATCCCCTTTCGACGGTATTATGTTACACCGTCCAAAGCTTGTTTTCAATCAATCTTAGGTAAAACTTGCGTAACTAATTGATAAAGCAGGCACTCTGCTATCGTGCTTTCACAAAGCCATTATACCATTCAAATCCCTCCCAAGCAATACCGGTTGGCATCGCTTTCTTTCTAATGTTTTGGTAAAAAATAAAGCCCCCGTTGGAATACGAGGGCTTTTGACTTTGGGATCAGATTCTCGCGACTCCGCTCTTCCTCGCGGCCTCCGCGACGGCGGCGGCAACGGTCTTGCCCACCCTCGGATCGAAGGCCTTCGGGATTATGTAATCGGCGGAAAGCTCCTCGTCGGAGATGAGCCCCGCGAGCGCGTACGCAGCGGCGATCTTCATCTCGTCGTTGATGTCGGAGGCCCTCACGTCGAATGTGCCGCGGAATATGCCCGGGAACGCGAGAACGTTGTTTATCTGGTTGGGATAATCGCTGCGGCCCGTGGCGATGACACGCGCGCCGCCCGCCTTGGCGTCGTCCGGGAATATCTCCGGAGTGGGGTTCGCGCAGGCGAATACGATGGCGTCCTTCGCCATGGTCTTTACCATATCGACGGAGACGGTGTTGGGGGCGGAAACGCCGATGAACACGTCCGCTCCGACGAGAGCGTCGGCGAGCGTCCCCTGCTTTAGACTGCGGTTGGTGACGCGGGCCATCTCCTCCTTGATGGGATTCATGCCCTTCTCGCGGCCCTCATAGATTATGCCCGTGCGGTCGCAGAGGGTGATATCCTTTATGCCGGAGGAGAGCAGCAGTCGGCAGATGGCGATGGAAGCCGCGCCTGCGCCGTTGATGACGACCTTAAGAGAATCGAAGTCCTTCCCCACCACCTTCGCGGCGTTCATGAGACCCGCCAGGGTGATGACGGCGGTGCCGTGCTGATCGTCGTGGAATATGGGGATATCACATTTTTCCTTGAGCTTCTTCTCTATCTCGAAGCAGCGCGGCGCGGCGATGTCCTCAAGGTTCACGCCGCCGAAGCTGCCCGAAATGAGATAGATGGTATTGACGATCTCGTCGACGTCCTTGCTCTTGATGCAGAGAGGGAACGCGTCGACGCCGCCGAAGGACTTGAAGAGCACGCATTTGCCCTCCATGACGGGCATGCCCGCCTCCGGTCCGATATCGCCGAGGCCCAGTACCGCGGTGCCGTCAGTAACGACGAGGCAGAGGTTGTGCCTGCGGGTGAGCTCGTAGCTCTTTTCGATGTCCTTCTGTATCTCGAGGCAGGGCTGCGCCACTCCGGGGGTGTAGGCGAGCGACAGATCCTCCTTCGTTTCGACGGGCACGGTCGCTACGACCTCTATCTTGCCCTTCCATTCCTCATGCAGGCGGAGAGATTCTTTTGCGTAATCCATACGTTTATTCCTTTCAGCTTATTTCTCGAAATCGAACTTGAACGGCAGATCGTACCAGTCGCGGACGGTGGTGAGATCCTTCTGAACGCCCTCGCCGACGGGGACGCCCTTGTCCTTGCGGTCGAGCCACGCGAGATATTCCTTCTCGCCCGCGGTATAGATGCGGTCGCGGCCGGGCGCCTTTTCGGAGGCGCGGAGCTCGCGGAGGATATTGCCGCAGATCTCCCTGAACGTCGCCTGACCCATGAAGGCGTCGGGATCGACGACGAGGAACCAGTGGCCGAGGTGATACGGGCGCTTATTGCCGTTCTCGTCGACGCCGGTGAGCATCTTCAAATAGCTGCCCGCCTGGAGCGCCGCGGAGAGCACCTCGACGACGGTGGCGTAGCCGTAGCCCTTATATCCCGCGAGATCGTCGTTTATGCCGCCCAGAGGGGCGAGCGCAGCCGTGCCCTTCGTGAGGTCGACCAATATCTGCTCGCTGTCGGTCAGCGCCTCGCCGTTCTTGCCGATTACCATGCCGGCGGGGGTGTCCTTGCCGTTCCTTGCGAAATACTCTATCTTGCCGCGCTGGGTGATGGAGGTCGCGCAGTCGATGACGAACGGGAACTCCTCGTCGGTGGGAAGACCGATGGTAAGGGGATTCGTGCCGAGCATATTCTCAACGCCGAAGGTGGGGGCGATGGAGGGGCGAGCGTTGGTGCCGGTCATGCCTATCATGCCCTGCTTTGTGGCCATGGTGACCCAGTAGCCCGCTATGCCGTAGTGGGAGGAATTGCGGATGGCGCCCATCGCGAGGCCGTAGGTCTTCGCCTTTTCGATGAGCTTCTCCATCATGTGATAGGAGGCGACCATGCCCATTCCGTCGTGCGCGTCGGTGACCATGGTGGTGGGAGTCTCCTTTAAGACCTCGATCTCGGTGACGGGATTGAGGATGCCCGCGCGGATGCGGTCGATATAGATGGGCTTGAAGCGGTTGCAGCCGTGGCTCTCGATGCCGCGGCGGTCGCTTTCCATGAGCACGTCCGCGCAGATGGCGGCGTCCTCTTCGGGGATGCCGCAGGCCTTGAAGGCCGCGCGCATGAAATCGCCTATGAGTTCCCATTTAACGTAAGGTCTGGTTTCCATGTTTATATTTCCTTTCTGTTGCCTGCTTTTTATCATAGAACGGGCTTATTCCGCCCAGCTTCTCGACCTTTCGACGGCCTTCTGCCACATTGCGTAGCGGCGTTTGCGCTCGTCCGCGTCTATCGCGGGGGTGAATATGCGCTCGACCTTGCGGTTCATGTCGATATCGGCGAGGTCCTTCCAAAAGCCGACCCAAAGCCCCGCGAGGTACGCCGCGCCAAGCGCCGTCGTCTCGACGACCATCGGGCGGTTTATTGCGACGCCCAGCATATCGGACTGGGTCTGCATGAGGATATTCGATACGGACGCGCCTCCGTCGACGCGCAGCTCCGAGAGGCGGAAGCCGACGTCGTCCTCCATGGCGGAGATGAGATCCTTGACCTGATACGCGATGGAATCGAGCACGGCTCGCGCGATATGCGCCGCGGTCGTGCCGCGTGTGATGCCGACCATGGTGCCGCGGGCGTACATATCCCAGTACGGTGCGCCGAGGCCGGTGAACGCGGGCACGAGCAGCACTCCGCCGGAATCCTTTACGGATTCGGCAAGAATGTTAACTTCCGGCGCGGATTTGATTATCCCGAGCCCGTCGCGGAGCCATTTTATAACGCTGCCGCCGTTGAATACAGAGCCTTCGAGGGCATATTCGACCTTGCCGTCAAGTCCCCACGCGATGGTGGAAACGAGGCCGTTGCGGCTCCTCATGGAGCTTTCGCCCGTGTTCATCATGAGGAAGCAGCCTGTGCCGTAGGTGTTTTTCGCCTGGCCCTTGGAGAAGCAGGCCTGGCCGAACAGCGCCGCCTGCTGATCGCCCGCCACGCCCGAGATGGGTATGCCGGCTAAGGACTCGAGCCCGGGTATTCCGGGTGCGACGCAGCCGAAATCGCCGGAGGAGGGCATAGCCTGCGGCATCATGCTCATGGGGATATCGAGCGCCTGCATTATGCGCTCGTCCCAGATGAGCTTATCGATATCGAAGAGCATCGTGCGGGAGGCGTTGGAATAATCCGTCGCGTGGACGCGGCCGCCCGTGAGCCACCAGATGAGCCAGGTGTCGATCGTGCCGAAGAGGAGCTCTCCCCTTTCGGCCTTCTCCCTCGCGCCCTCGACGTTGTCGAGTATCCACTTTATCTTTGTCGCGGAGAAGTACGCGTCGATGAGAAGCCCGGTGTGCTCCGTAACGTAATCGGAGAGGCCGTCGGCGATGAGCTTTTCACAGATCTCAGCCGTCCTGCGGCACTGCCACACGATGGCGTTGTAGACGGGCTTGCCCGTGGCCTTTTCCCATACGACGGTGGTCTCGCGCTGATTGGTTATGCCTATCGCCGCGATCCTTTCCGCGCCGATCTCGCCGTGTTCCATAGCGGCGGTGATGGCGAGCTTCTGGCTTCGCAGTATCTCCATTGGGTCGTGCTCGACCCAGCCGTCGTGGGGGTAATACTGCTTGAACTCGAGCTGCGCCGTGCCGTGAATGCCTCCGGCCTTGTCAAAGAGTATCGCGCGTGAGCTTGTTGTGCCCTGATCGAGGGCGAGAACGTATTTCTCCATAGGCCATACCTCCCTATTTATCTTTATAATTATAGGGCAATACTGGCTCATTTGCAAGAGCATTTGAGGTGCATTTTCCCGTTTAGCGGAGCCGCTGCCTATTCGCACTTGCCAAACCGCCCGTTGTGAGTTATAATGTATATTTAGAGATTTGTACCCTCGGAGGCTCATGCTTTGAAGAAGTCCTTTACAAACAAGCCCGTGCTCATAATGGTGATCGCGATAGTGCTGCTGCTCGTGCTGGCATTCTTTTCGGCGAGCTCCCGCACCATCCCCTGGCTTGAGAACGCGGTTGGCGTTATCGTCCGCCCTGTGCAGACATTCGCCTTCAAGGCCTCCAACAGCATAGCGGGCTTCTTCAGCAATCTCTTCAATACCACGGACGCGGATCTTGAAAACGCGCGGCTCAAGCAGCAGCTCGCCCTCTTTGAGCAGACGAAGCTCGATTACGCGGAGCTCGCAAAGGAGAACGAGCGTCTGAGAGCGCTTCTCAACTACTCCGGCTCGATAGGCGATTTCGAATACGTCACTGCGAAGGTCATAGGCCGCTCTAGCGGCGTTTGGTTCGATACCCTGACGATCAACATCGGCCGCAGCCGCGGGATCGAGGTCGGCATGCCCGTAATAAGCGGGGACGGCCTCATAGGCAAGGTCACGGACGTCGGCCTTAACTGGTGTAAGGTCACCTCGATAATCGATTCGACTGTCACCGTAGCGGTCACCGTCGAAAGGACGCGCGACAACTGCATGGTGCGCGGCGTGTTCAACACGGCCTCCTCCGCCAGCAAGCTCGAGCTCTACTATCTGCCGACGGATCTTACCGATCTCGTGCCCGGCGATATAATAATGACGAGCGGAATAGGCGGCATCTACCCCAAGGGCATTAGGGTCGGCACGGTCGAGGAGGTCATGCTCGACACCGATACCTCCGGCATCAACGCGATAGTCGCGCCGTCGGTCGATTTCCTCCATCTTGAGGAGGTCATGGTGATAACCGATTTCGGGGGTGCGGGATAATGCGTAAATGGCTGCTCGTACTCTCCCTCCTCCTCGCGTTCTGGCTCGACACGATATTCTTCAATCTCGTCGGCCTCTACGGCATGATGCGGCCGGATGTGATGCTCGCGGTGACGGTATCCCTCGGCGTGCTCATGGGCCCTGCGCCCGCCGCAGCGATAGGCTTCGGCATGGGGCTGCTCGCGGATATTTTCTTCAATAAGATAGTCGGCCTCACCGCGCTGACGTACATGCTTTCGGGCGTCGCTGGCGGCCTGTTCTTCCACAAGTTCTACGCGGACAACCTCGTTATACCCACTGTGACGGCAATGGCATGCTCCTTCCTTAAGGAGCACATACTTCTCATAGCCTCGGTCATCGCGGGCGCAAGGCCCCCCTACTTCCTTACGTTCGCGACATACATAATTCCCTGCTTCCTGCTGACGGGCGGCGTCTGCCTGCTCATACACCTGTTCTTCAAGAAGAATCTGTACAGGCAGCTCTGGCGTCAGGAAGCCATCAAGCTCGAATGAAAAAACGCGACGCTTCCAAAAAGCCTCTTTCGAGGCTCATAGTGCTTGCGATACTGCTGCTTGCCATGATGGGCACGCTCGTTTTCCAGCTGTTCAGAGTGACGATCGCGCAGGGCGAATCCTTCGCGGAGGAGGCGGGCTCGCTCTCCCAGCGAACGATAATCACAAAGGGCAAGCGAGGCGAGATACTGGACAGGAACGGCCTCGTGCTCGCATACGACGAGACCTGCTTCAATGTCGAGTTCTTCCGCGATCCCAACAACCGCACGGATTACGACAGCGCCGTTTACACCGAGGCGCTCATAAAGGCCATACGCATTATCGAGGCGGGCGGAAGCTCCGTGATAGACACATCCTATATCAGGATGGACGAAAAAGGCCGCATTTACTATGATTTCGGCGTCACGAGCGAGACCTTCGTAAAGGCGCGCTACAAGAACTTCTGCAACGTCATGGGCTTCAACATGCCCGACAAGGACGACATGTCCACATGGATCAGCGCAGAGAACGCTTATCTCGAGCTGCGCAGGAAATGGTACATACCCGAGGAGCTCTCCTTTGAGGAGGCTCGAAAGATATTCTCCATCCGCCAGGAGGTGCTCCTTAACAATTACCGCTCCTACATGCCCGTCACCATCGCGTACAACGTCAGCCTTGAGGTCGTCGCGCAGATAGAGATGATGGCGAGCGACCTTCCGGGACTGCAGACTTCGCAGTCGACGATAAGGCATTACCCCTACGGTCAGATCGCGGCGCACATAGTCGGTTACTGCCAGAAGATGAGCGCGGAGAACGCGGACGAGCTGCTCGAAAAGGGCTACGCATACGACGATTACATAGGCGTCTCGGGCGTTGAGGCGACAATGGAGGAATACCTGACCGGCGCCGTGAAGGAGCATCAGGGCTCCATCACGCTGGAGGTCAATTCCAACGGCGCGATAATAAACGTGCTTGACGTTGTTCCCCCCACCGACGGCAACAATGTGACGCTTACGATCGACCTGCCCATGCAGATAGTCGCGACGCAGGCGCTCACGGACATCATCGCCCATATCCACGAGAAGGAGATCAACAAGATCTATCCGAACGGCGACGGCGTGATGGATGAAAAATACGCCGAGTATGAGGAAAAGAACGGCAATATCGACCTTGCCGAGACCGGAGCCATAATCGTTATGGACGTCAACACGGGCGAGGTCAGGGCTCTGGCGAGCTACCCCAGCTTCGATCCGAACTGGTTCATAGCCGGCCTGACGAAGGAGCAGGCGGAATACCTCTACGGCGATCCCGATATCGAAGGCGATTTCGCCGACAGGACCACCCCGGCGAGGAACAAGGCGATATCGATGAAGCTGGCTCCCGGTTCCATATTCAAGATGTGCACGGGTCTTGCAGGGCTCATGGAGGGCGTCATCGGCCTTGAGGAAACGATAAGCGACGAATCCCCCTACGTCTACATCGACGAGGAGACCGGCAAGGAGGTCGACACCAACGCGAAGTGCTGGACGACCAACCCCGCGAGGCATCAGGATCAGAACATAAGCCGCGCGCTCACGAACTCCTGCAACTACTATTTCTACGAGGTCTCGTACAGGCTCGGCATCGACAAGCTCGTTTCCTGGGCGGATAAGCTCGGGTTCACCTCCAAGACGGGGATAGAGCTCACGGGCGAGACCCGCGGCATCATCGGCGGGCAGAAGGCCATGTACGACAACACCCGCCCCTACAACAGTCAGGATACCTCCCTTCCCCTGCTCGTCTACCGCAGCCTCTGCAGGCTGCTGCGCGGATATCAGAACATGCGCGGCGTAGAGATCGACGAGGAAGCGGTATCGCAGTGCTCGCAGGATCTCATGGCACTACAGGACGGCAGCCTTAAGGGCAAGGGCTCCGAGGTCCGCCAGATACTCTCCAAATACCTTGGCATACCCGACGGCATCTCGAGGGCGCAGGGCTGGGACAGCGAGATCACATCGCTCCTCACGGAGCTGCAGTGGAAGGCCTCCTATACCATACGAACCGGCATAGGCCAGGGCATCATGCTCGTGACTCCCATCGAGGCGGTGAGGTACGTCGCCGCGATAGCGAACGGCGGCACCGTTTACGACGCGCACATAGTGAGCTCCGTCTCCTCCCCCGAAGGCGCGACGCTGATGGAGACCGAACCCACCGTTTTCAACCGTATAGAGGCTCCCGAATCCTACTGGGAGGCGATACGCCAGGGCATGAAGGGCGTCGTCTCGCCCGAGGACGGCGGCACGGCCGGTACGGCGTTCAGCCGCGAATACGACTCGATGGGCTATCTTGCGCTGACGAGCGGCAAGACGGGCTCCGCGCAGGTCGGCGGCGTCACGATCGACATACAGAACACGAGCTGGTTCGTGGCGTTCGCTCCCAACGACGATCCCGATATCGCGATCGTCGTCTGCGTGCCCAACGGGCTCTCCGGCTCCTCCTCCGCAGGCGCGATCGAGGAGATACTGACCTATTACTTCACGAAGCTGAACTCCCAGACCTCCGAAACGCTGGCGGGAGTCGACGATATCACCCCGTAAGGGGACCGGCCCCGACAGAGGGCCGTTATCATATTCTGTTTGGAGCATCGATGTTTGCAGTCATACCCGCCTATCGCCCGGATGAAAAGCTGTTCGAGGTAATCGAAGGGCTTTCGGGTGAAGACGTAAACTTCATAGTCGTGGACGACGGCAGCGGAGCGGCTTACGCCCCCATATTCGACCGGCTCGAAAAGGAGTACGGCGGCCGCGTGACCGTTTTGAGGCTCAACCTCAACTGCGGCAAGGGTCACGCCCTGAAGGAGGGGTTCGCCTATATCGCGGGGATATGCTCCGAGGACGACGGCGTGCTCACGATCGACGCCGACCTGACGCACATGCTCGACGGGGCGAAGCGCGTTATGGAGGCATGGCGGAACGATCCCGACAGCCTTGTTATCGCGAGCCGTCATTTCACGAACAAGGTCCCCTTCAAAAACAGGTTCGGTCTTTCCATCACGAGGAGCGTTTTCGCGGTGACCTCCGGCGTGCGCCTACACGAGACCCAGTCGGGGCTCAGGGCGTTCTCCGTCCGTCTGATACCCGAAATGATAAAGATCGGCGGCGAGCGCTACGATTACGAGATAGCGCAGCTCATGTTCGCCGCAAAGGAGCAGATAAACATACTCGAGGTCCCCGTCGAGACCGAGTTCACCGGCGGAACGAGGAGCTCCCAATTCATTCTTTTCAAGGATTCATGGCTGATATTCCGCATGATAATAGTGTTCATGCTCTCTTCGTTCAGCTGCTTCCTCATCGATTACTGCCTGCTTCTCATACTCGCGACGGTGTTCAAAAACTCGCCCGCGGCGGTCAAGATCGCGGAGGGCGAATACCGCCTGCGCATGTTCGGCATGCTCGTCGACACGCACATGATCGCGCTCATCATCGCGAGGGCGGTAAGCTCCTTCTGCAATTTCATACTTAACCGCAAGGTCGTTTTCAAGACCGGGAGCCGCGCCGCGATAGTGAGGTTCTACATAGTGATACTCGGCCTGCTCGCAGCGAATTACGGCCTGCTCGCGCTCGTCGCGAACGAGAAGGGCTTCCCGCTGTGGCTGGCTCAGCTCGTCGTCCAGGCGGTCCTGTACCCCATGAGCTTCATACTGCAGCGCAAGTTCGTTTTCCCCGACAAGGGCAAACTAAAACCGCAGGCATAAAGGAAATACAATGGACAACATATTCGTTTTCGTACTTCAAAGCCTTCTTCTCGGCGTCGGTCTCGCGATGGACGCGTTTTCCGTTTCGCTCGCGAACGGCCTTAACGAGCCGAGGATGCGCATCCCGCGGATGAGCCTTATCGCGGGCGTTTTCGCGGGGTTCCAGGCGCTGATGCCCATGCTCGGATGGCTGCTCGTGCATACCGCGGTGGAAAGGTTCTCCGTGCTCGATAAGTTCATTCCCTACGTGGCGCTCATACTGCTCGCCTTCATAGGCGGCAAGATGCTCTATGAGGGCATAAAGAACCGCGGCAGCTTTGACGAAAAGCCCGCCGTCGGGTTCTGGGGACTCATCGTGCAGGGTATCGCGACATCCATCGACGCGCTCTCCGTCGGCTTCACGATCGCCGACTACGGCCTTGTTCGCGCCATAGTATGCGCCTTGATCATCGCCGCGGTGACGTTCGCGATCTGCATGATCGGCCTTGCGATAGGCAAAAAAGCCGGCACGAAGCTTTCGTGGAAGGCTTCGGTATTGGGCGGCGTGATACTGATCGCGATAGGGATCGAGATATTCGTTTCCGGGATACTGAAATAAGCTTTTTAAGGAGAATGACATGAGGATACTCGTTTTGAACGGCAGCCCCAAGCGGGACAGGAGCGACACGATGGTCGTGACGCGCGCGTTTCTGGAGGGCATGAACGAAGCGGCTCCCCAGGACGTGAAGGTGATAGACGTTATAGATAAGCATGTCGAGTACTGCACGGGCTGCTTCAGCTGCATGTTCGGCGCGGGCGGCTGCGTTATCGAGGACGACATGCGCGGCATACTCGAGGACATACTTTCGAGCGACCTGCTTCTCCTGAGCTTCCCCCTCTACTGCTACGGTATGCCCGCGCCCCTTAAAGCCGTCATCGACCGCGTGCTGCCGCTCTCCTCAATGGAGATGCAGAAGTCCGGCGAGAGGTATGAGCACGTAGGGCGGAACGATCTTTCCGGCCTGCGCTACATGATGATCTGCGGCTGCGGGTTTCCCAACAGCAAGCATAATTTCGAGGCGGTGGTGATGCAGTTCCGCCTGCTGTTCCACGGCAGCGGCATTGCGCTGACGATGCCCGAATGCCCCATGTTCAACGCGAAAGCCGCGGAGCCCGTGACCGGGCCGAGGCTTGAGCTCGTGCGCAGGGCCGGCGCGCAGTTCGCGTCGGGAGGCGCGATCGACGAAGCCCTCATGGCCGAGATATGCTCCCCCATGATCCCGGAGGAGGTATACGCCTCCATAGTGAACAGCGGAGTAAAGTAAATAAGCAAAGAAAAAAGGCAGCTCGTATGAGCTGCCTTTATTTGTTGCTTTGCGAGACCTTACGCGATCTCTTCCTTTTCATAAACGCTTACGCACTTATAGCCGCCATGCTTCGTCTCGAAGCGGACGATGCCGTCGATCTTTGCGAAAAGGGTATCATCCTTGCCGATGCCGACGTTGGTGCCGGGATGGAAATGAGTACCGCGCTGCCTGACGAGAATGTTGCCCGCGAGCACGAACTGACCATCAGCACGCTTGGGCCCAAGACGCTTGGATTCGCTTTCACGGCCGTTGCGGGAAGAACCTACGCCCTTCTTATGTGCAAAAAGCTGAAGATCGAATTTGAACATACTAAGCTTTAACCTCCCTCTTAACTATTTTGAGATGATCACTATAATTTTCCTCAACGGAACGAAGCCCCAAGAGCATCGTTCCAAGTATCAGCTCCGCCTTTTCGCGCTTCTCTCCCCCGACTGAGGGAAGAAGCTTCAGGCGAAGCGCGCCGTCCGACACTGAAAAGTCGACCTCGGCGCCGACAAGCTCCGTAATGCCCAGATAAGCTGTCTGGGTGAGAGCGGATATCGCCGCGCAGACGATATCGCTGCCCTGTTCGGCATAGTCCGAGTGACCCTTTGCGGTAAATCCGACGATGCGGCCCGCGAAATAGTGGACGGTAATCCTGGTCATACAGCGACCTCTCCTTAGCCTATAGAAAGGACCTTGACCTTTGTGTACGGCTGACGATGGCCCTGCTTCTTGCGAATGTTCTTTTTGGGCTTATACTTGAAGACGATGACCTTCCTGCCCTTGCCATGCTCAACGACCTCTGCCTTGGCGCAAATACCCTCGACATAGGGCTTGCCGACCGTAACAGCGTCGCCGTCTGCCGTCATCAGTACGTCGAAATTGACGGTGTCGCCAACCTCTGCGTCGAGCTTTTCGACGAGGATCTCGTCGCCCGCCTCGACCTTGTACTGCTTACCGCCGGTAACGATGATAGCGTACATCTGGAAACTCCTCCTTATAGATCTCGCCCGTGCTGCGGTGTGCGCGCCTCAGTTCGGAGCGCAGCTTTAAACCGACATGGAGCGGCTTACCGACCTATATTAGCACTGCGGCTCGGCCTTGTCAAGCAAAAAATGCAGATTTTTCAATATATTTTTGCCGCCTGCGGGGTCATTCCGGCACAGCGGCGCGCGCCTTCTTGACATATCCCGGCAAAATGGTACAATCAAAGCATGGATATCCGTTTTGAGAACAACGCCGTCGTGTTCGGCGGCATAGACTGTTTCGATCTTGACAAGAGCTGCTCCTGCGGTCAGGCGTTCCGCTGGCGCCCTTTATGCGGCGGCCAGCTGGGCGTCGTTCGGGGCGAACCCGTCGTGCTGTATCGGGAGGGCGATACCGTCAAGGTATTCGGCGCCTCCCCCGCTTCCGCGGCTATGTGGGCGCACTACCTCGACCTCGGTCGGGACTATGCCGCGATCGAAAGCGCGGTCGCGCGCGACCCGCGGCTTTCATGCTGCTTCCCCGAGGCGCACGGCATAAGGGTATTCAATCAGGAGCCTTTCGAGGCGCTGATCTCGTTCATCATATCACAGAACAACAACATAAAGCGCATATCCGGCATCGTCGAACGCCTCTGCGAAAAATGCGGCGATCCCGTAGTATTCATGGGCGAGACGCTCTATTCCTTCCCCGCGCCCGAATGTATCGCCGCCCTCTCGGTCGAGGAGCTCACCGCTCTCGGCACGGGCTACCGCGCGCCGTTCATAAAGGCCGCTGCGGAGCGTGTCGCAGGCGGTTACGACCTCGAGCGGCTGCGCGGCATGAGCCTTGACGAGGCGCGAAGCGAGCTCCTGTCCTTTTACGGCATAGGCCCGAAGGTAGCGGACTGCATACTGCTGTTCTCGCTCCAGCACGCGGACGCGTTCCCCATCGACGTGTGGATCGACCGCGCGATGAAGGCGCTCTTCTTCGATGGGAACAGGGCGAAAAAGGCGGAGCTTTACGAGGCCGTGGACGCGCTCGGGGAATACTCCGGCATCATCCAACAGTACATTTTCCAGTACGCGAGGAAGCTGGGAAAACAAGGTTTGGAGAATAAGGGCCGATTAATCTGATGGTTGCTGTTTTTCGTTCCTGCAAAAGCGAAAAACGATAAATGTTTTGTTTTAAAATGCGGTGTTCATCTCACATTTATCCTGCGTTTTACATCCATGGGCTGTATATCAGCAGCTCACCTTTGGGATCTTCCTGTGTAAGGTCGTATCGGACGAGGCAGGTGCCGATATCATCATCCGGATCGTTCGGATCGTAGATCGAATAAACTATTAAGAGCAAGTTTGTATCACCGTATACCGCGCTCTCTCCTTCGATACTGACGTTGTTCCCTATTTCTTTCAAAAACCCGGTGTCGATATCTCCCTTGTATATCAGTTCCCCGTCATTTGTTCGTATCTCCATCTGCTTTTCCGCCCTGTTAATGCATAAGGCGCCGCCCTCGATAGGATAAGTTATCCCTTGCAATCCGAACTCAAATGCCGTTGTCAGCTCTCCGCCGGTAACAGAGTAAACCACTTGCCCGGTTCCCTCAGCCAATGCATTTGGTATCAGCATAATATTATTCTCCGAAACTACCTTTATCGCAAACCATGCTCCGTTGACCCCGCTCTTGCTAAATACAGTCTCCGTCTTCAACGATCCGGTATCCAAACGCTGTATCTCGACGTCGGATCCGGAAGGACCTCTTACCGTAAATGTACAGAAATACACATACTGTCCATAATAGTATAACGAAGCAGATAAATAGTTTCCCCGCAGGTCATACAGCACCTGCCCTTCCCCTGTTTGCGGATCGATACACAAAATGGAAAGCCCTTTTTCGGGCTCTGCTCCGGTCACCCGCTGATATAAGCCGTATCCATACAGCTTGCCTCGATAATAGTCGAGCCTTTGAGGAGCGCCGAGGCCAAGATAATCGAGCCCTTCAAGATCGCAGACGAGCCTTCTGTCTGTGCCATCGGTATTGATGCTGAAAAGCGCATTGCAGCGAGCGTCCGGATCATAAGAAAGATAGAAGAGCCTGTTTTCGATTAGGTTGATCGAACACAATGTGGGATCGATATACCCGTTGCAGCCGTTGTTCTGCTTTTTCGC
>JAFZYC010000064.1 GCA_017616435.1 Clostridia bacterium
AAGCCGAGCAGTATGATACCGAATATGATGAGAATGATACCTGCGGGGATCAAAAACCTTGCGGGACCGGTGTTCCTCATGAGCCTTGCGAATTTGTTCTCTGTGTTCATATAAACCTCCCGTTAAGCCGCTTTGGCGGCAATAATACTGATTTCACACGCCGTTCGTTATCACTTGTGATCTGCAGGGGAACCCGTATGCGCTCTCGGCGTTTTGAACGGCGCGGATCACCGCCTCGCTGACGACCTCGGCAGCAAGCAGGCCCACGACCTCGCGGTCGGCCTCGATCTCGCCGATGGATACGGCGTAGATGCTGTCCCCGTCAAGCGAAGTATGCACGGGGCGGATGGACCTTGCGTAGCCGTCATGCCCCATGCCGGCTATCTTGCAAAGGGAGCCCTTGTGGAAACGGGCGTTGGTGATAATGACCGAAAGCGTGGTGTTCCCTACGAAACGGTTTGCGACCTTCTCGATGCTCTTTCGCATCTCCTCCGGGGAATCCGCGAACGCCTTTTTATCCTCGGTCAGCATGCCGGCGATGCGCTCGCCGTTTTTCCAATCGAATACGTCGCCGAGGGCGTTCAGCACCGTGACCGCGCCTATCCTGAGCTCGCCTATCTCGACCGCATAGCTGCCTATGCCGGTCTTCATGGCCCGTTCCATGCCGCAGAACTTGCCGACCGTCGCGCCGCAGCCCGCGCCGTAATTGCCGTCGCGGTAATTCGGCTCTTCAAAAGCTATCCTCGCGGCCTCATAGCCCATGGCCTCGTCGGGATAAACGTCCGGCCTTGCGACCGTAAGATCGAATATGTCCGACTGCGCTACGAGCGGGACCTTCGTAACGCCCACGTCGAAGCCGATATCGTGTTCCTGAAGGTACCTCATTACGCCGCCCGCAGCCGAAAGGCCGAAGGCGCTCCCGCCCGCAAGCACTATGCCGTGGATCCTCTGCGCCGCAGTGAGCGGGTTCAAAAGCTGGCTCTCACGCGAGGCGGGGCCGCCGCCTCTGACGTCAAGGCCTGCGCGCATGCCCGTCTCGGAAATAAAAACCGTGCAGCCCGTTCCGGCTTCCCTGTTTTCGGTCTGTCCGATGCGTATCGGGCCGATTTCGGTTATTGAGATCTCTTTCATGTTCTATCCCTCATTACCTGTATGCGACGAGCGTCAGCACGACGTAGAATACGACCATGCTGCCGAGGATGATCGCCTGTTTGAGCCGGTGCGCCGTCAGAAGGCCAACGAACTCTCGCACGGCGGCGTTCGGCCAGAAATACCATTTGGTCCTGGCGCCCATGCCGACTGCGCGCATCTTGACGCGCCTCGCAAAGAGCCCGCTGCGGAAGACGTGATAGTTGGTCGTTGAAAAAGCGATCTTCGCGTTTTCGCTTCGCTCCTCGATCTTCGCCTTGGAGAACTTCATGTTCTCAAACGTGTCGGTCGACTTGTCCTCCTCGATTATGCGTTCCTCGGGAATACCGTTTTCGATGAGATACCGCTTCATGGCAAGGCTTTCCGAATTGGCCTCGTTCTCGCCCCGGCCGCCGGAGGTGATGAATATGAGTTCCTTGCCCGTCTCCTCCTTCTGCTCCTTATCGAAGGCGAGCGCGCGGTCGATCCTGCCGCGAAGCAGCGGCGTGGGCGTGCCGTCCTTACGGAGGCCGCAGCCGAGTATTATGAGAAAATCCTTGTCCTTATCGGGCTCGTATTTGACGACTATGATATTGGCGATCATCGCGCCGATGATCATGCATTCGAAATAGAGGTACACCGCCGCGAAGAGGTTGACGAAGAGATCGTGCAGCATGACCTCCCTTTTGCTCCCCGTCGCGTACATATCATACGTGAACAGGAAGACCTCGCCCGCGACGAGCAGGAAAGCGAGTATTATTCCCAGCACGTTCACGAAGCGGAAACGCTCGTGCCGGATCAGCGATATGTTCGATACGCAGAGCGCTATCGAGAACGCCAGTATGAACGGCGCGGAGAAGAACATATAGTTCCTTGCGGAGCCCAAAAGCGTCCCGATCAGCTCCGCCTGGTCGTCAGAGTACACCTCCGGATGCAGTATCAATTTGACGGTCAGCAAACAAAACGTTATCAGCACCGACATGAGGAACAGCGCGAATCCCGCATAATAGATGGTGTTGTACGAATAGGGGTTGTAGCGCAGCTGGCCTATAAAGGCGATGACGAGCCGCACGATGGCGTAGATGAAGAACGCGTCGAGCAGCAGCGCCGCGGGCAGGGTGTATCCGCCCCTGCCGATGACGGAAAGGGCAATGACCCCCGCCAACACCAACGCGCCGACTATCAGCACGTCGTAAAGCTTGGGCTTCTTATTGAGCGTATCGAATCGGACTTTCATAGCGGTTGGGTCATGCTTTCTTGATCAGTTTAAGTATGTTCTTCCCGTCGCGGTATTCGTACGAGACGCCGTCCATCAGCTTTTTTGTGAGGAATATGCCGAGTCCGCCGGGCGTTTTTTCTCCTACGGGAAGCGAAAGCGCGGGATCTTCCATCGCGGTCGGGTCGAAGGGACGTCCCTTATCGGAGAAGGTTATGACCGCCTCGCGCGCTTCTTCATCGGTCTCGACCAGTATCTTCGCTTTGCCTTTGCCGGGCGCGTAGGCGTAATCGGCGATATTTACGAATATCTCCTCCGCGGCGAGTTCGAGCTGCATTTTCGCCTTTTCCGAGGGCTCGAGCGGAGCGACCAGCTCTTCGATGAAGGAAAGCGCCTCGGGCAGGTTCGCCTTATCCGCTTCTATCTCGAGTTCGTTGGGAGAAAAATCGAGCGTATCCGCGGTCTCAAGGAGCGCTATGAGTTCTTCCTTCCAAAGCGCGATCTCTGCGCGGCCCTTCTCCGTTTCGAGCGCGCCTTTATGGACGGCTCTTCCGATGAGGCGGGTATAGCTCAATATCCTCGCCTTATCCTTGACCTCGCGGAGCTTGGTTTCCGAGGTCGTCCCGAGGTATTCCGAAAGCGCCGCGTAAAAGAACCTAACGCCAAGGTCGAAATCGAAGCCCTGGAACTCCTCTATCGCTTCGCTGTCGTATTCGTAGAAGCCGATCAGCGCGTTATAGACCGAGCAGAGCTCGAATATCGGATGCCCCGTGGCAAGGGTGTCCATGTCTATAACGAGCGCCTCGCCGTTCTGCAGCATTATGTTCTTCGGGTGGAAATCCCCGTGGAGCATGGTGAGCCTTTCCGGTACGGCGAGTATCAGCTTCCTCAGTTTTTCCTTGGCTTCTTCATCGACCGCGTCTCCGAGCCTATCGACCCAGTAGATCACATCCGGTTTGATATCGTGAAGCTTGCCCGCGGGGGCCTCGATGGAGTGAATCTTTTTGAGAAGTCCCGCGAATTCCTTGACGCACAGGTCGAAGTTCCCGGGCTCCTGCGCCAATATCCGGGCGATGGAGCGGGCGTTTATGAGCTCGAACACCGAGCCGTAGTTTTCTCCCACGCGTACGACCTCGTACGAGATCGCCGTGGGCACGCCGAGTATCAGCGCGAGTTTTGCCATCTCGCGCTCGTTCTTTATTTCATCAAGGGCGTCGGGATCGAAATAGACCTTGACGATGTTCTCATCATCTATGCGGTAGACCGCGCCCTTCGCGCCGCGGCCGATGCACTCGCAGCCGTCGACCGAGAGCGTGCGGTATGCCTTCTCGACCTTCATCATCTCGGTAAAGCCGGTCATGTCGAGTATCTCGTAGATCTCGGAGTTGACGTTTATCAGCATGAGCTCCGGGTATTCCTTGCGCAGACGCAGAAGGATGCGCAGCCCGGCGCTCGAGATGTATTCGAGCTTTTCGGCGTCGAGCACGAGGTTATCCGCCCCGTCCGTTATCGCCGCGCGGATACCCGCCTCGGCCGCGGGGGCGCTGTTTGAATCGATCCTGCCCGAGATGGGGACCGTTACTTCATTTTTCACGTTTTCGCTCATACCGCACCTTCCTTGCCCTTGTATTCGATGCAGAGCATAGTAAGATCGTCGAACTGCTCCGCCCCCGATACGAATCCGTCGACCGCCGCGCGCACGTTCTTGAGCAGGCGTGCGGGCTCGGCCCCGCTGTTTTCGTTCAGCGCGTTTATCATGCGCTCCGTGCCGAACATTTCGTTATGGGCGTCCTCCGCCTCCGGCACGCCGTCGGTGTAGACGAACAGCTTATCGCCCGGGGAGAGCGTGAGCTCGTATTCCTTGTATCTCACACCGTCCATCGCGCCGATCACGAGGCCGTGCTTATCCTTCATAAGCTCGAATTTGCCGCCGTTCCTCATTATCGCGGGGTATTCGTGCCCGGCGTTGGCGCAGGTGAGCCTGCCGGTGGATATCTCCAGTATGCCTATCCAGACCGTGACGAACATGCTCTCCTTGTTGTTGGAGCAGATGGCCTCGTTGGTCTTCGTCAGCACCTCGCCCGCGGACTGTCCGAGCATCGCGCAGCTCTGCAGTATTATCTTCGATACCATCATGAAGAGCGCGGCGGGTATGCCCTTGCCGGAGACGTCCGCTATCGTCATGCAGAGGTGATCGTCGTCTATGAGGTAGAAATCGTAGAAGTCGCCGCCGACCTCCTTCGCGGGATCCATGGAGGCATAGATGTCGAACTCGCTCCTCTCCGGGAAAGGCGGGAATACGCTCGGCAGGAACGCCGCCTGCAGCCTTGTCGCAAGGGCGAGCTCCGTGCCTATGCGCTCCTTCTCGGCGGTAGCCGTTTTAAGATTGGTCATATAGGTGGAAACGCCGTCCGCAAGGCTTTTTACGTTATCGGCAAGAAGCTTAAGCTCTCCGCCGGTCTTCACGCCTGCGTCTTCGAAAACGAGCTCCTCCGGATCGGTATTGGCCTGCATCTTCCTGACGAACGAATCGCTGCTCTTCGCGATCCTTTCGATCGGCCCCACAAGATAGCGCTTGGTGTTGAAGAGGTACAGAAGCACCGTCGCAGCGGTAAACAGGGCGGCGATCGAAATGACCGTATAAACGTAGCTGCGAAGGCCCGCCCGGATCCTGTTTATATCGATCTCAACGCAGATGAGGCCTTCCGCCTTGCCGCTGCCGTCCATTATCACGCGGTAGCCGTTGAGCATGTGCCCGTACTCGGAGGAATAACCCTCCAGCGTGCCGTTATCGGACTTCGCGCTTTTTACTGCCTGCTGCAAGATCACCAGGGTATCGTCCTCAAAACTGCCCTCTTCGCATGGAGTGCCCATATTCGTGTATGAAGCGCCGGCGGCCAGTTCCGCCTCCGTCTTCGCGTTTATCGCGTAATGCAGGCTGTGGATATCCTCGACGTCCTCGAAATAGACCGCGTACAGGTACTCGATCTTTGTAGAATCCTTTATCCGGTCAAGCTCCGTGCGAAGCGTCTCATACCCTTCCGGCATCTCGCGCAAAGCGATCATGTCGCCGAAAGAGTATTTCACCGCCTCGCGGTAGGCGTATTCCAGCACCGTTTCCGCATAGGTCGTGTAGCTTTCCATAACGCTTCTGCGATAGAGAGTATAGCCTATGAGCGCGATCACGGCCGTCAGCAATACCATAAAGACGATCGCGGTCAGCGCTACTTTTGTTTTTATGCTCATTCCTTTTTTCATGGTCGTTCCTCTGCCGCGGATCATTGGGAGCGGCGATCATATGGGCCGCGGATCATTCAATGGTAAGTATCTCGGAAAAGCCGGTGATCTCGAATATCTCCATTATCATCGGGCTGACGCCGATAAGCTTCATTGTTCCGACGGCGTCCATCTTCTTCTTCGCGCGAAGCAGCACGCGGAGCCCCGCGGAGGAGATGTAATCAAGTCCCGCAAAATCAAGCGTAAGATCGGTAACTCCTTCAAGTCCCGTGTTAACGATCTCGTCGAGCTCCGGCGAGGTGACTGTATCGAGCCTGCCGGCGAGCGCGAGCCTCATCTGGGTATCATTTTTATATTTATCGATCGTCATTCGGTTTGCCTCCGTCGGATGCTTAATATATATATTTTATCAAATCATCGGATCAATTGCAATACGGCGCCTCCCCTGCTTTTGCAGGCGGGGTTTTCTCGTTGTCTTACCCGCTTCGCTGTGGTATAATCAGCTCGACAAATCGGTATTTGTGAGGATACTGTAATGACACAATACGAACGTATGGTAAATGGGTTGATATACGACCCCGCGGATGAAGAAATCGCAAAGGAGCAGTTCCTGTATCTCGACCGGCTTTGGGAGTTCAATCTGCTGAAGCCCTCCGACTATGAGAAAAAGCAACAGTATATGAAAGAGGTCTTCGCCGAATGCGGCGAGAACTGCTATATCGAGCTACCGTTTCACGCCAACTGGGGTGGACATCATGTGCATTTCGGCTCCGGCATTTACGCAAATTCAAATCTCACGCTTGTTGACGACGGACATATCTACGTCGGCGACAAGGTGATGTTCGGCCCGAACGTGACGATCGCGACAGCGAATCATCCGATCGATCCCGAATTGCGCTCGCGCGCTTTGCAGTATAACAAGGACGTGCATATCGGCGAGAACGTATGGATCGGCGCGGGAGTTATCATCGTGCCCGGAGTACGTATTGGAAAGAACAGCGTTATCGGCGCGGGAAGTATTGTAACGAAGGATATCCCCGAAAACGTCGTCGCCGTCGGCAATCCTTGCCGTGTGCTGCGTGAAATATCCGACCGTGACAAAGAGTTCTTTTACAAAAACGAACGGATTGACCGGGAAGAGTTTGTTTGACAAATTCCCGTTTGTCGGGACGGCGGAGGAAGAATTGCATAAATCGGGATTTACGAAGGAGAAACCAATTAAATGTTTGACGTTGACCGTTATTTGCAAGAACTGATCGGGGAGTGTAAAAACGCTTTCGGAGACCGGCTTCTGTACGTAGGGCTTCAGGGGAGCTACATGCGCGGCGAAGCGAGCGAAAACAGCGATATCGACGTCATGATGATACTCGACGAGCTATCCGTGAAGGACATGGACGAGTATCGGGAGATCCTTGAAAAGCTCGGGCATTACGAAAAGTCCTGCGGATTCATCTGCGGCAGGGATGAAATGACGCGATGGAATCCGCTTGAGGTATGTCAGCTTCTCCATACGACAAAGGATGTTTACGGGGCGCTTGCCGATCATCTTCCCAAAGCCTCACGCGGGGATGAGATCGCCTACGTTAAGCTGAGCCTCGGGAACCTTTACCACGAGCTGTGCCACCGCTATATCCACACGGATAGGGAAAACAGCATCCGGAAGCTGCGCGGGGTGAGCAAAGGATCGTTCTTCCTGATACAGAACATACATTTTCTTGAAAGCGGCGAGTTCATAGTATCAAAGAAAGCGCTTAAAGAAGCGGTTTCGGAAGCCGACAGGCAGATGCTCGGGCTTGGCGAGCTCCCGGACGGCTATGACTTTGACAGGACGTTTTCGTCCGTTATCGAATGGTGTCAGAACGCCTTTATCCGTATTGATAAGTTATGAAGGCGAAGGATCAAACGGCGAATATGAACACGGCGTCATACAACAGGATAGCTGACAAATGGGACGAGAACAGGCGAAAAAAGCCCGTCGATCCATGCGTTGAGGAGCTCGCCGCTATGCTTCCCGCCGGGGCGAACGTGTTGGACATCGGCTGCGGTACGGGATATCCGATCGACGAGTATCTGTCGTCCATGGGCTTTACCGTGACGGGGATCGATCCCGCGGATAAGATGCTTAAAAAGGCGATCGGCCTCGGGCTTCCAAACGCACGGTTCTTCCGTACCGATCTTTTCGGCTTTGAAACCGAGGAGAGGTTCGACGCGGCGATAGCGTTTGATTCGATATTTCATATCCCGCTTGAAAGGCAGAGGGCGATCTACCGCAAGGTCGCGGGACTGTTGAAAGGAGGAGCGTATTTCCTGTTCACTCACGGGAGAGTCACCGGTTCCGTGCAGGGGACGATGTACGGCGAACCGTTCTTCTACAGCGCGCTTGACGGCGATACGCTTAAGGAATGTTTGTCGGAAGCGGGTTTTAAAATAATACGATTTGAGGAGGAATACTCCGATCCGGTCACGGGAACGCGCGACCTTGTCGTGCTGGCAAAAAGAGTGTTTCATTAAGAGTGGAAGAAGCTGAAAACAGCACGAGGTGACCGACGTTAAGCCGTACCTGTTCGTCGCATCAGCACAATGGTCTTTATAAAGAACCTCCGCAGATCATAAGATCTGCGGAGGTTGTTTAATGACAGTTAAACCGGCCTGAGGTCGGACTTTTTCATATTCCGGATCGGCATTTAATTCGTCCCGGTCTCTTCCGGCTGTTCATCAGCCCGCGGCCGGCGCGGGATCCTCCGAGGCGGGGGGTTCGGGCTTTGCCAGCATGGAGAAGTACTTCTGATACGCGCTCTCGTACGCGGCGTTGAACTCCTCGTCGCTGCCGCCGTGAAGGCGTTCGAAGTAAAGATGCTCATGATCGGCAAGCTCCGGATGTACGCGGACAACAGTGGCCACGCCGACGTTGGAGCACACGTCGCCGATGCGCTGGAACTCCACCATGAGATCCGTGAACGTCGTGTTGGCGTAGGGATCGCATTCGCCCGTGCTCATGCGCTTGAGGTGGTTGCGGCGGAGCACCGCTATGATATCCCCCGCCACCTGCGTCAAGGGCTCGATCCTTGCGGCGGCCTCCACGTCGCGTTTGGAGAAGGTCTGCTCCGTCTCGTCGAGTATGTTCATTATCGCGTTCTCGAGGACTTCGAGCTCCGAAACGGCGGCGGGCGAGAAGGACGTATCGCTGTTTTTCATCGATTCTGCGTATGCGGCGATATTCACCGCGTGATCGCCGAGGCGCTCGAACTCCGAGGTTATCTTATAGTACTGGTTCAGTATGGCGACGTGATCCTCCATCTGCAGATGAGGAAGGAACTCCACCATGTATTTGCTTATGCGGTCGGTAAGGCGGTCGATCTCCTCCTCCTCTGCAAGCATCTGCTTATGAGAGGCGGGATCGTATTTTTTCAGAAGCTCGAAGGACTTTTCGATATTCGTCCTTGCGGCGGAGAATATGGCGAGCAGCGTTTGGTAGCAGCTCTGCAGCGCGAGCGCGGGGGTGTTGAAGAACACGGGGTTGAGCGAATCGACGACGGATTTGTATTTGCCTGCCTTTTCCGGCCTGTCCTTTACGATTCGCAGGCTGAGCTTTTCAAACAGGCCGAGCACGGGCAGCAGCGCCAGCGCGCAGGCGAGGTTGAATACGGTGTTGGTATTCGCGATGATGCTGGAGTTCACCGGCGCATCCCACAGCTTGTCCAGAAGGCCGAGTTTGTGGACAATCGTGACTGCGATGAGCACGAGGGCGCTCTTGCAGAGGTTATAGAGTATGTTGACGATGCCGACTCTGCGGGATTCCGCCTTTGAGCCGATAGAGATAACTATCGCTGTGGTCACGCAGTCGCCGAGGTAGACGCCGACGATGACCGAATAGATCGCCTTGAATGTCAGCAGGCCGCTCGAGGAGAACGCCTGCAGGATACCGATGGTAGCGGACGAGCTCTGGAGCATGAACGCCACGGACGCGCCGGTGACGTAGCCGAGGAACGGATTGTTGCCGAGGCCGGAGAAAAGCTTTTCGATGACTCCGGACTCCGCAAGCGTGTTGACCGCGCCTGTCATATTGAGAAGGCCCGAGAACAGTATACCGAAGCCTATCGCTATCCTGCCGACGGATTTGGAGTTTTTGAAGAAGCTGGTCATGATCAGCAGTATGCCGATTATGAGCGCTATTGGTGCGAGAGTGGAGGGTTGGAATACGCGCAGTATGGAAGTGCCGGAGGAATCGATATCCAGAAGGCGGATTATCTGGCCGGTGACGGTGGTGCCGACGTTCGCGCCGACGATTATGCCGAGGGACTGATGCAATGTGAGTATCCCCGCGCCGACAAGACCCGCCGTGATGACTATGGTCGCGGTCGAGGACTGGATGAGCGCCGTGACGAGCAAGCCGAGGATGAACGCCTTGAACGGGTTGTTCGTCACCTTTCCCATCGCTTTTTTAAGCGTGCCGGAAGAGTTCTCCTTTAAGGCGTCCCCCATTAGCCGCATTCCGTAAAGGAACATGGCAAGTCCGCCCAATAGAGAGATCACATTGAAAAAATCCATAAATCTTTCCCTCTGACCATGTAAAATACCATATTGCGCCTTATAAAATGATACCATAATCGCGGCGCGCCGTCAAGATGCCGATGAATGCCGGGCTGTGATGAGCGCCGAAGAAAAAACGGAGGAAGCGCGCTTCCTCCGTTTATCATGCGTTTAGCGTCAATACCCTATCGCTATGCCGATGATTATGAACAGCACGACGAGCGCGAGGTTCACGGCGAACAGCGGCAGGGACTTCTTTACCCATTTGAAGTAATCGACCTCTATCATGGAAAGGCTAATGAGCAGCACGGGCGAGGTCGGGAACAGCACGTTGGTATAGCCGTCCGCGAAGGTGTATATGAGCACGAGCATCTGCTTCGTCAGGCCGACGTTCACGACCGCGAGCATGCCCATTACGAGTATAGCCTTTGCGGTCGAGGACGAAATGAAGAACTCCAGCACGAGTATTATCGCGTAGAGCACGAGCGCGATCATTATGAGGCTCCTGCCCTCCACTATGCCGTTGATCTGGTGCACTATCGTGGGCATTATCGAGCCCTCGTCGAAAATGTACTTTATGGAGGACGCGAGCGCTATGAACACGATCGTGGGCAGCGCGCCGACGACGCCGTTCAAAAAGCTCTTGAACACCTTCTTCGGCTCGCCGGTGCAAATAAGCCCGGCCGCTATGCCGAATATTAGGAAGTACGCGATGAGCACGACCACAGTGTAATCGCGGAGCGCGGGCGAGGCCGAGCAGGTTATCAGCAGCGCGAGGCACACGAGCAGGAACACGATGTACGTGAGCTTTATACGCCCTGCCCTTACGGGATCGGTGCTCTCCTCCTCCTTGTTGCCGGCGGCTCTAAGTCTTTCGTCATGCTCGTACGTGAGGCTCTGCGTCGGATCCTTCGTTATCCTTCGGACGTAGAGGAATATGAACGCGAGCATAAGAAGGTACATGACGATGAATATCACTATCCTGTACCAGATGTTCTCCATCGGGTTCGCCCCGATTATCTGGGAGGCGAGCAGCACGGTGAAGGGATTCGTGATGGCGCTCGCGAAGCCGAAGCCGCATGAGATTATGCTTACAAGAAAGCCCGTGAAGGAGTCGAACCCGACCATCACGCAGAGCGCGGTGACAATGGGGAGCATCGTCAGCATCTCCTCAAACTGGCCGAGGAACGCGCCGAAGCACATGAATATCAGCGATATCGCCATGAGCAGGAGCTTTTTGCGCTTCTTGAACCGCTCCGAGATCGAGCCGACGAGCACCCTTATCCCGCCGACGTCGTTCATCACCTGGAACGCGGCGAATATGACTATGAGGAACAGGGACAGCATTATGAGCGTCAGCCCCGACGGGGAGAAGAACACAAGTATCGGGGCCAGCAGGCCCTTTATTATGTTGATGCCCTTCGAGCCTTCGATCCTCGTGTATTCGAGGTAGTTCACGCTGCCGTCGGCGTTCGTGCCGAAGCTGCCCTTGGGTATGACGTAGGTCAGCACTATCGCCGCTATCATCAGCGCGAACAGCAGCGCCGTCACCTGCAGGAAGGTCTTCTTCGAAAGATTGACAAGCGACTTATTCTCCTTCTGCGTTTCCATTCCGCTCCTCCTTGATAAGATCCGCGATCATCGCCCAGCGGACGACCTGACGCCTGTTTTTCACGGGGTAGAAATAATACAGCTCATCGTTGTAATATAGCTCGAACTCCTCTCCGCACGAGAACGGCAGAGCGGGAAGATCGTTCATATCGACAGTAAAGCAGGTCTTATCGGACCTGTACGTGAACGATTCGCGCGTCATGGCGCATTCGCCCCTCTCGCGGCGCTTCCGGGGCTTGTTATCGGAATAGATCACCGTATCGACCTCGGCGGAAAGCTTCACGGAATCGAGCCGGGCCCGCTCCATATCCGCTATCCTGTCGTAGTAATCCGATATGCTTCGCGGTTCGCCGCGGAACAGATAGTTTTCATCAAGGCTGTGCACGGCGCCGCACTTGGTGCAGACGAGGTCGTTCCCCCGCCCCTCCGTCGAATACAGCGCGCCGCAGTCCGCGCAGCGGTAGAGCACGTTCCCGAGGCCCTTAGCCATATCCTTCCTGTGATAGACGTTCACCGGGGCGTCGGAGGCGTCGTCATAGAGCGTGCTCTCTATCCTGGTGTTGAGCTCCTCCGCGGAGAGGGCTTTCGCCTCCTCCTTTGTTATGACGTCCACCGCGGAAACATATATGTCGGAGCGGTAGAAGCGCTTGCGCCACTTGGGATTGGCGAAATACGCCCCCGTGATCTTCGCAAGAACTATGTCTTTGCCGAGCTTTTTATAGAACGCGGCGCTGCGCTCCACGATCGGGTAAGTACGCCCTGTGAGCGAGAGCCGCCCCTCCGGGAACACGACGACCGAGTACCCGCCCTTTACGGCGCGGAAAATGCCGCGGGGGGTCACGAAATCGACGTTGAAGAGCTTTTTCGGAATGAAGCCCGCCTTTTTGGCCAGCGTCCTTATAACGGGCAGATCGATATAGTGCTTGTTGACGACGTACGCGGGATTGCCCTTCGGTATGAGGCAGCGCACATAGTAGAAATCATAGAACGAAGCGTGGTTGCAGAGCAGCACGTAGGGCGGCTCCAGATCCTTTATGAGCTCGTTGTCGACATGGAGCCTCTGCCTGCGCCCCCTTAAGAACTTTGCGACGCGGAAGAACGCGGAATAGATGACGGAATCCGGCGTGCCGTCGTTCTCCTTGAAATAGACCTTGTTTAGGAATATGAACAGCGCGGCAAACAGCGCGGCAGCGAGCAGCACGATTATGAGTATCAGAAGCGGTATGGGCATATCGTTCCTCAAAAAGTATCTCGCAGCGGCGCCCATGAGGTTGGACGTGACTATCGAAGGGATGACGCCCGTCGAGACGGTGAGTATGTATCTTCTGTAACGGATACGCGTGCTGCTTGCGTAGTAGCATATCGCGCCGAAGGGAATGAGCGGCATTATAAAAAGAAAATAGAGAAGCAGCACCGTGCTCCTTTCCTTCTTGGATTCGGATGCGAGCTTTTCTATTTTCTCAACGTTCTTTGTATCCGCGCTGAAGCGGAAAGTCCTTACGAGTACGAAGATGATCGACGCGCCGAGGCATACGCCGAGGTCGCAGAGGAGCAAAGCGATATAGAACGGGTAGCTCAAACCGCTGGAGATCTGTATGAACTCCGCCGGGATGAAAACGACCACCATCTGAAGCGCTTCGACAAGCACCACCGTAAGGAAGCCGAGCGCTCCCCTGTCCGCAAGGAGCGCCTTTGCGCCCTCAACGTCGTTATTGATCTCCATCCTGAGATAGGGTATCAGGATATCCCAAAGGAAGAGCGCGAACAGCGCTATCACGGCCAGCAGCGATACAATGACTATTATCTTTTGAGAGGTCTTTTTCATTTTTCGCTCCCCGACCGTGCGATCATATCCATAAAATTATATGTTTTCACAGCCGCTTTGTCAATATGCGCGGGGTCTGCCTCACGGTAAAAGCAAAAGCCGCGGGGAGC
>JAFZYC010000065.1 GCA_017616435.1 Clostridia bacterium
GGCGAGAGGGCGCTCGTCTCGTTCTTCCAGGCAGTCACTCCGCGCACCGCGGGGTTCAACACTATCGGGCTCACGGAGCTTTCCGGGCCGTCCAGAGCGGTGCTGATCGTGCTGATGCTCATCGGAGGCTCGCCCGGCTCCACTGCGGGCGGCATGAAGCTGACTACGGTCGCGCTCCTTGCCGCGAACGTGCTCTCGGTGTTCAAAAAGAAGGAGGATTCGGAGCTCTTCGGCAGGCGAATAAAGCCCGCGGCCATAAGAACGGCGGCTGCCCTGTTCATGACTTATCTGGCGCTGTTCCTTTTCGGCGCGCTGGCAGTCAGCTCCATCGAGGGGCTCGCACTGGAGGATTGCATGTTCGAGACGGCCTCCGCGCTCGGGACGGTCGGGCTGACGCTCGGGATCACTCCCGGCCTCGGCGCGGCTTCAAGGTGCATACTGATGCTGCTCATGTTCATAGGCAGGGTGGGAGGAATGACCTTCGCTTACGCGTTCCTTCCGCTGAGCGTCAGGACAAACTCAAAGCTGCCCGTCGAAAACGTAATGGTTGGCTGACGCACGGCGCGACAAGCGTTTATTCTTTAAGGAGCGTATATGAAAACGGTTTTACTTATCGGAGCGGGCAGGTTCGGCAGGCACGCGGCGATACAGCTTTCAAAGCTCGGTCACCAGGTCATGGCCGTCGATATCGACGAGGGGCGCATAAACGACATAGTCCCTTTCGTGACCGGCGCGCAGATAGGCGACAGCACAAACGAGGTCTTCCTGCGCTCGCTCGGAGTCAAGAACTTCGACCTGTGCATAGTGGCGATAAGCGGGGATTTCCAAAGCTCGCTGGAGACCACCTCGATGCTTAAGGAGCTCGGCGCAGCCTGCGTTATCGCAAGGGCCGAGCGCGACGTGCAGGCCAAGTTCCTCTTGAGGAACGGCGCGGATCACGTCGTTTACCCCGAGAAGGAGATGGCCAAGTGGGCGGCCGTCAGATACACGGGGAACCACATACTCGATTATATCGAGCTTGACGAGAGCCACGCGATATTCGAGGTGAACGTGCCGGAAGCGTGGCGCGCAAAGACCATCGGAGCGCTGGACGTCAGGAAGAGATACGGGATAAACATACTCGCCGTCAAGCGCGGCGGGGTGAGCGATTTTTCGATCACGCCCGATACCCTGCTCACGGAGGGCGTAACACTGCTTGCTTTGGGAGAGCTCGGCGCGCTCCGTAAATGCTTCAGGATCTGACACGGAGGTGTTGTTCATGCAGGACGCGGTGCTGATATTGATGATGGCCGCGCTGTTTGCTCTCGGGTTCATCCCCGTGATCAAGCTCGACCGATTCGTAAGGAGCCGTCGGAATATCATAACGGAGCCGGAGCGCCGTTCGCAAAACGATGAGCGGCGTTCAAAGGACGATCCGGTCGAGGAATTCGAGAGCAGCGGCGTCCTCTATTTCGATATGCCCTGCGATCCGGGGCAGATCGACGAAGAAGATGTTCCGCGGATGGAATAGCGCGAGGATCCGTGTTATAATGTTGCCGACAGACAGGAAAGGAGCGTCGGTCGGCAGCCATGGAAGGAGTAGTCAAATTGAGCGCAAACGGTAAGCAGAGGAAGACCGCGGCGAACGAGCACATACTCGTCTGCCTTTCCTCCTCGCCCGCTAACGAAAGAGTCGTAAGGACCGCCGTAAGGATGGCTTCGGTTTTAGGCTCGCAGCTCACGGCGCTTTACGTGCGCACGCCGGATTACGAAACGATGGATCCGGACGACAGGAAGCGCCTTGAGAACAGCATACGTATCGCGGAAGCCGCCGGTGCCGAGACTGTCACGACGCACGGCGACGACGTTCCCGAACAGATCGCGGAATACGCGCGTCTTTCGGGCGTTACGAAGATAATAATCGGCATAAGCACCACACACCGCAGGAGGCTTTTTCCCAAGTCCTCGCTTACGGAAAGGCTGCTGGAGCGCGTGCCGGGGATAGACGTGTACGTTATCCCCGATACGGGCTCTTTGAGCTCGTATTACGGCAAGAAGGGCAGATTCGGGCAGTCGGTACTGCCCTCGTGGAAGGATATCGGCATAACGGCGGCGCTGCTCGCCGCGGCGACGGGGATAGGCCTGCTGTTCCAGAAATTCGGCTTTACCGACGCGAACATAATAACCGTTTACCTGCTCTGCGTGCTCATAATCTCCATACTGACGCGGGGCTTCACCTGCGGAGTGATCGGGTCGTTCGCGAGCGTGATATTCTTCAATTACTTCCTTACGGAGCCGCGGCTCACGCTCCGCGCTTACGGCTCCGGCTACCCGGTTACGTTCGCAATAATGCTCGCCGCCTCTATAATAACCAGCACGCTCGCCGCCAAGCTCAAGGCGCAGGCGAAGCTTTCCGCGGGGGACGCGTTCAGGACGAAGCTCCTCTTCGACACGAACCGGATCCTGCAGGGGGCGAAGGACGAGAGGGAGATACTTACCATCACCGCCTCCCGCGTTTCAAAGCTGCTCAACGTCGATACCTCCGTCTATTTCGCGGATGAAAGCTCGATCTCCTCGGGGCTGCTGTTCTTCGCGGGGAGGGAAGGCTCGGAACCGGCCCCGGCAGAAGGGGCGGAACTTGAGGCCGCTCGCTGGGCTTACCTCAACAGGAAGCAGTCCGGCATGGGAACGAAGCCGCGCAGATCGATACGGTTCGTTTATACCCCCATCAGGGCGGGGGAGAGCGTCTGCGGCGTGCTCGGGATAGGCGCCGTCCGCCGAAGGACGGACACATATGAGAA
>JAFZYC010000066.1 GCA_017616435.1 Clostridia bacterium
CCTGGCCAGAACGCTGGGCGCCTCGCAGGAGACGCATACGCCTCCCCCGCCGGTCTCGGCGGTGACGCTCTCCGACGCGGAAAGCCCGCTTGCGGAAACGCCTCCGCCGCCGGTCTTCATCTCGGCAGTGCCTGCCGCGACGTCCCTTACGGAGATGCTTCCGCCGCCGGTCTTCATCTTAAGCTCGTTCGCCGTGCAGTCCTCCGCGCTTATGCTGCCGCCGCCGGTCATGGCGTCGAGCTCGCGCATGTCGATACCGTTCATGCGGAGCCTGCCGCCCTTCAGGCGCACCTCTATCCTCGCCATGTTCCGCGGGAGCACTGCGGTAACGCCGAGCGGCTTTTCGAAATTGAAGAGCGTGAAGCGGCGCTCGTCCTCCGATACTATGTAGAGGGTGTCCCCCTCCGTGTATACGCGGCAGGCGTCCTTCGCGCGCTCGCCTCCGGTCAGGGTAACGCTGTGGCTTTCCCCGTCGGAGCCCTTGAGCTCCACGTTCCCGCTCACGCGGCATACGAGGTTGACTATACCGCTAAGCTCGCTCTCCTCCTCCGCGGCTCTGACCGGCTCCTCCCCGGGTTCTGTCGCCGCGGGCTCCATGTCGGTGCAGAGGAGCTGATCGATGCTTACGCCGTAGAGGCGGCTGAGCACGATCACGTTGTCGATCTCCGGAGAGGATTCCGCCCTCTCCCATTTGGATACGGCCTGGCGGGAGATGCCGAGCCTTTCGGCGAGCTCCTCCTGCGAGAGGCCCTTCTGTTTGCGCAGCTCAACGAGCCTGTTTGCGATCTCGATGTTCATGTTTCAGACTTCCTTTCGTTTGGATACATGCGTATCATAGCCGGTTTTTCGCCCCCGCACAAGCAAGTTTGCTTTACATTTTACAAAAAATCGCGCAACCCTCGGTTGCATGGCTGAACAAGGGGCCTTTCTCGCGCGCGACGCCTGCCGCCCCTTCCCAGCGCCGTTGCCGTTTCGTTCTTTATCAACATTTTTTGCGATCGGCAAATGTGGAAAACCGTGCATTTTCCGCGCGGGACAAGCATATTTATTGTGGAAAAGCCTGTGGAAACTGTGGATAAAGAGGCGTTTCCGGTACTTTACGACCGTGTTTTACCCGTTTCGACACGGCAATAATCCCCGCGCCCGGCAGGGTTTTTTTCGACATTTGCCGTATGCGTATATCGACTGCGCCGTTTTTTCGCATGCAAAAAGCCGCCCCTGAGAGCGGCAAAAAAACGTCTGTCGTATCAGAATCGCGGCATAGCCGTCTTGCGCAGCTTGTCGAGCGCCGCTGCGAACTCCTCCGGCAGTGGTGCGGTGAATACCATCTCCTCGCCGGTGCGCGGATGGGTGAGCCTCAGCTCGCCCGCGTGGAGCGCCTGCCCGACAATTCCGAGCTTGTTCTTTGCGCGGCCGTAGACCTCATCCCCGATTATCGGGTGCTTTATATAGCTCATGTGCACCCTTATCTGGTGCGTGCGGCCGGTCTCGAGCTCCACTTTAAGGAAAGTCACGTCGCCGAAGCGCTCCAGCACCTGCCAGTGCGTCACCGCGCTGCGCCCCGCGGAATCGACCGCCATGCGCTTGCGGTCGGTGCGGTGCCTTGCTATCGGCGCATCGACGGTTCCGCTGTCCTCGCGAAAATTGCCCTCGCACAGGGCGTAGTAGATGCGCGAGACCTCGTGCGTTTTGAGTTTATCCGAAAGGAAGGCGTGCGCCTCGTCGTTCTTGGCGATGACGAGCAGCCCGCTCGTCATGCGGTCGATGCGGTGGACTATGCCCGGGCGCACCTCCCCGCCGATGCCGGAAAGATCCTTTATGTGATACATAATGGCGTTGACGAGGGTGCCGTCGGGGTTGCCTGCCGCGGGATGGACGACCATGCCCTTGGGCTTGTTTATGACGGCGATATCCTCATCCTGATAGACTATGTCGATGGGGATATCCTGCGGGACGATATCCGTTATCGCGGGGGGCGGCGGAGTTATGCTCACGGTATCGCCCGGCCTGACCTTTGTCTTTGCGGCCGCCTCGCGCCCGTTCAAGAGCGCGTCCCCGCTCTCGATAAGGCGCTGCGCCGCGCTGCGCGAAAAGGAGGTCCCGGCGGCTATGAACGCGTCGAGCCTCTTTCCCGCTGTGCTTTCGTCCGCAGTCAGCTCTATCGAAATATCGTCTTCGAAAAGGGTCATTTATCCTCCGCGGGCTTTTTCTTTTTCTGTTCCTCCGGGAATACGGCGTTGAAAAACTCGTGCCCCTGCTTTGTGAAGAGGAGCAGTATGCCAAGCAGTATCCCGCCGCAGGTCACGAAGATATCCGCGACGTTGAAAACGGGGAACTGGATAAACTCGGTGCAGAAGAAATCGCGCACGTAGCCCAGCGCTATGCGGTCTATGAGGTTGCCTATCGCGCCGCCGATGATGAGGGCGAAGCAGATCTGCATGAGTTTTGTCATCTTGGAGCGGTATTTGACCACGAGCCAGGATATCACCGCGATCACGATCGCCGTGAACACGCATATCACGACCGTAAAGCCGTTCACGCCGTTCATGAGCCCCCACACCATGCCGCGGTTCTCGACCGATGCAAAGCGTATTACGCCCTTTATAAACGGCATGTCGTGCCCGAATATCAGATATTTGGTCAGCTGGTCGGCTCCGACCGCCGCCAGGACTATCGCAATAAGTACAAACAGCATTGCTGTTATCCGCCTTTCGGAATATTACTTTCGTATTTTATCATGTCCGGCGTATTGCTTGCAAGCCCCCCTCATGATAAAATAAAAGGGTATAAAAATGCCGTTTCGGGCAGGAGCCGCGGAGTTGATCCATGGGACGAAATTGGACAGAAAAACAGCTTGACGCCATATACAGGGAGGGCGACCTCCTTGTTTCCGCCGCGGCGGGAGCAGGCAAGACCTCCGTTCTGACGGAGCGCATAGCGAGGCTCATATCCGAGGGCGTGAGCGTGGACGAGCTTCTCGTAGTTACGTTCACGAACGCCGCCGCCGCCGAGATGAGAACGAGGATCGAGGAGAGGCTGCGCGCTCTTGCGGAGGAAGCCTCGGAAAAGGGCTTCGAAGAGCGCGCCGGTGAGCTTCGCGAGGCCGCCGCAGCCTGCGAGAGGGCGAATATCTCCACTCTGCACAGCTTCTGCCTCAACGTGCTGCGCCGCAATTATCACGAGGCGGGCATAGACCCGGCGTTCGGCGTCGCGGACAATATCGACCGCGAGCTCATCGCGGCGAAGGCGCTTTCGGACGTTCTGGAGGAAAAGTTCGCGGAAAACGAAAAGGAGCCCGATCCCGCTTTCGAGGCGCTTTTGGGCGCGGTCCGCGGCGATATGCGGCTGGAGCGGCTTTTAAGCTCCCTCTACGCCTTCGCGATAGCGCGGCCCGATCCGGACGAGTGGCTGGACGAAGCCGTCGCAAAATACACCGACCGCTTCCCCGAGACGGCGGAGACGATCGCCGCGGCGCTCATGGAGCAGTCCCGCGCGGAGCTTAAGCTCTTTCTCGATACGGCGGCGCAGCTCCTTGCGGATACGCCCGACGACGCGCCGTTAGTTCGCGCGGCATTGAACGGCGACCGCGATTTCATGATGCAGCTCATACTGCAGAACGATCACGACCGCTGGGTGGAATGGATACCGACGTACAGGCCCGCATCCCTAAGGTGGAAGAACGGCGTCGACGAGGCCAAAAAGGCGCCCGTCAAGGCCTACCGCGAGGCATTCAAGAGCTTCCTTTCACGGCTCGCGGCGCGCTTCGCGCATACCCTTGACGAGGAGAAGGAGTTTGCCTCTCACCTCGCTCCGCCAATCGCGGCGCTGAGGAGCCTCTGCGGGCGGTTCTCCGAAAGGTTCACGGAGCTCAAGGGGGAAGCGGGCGTCATCGACTTTTCGGATATGGAGCAGCTAACGCTCAAGGTGCTGAAGAATCCCGCCATCGCGCGCGAATACCGCGAGCGGTTCCGCTGCATATTCGTCGACGAGTATCAGGATATCAACCCCGCGCAGGAGGCGATACTCGAGGCGGTCTCCCGCGACAACAGGTTCATGGTTGGCGACGTTAAACAGAGCATATACCGCTTCCGCCAGGCGGAACCCAAGATATTCCTTGAAAAATACCGCGGCTTCAAGGGCGAGGGCGGGCATTTCCGCATAGACCTGAACAGCAATTTCCGAAGCAGGACGGCGATACTCGACGCCGCTAACCTGCTCTTTTCCCGATTGATGCGCGGCGAGCGCGTCGGCGAGATCGATTACAGCGACAACGCTGCGCTCGTGTCGGGCTACATCAAGGCCTCCGGCGATCCCGACGGCAGCGTGGAGCTTGCTCTTATCGATCCCGTGCCCGAGGGCGCTCCGGACGACGGCCTCTCCGACGACGAGAACAGCGCGCCGAGGCTCCAGGCCTCGTACGCCGCGCGGCGGATACTCTCGATCATGGAGAAAGAAACGCTCATCGAAAACGGCGCGCCGCGCAGATACCGCTGGGGCGATTTCGCAGTGCTGCTGCGCTCGGCAAGGAACACCGTATCCGAATGGATGGGCGTGTTCGCGGAGGCGGGTATCCCCTGCGTTTCCGACCGCGGAGACGGCTTCTACGACGCGATAGAGGTCCGGCTGATGCTCGACATACTGCGCGTCATCGACAACCGCAGGCAGGATATCCCGCTCGCGGCCGTGATGCGCTCGCCCGTTTTCGGCTTTACGGAGGAGGAGCTCGTCCACGTAAGGGCGGAGCACCGCGCCGAATGCATGCTGGACAGCGTGCTCGCCGCCGCGGAGGATCCTGCCGCTCCATCCTGGAGCATAAAATGCCGCGCGCTTCTGGATACTGTCGACCGCTGGCGCGGGATGTGCAGGCTTATGGAGCTTGGCGCGTTCGTTTCCGCCGTGCTCGACGAGACGCGGCTCTCCGAATACGTTTCTGCCCTCATGGGCGGCGAGGCGCGCCGGGGCAATCTGGAGCTCGTGATACAGCTCGCCGAAAGGTATTCCGCAACGGGCGGAGGCCTCGGCGGGTTCATACGCTATTTCGACAGCGCGCGTGAGGCTTCGCGCGCGCCGGGGTCCGCGCCTTCATCCGAGGACGCGGTAAGGATAATGACGATACATTCGAGCAAGGGCCTCGAGTTCCCCGTCGTTATAATAGGCGACGTTACAAAGAAGTTCAACAGCAGCTACAAGAGCGACGTAGGCATATTCGACGCGGATCTCGGCATCGGCCTCTGCTCCGTATCGGGGGCAAAGAGCGAGCGCTCGATACTCCAGCGGGCGATATCCGCCGCGGAGGGCCGCCGCCTTGCCGCGGAGGAGATGCGTCTCCTGTACGTCGCTCAGACGAGGGCGAAGGAGAAGCTCATAATGCTCGGCGTAAAGAAAAACGCCGCGGCGTATGCCGAAAAGCTCGCGCGGCCGCTGGACGACGTCCGCATAATGAAGGCGGACTGCTACGCCGACTGGATCATAGGCGCCTATTTCCCCGAAGGGCCCGATAGACCCGTCCTCTTCCCGCACGGGGGCAGCCTTGAGCTTTCCGTCATCGGCGCGGGAAAGGCGGCGGGAGCAAGAAGGGGCATGACCGCGGATGAGCTTGCCGTCTGGCAGCAGGAGGCCTCGTTCATCGATACCGCAGGGCTGGAGGAAAGGTTCGCCTCGCGGTATGCCGATACGGAGGATACCTCTCTGCCCTCCAAGCTCTCGGTCACGGGGCTTACGCTGCGGCCCGTCGAGGTCGCCGCAATGCCTCGCTTCATGGAGGACGAGCGCGAATTGACCGGCGCAGAGATAGGAAGCCTTACGCACAGGCTGCTGCAGCTCATATCCATACGCCCGCATACATTCGACAGCGTAAAGGAGGAGCTCGACTCCTTCACCGAGCGCGGGCTCTTTACCGAGCGGGAGGCCGCCGCGATTCGCATACCCGCGATAGTGCGGTTCTTCGATTCCGAACTCGGCAAAAGGCTCGTCGCCTCGCCGAGGGCGGAGCGCGAAAGGGAGTTCGGCCTTCTGATGGAGGCCTCAGCGCTTACTGAGACCGATTCCACGGCTCCGATAATGCTTCAGGGCGTTATCGACTGCTGCTTCATCGAGGACGGCGAATGGGTGCTCGTCGATCACAAGACCACGCACGTCGGCGCGAACCACACGGCCCGAACCGTTGCGGAGCGCTACCGCCGCCAGCTCGAGCTTTACGCCGCAGCGCTCACGAAGCTCACCGGTATACCCGTAAAGGAAAAATACGTCTACCTGCTCTCCGCCGACGAGGCGGTGAAGCTGTGATGGGAGGAACAGATGAAAAGGACTTTTGAAAAGGAACTGCCCGAGGGCTACCGCGAGGTGTTCGCCGTCGACGCGAAGGACAAAAAGACGTCTGTTATACTGAACCTTGTCGGGCTCGTTATAGGGCTCGTGCTGATCGGGGCGCTGTTCTTATCCATGGGCTTCCCGTGGATGGCGATCGAGAAGCTGATCCCGTTCAACCTTCTGCTCATCGCATCGATACTCGTCTACATGGTATGTCACGAGCTCGTCCACGGGCTCGCGTACAAGCTCACGACCGGCCAAAAGCTCAAGTTCGGACTGACGAGCTCCGTCGCCTACTGCGGCGTGCCCGATATCTACGTCTACCGCAGCACCGCGCTCATATCCCTGCTTGCGCCCTTCACCGTGTTCGGCGTGCTGTTCATTATCGGCACGGCGGTATTCTGGGGAAAGCCTCTGGGGTTCGGCTCCGGCGTGCTCCTTGCCGCGCATTTCGGCGGCTGCGTCGGCGACATATACGATACGCTGCTGTATCTTTTTAAGTTCCGCGATCCCGAAACGCTGATGCGGGACACCGGCCCCAAGCAGAGCTTCTATCTGCCGAAGGAGAAATAATAACATGCAAAAGGATCCGCGGCAAATGCCGCGGATCCTTTGATATGTTTCGATTTATTCGGGTTCGATAAGGCCGAGGTTGCCGTCCTTCCTCTTATAGAGGACGTTGATATCCTCCGTCTCCGCATTGGTGAATACGAAGAACGAGTGGCCCAGAAGCTCCATCTGGAGGATCGCCTCTTCCTCGCTCATGGGCTTGATCGAGAAACGCTTAACCTTTACGACCCTGGGGCCTTCCTCCTCCTCTTCCGAGAGCTCGGGCACGGGCTCGTTGAAGGCCTCTGCCTTGAGGTTCTTTTCAAGCTTGGTGCGGTGGCGGATGATCTGCCTCTCCAGCTTTGCGATAACGTTGTCGATGCTCGCGTACATATCCCCCGTTACTTCCTCGCCGCGGATGATGCCCCCGCTGTAAGGAATGGTGACTTCGACTATATGACGGTTCTTTTCGACCGCCATCGTCACCTGCGCGACTGTGTCTGCCGGGAAATAACGCTCAAGCTTGGCCATTTTCTTCAGAGCGAGTTCCTTCAGATAATCCGATACTTCGATGTTCTTGCCTGTGATGGAAATACGCATGACAGTTTGCTCCTTTCCTTTGCGCCGCTCGGCGCAGTTTTCAGATCCGGGCCGCCGGCCCTTCTTCCTTGTGGATATATTATATCATGTCTCCGTGGGTTTGGCAAGCCCCCGGGAGGTAAAGATATTGTAAAAGCTGCGGCGGAGCGTTGTCAGAACGTGTCGTCCCCGGTCACCTTGCCGCCTGCCGCGCCGTTGAAGAGCACGCTGATGCTTAGGTTTTCGGAATACAGCTCGGAGCCGAAGGCTATGAGCACGCAGTGGGTCTCGAACGCCTGAGTCACCATCGTTCCGGGAGCGGGCGATTTGACGCTGATGTCGATCGTGAGGGAATTGCCCTCGAGCTTCGCGTCCTCGAGGCCGACGGTGTAGCCGCCGGTGTTGGTGACGTAATAGACCGCGACCACGAACTCGCTGCCGAAGCTTTTTTCGTTGTAGCGGTCGCCGAACTCGGACGCAGTGGGGAACGCCTTTGTGAATTCGGCGTAGTCGGTATAGACCTCATACGCGCGGTGATCGCTCGAGATGCTTCCGCTGCGGATGGAATCCCAATAGAGTACGATGTCGGGAACGGGAGCGGCGGTCTGCTCGCCCGAAGGGACGGAGGGCTCGAACGTGATGCCCGCGATCGGGTTCTTTGTGGGGCCGGGCACCGGGGTATTGAGCGGGCCGTTCTGCGCGGAAGCGGTGCAGCCCGCGAGCGCCGCGACAAGCATCGCGGTCATGAGTATCATTGCAAGCGTCTTTTTCATATCATGTCTCCTTTCCAAAGGGGCTTTGTATCCTTTGATCCGCCGGGACGCCCCCGGCGCTTTCATATATATAACGCACGAGGGGGCCATTCGGTTCCCATTATAACAGTATATTCTTTTTTCCGCAACCGCGAATCTGCCGGGAAGATGCCCAAATCGCTTGATATCCGTCACAAAAGCAATTATAATTAGGAGAGAAGATTTTCATTCGGAGGCTCACCATGAAGCGTATTTGTCTTATCGCGACCGGCGGAACGATCGCCTGCGTTCCCACGGAAAACGGCCTCTCGCCCGAGCTTTCCGCGAGCCAGCTCGTCAAGCTCTGCGGCTGCGAGACGGAGGATATCCAGATAAGCTGCACCGATCTTTTCAGCATGGATTCATCCAACATCCAGCCGGAGGAATGGTGTGTGATAGCCGAGGCGATAAGAGCCAAGATAGGCACCTGCGACGGGATCGTGCTGACCCACGGGACCGACACGATGGCCTACACCGCCTCCATGCTCTCGTTCATGCTCATGGGCGTGCCGATACCCGTCGTGCTGACGGGCGCGCAGTATCCCGCGGTCTACCCCAATTCCGACGGGCGCCGCAACCTCTGCGACGCGGTGACGGCGGCTTCCCAGCTTTCGGGCGGAGTTTATATCTGCTTCGGCGGCTCGGTCATACTCGGCTGCCGCGCCGTAAAGACGAGGACGACGAGCCTCAACGCGTTCGAATCCATCAATTACCCCTACATAGCCATTATCGCGGACGGCAGATGCATAAAGCTCCACGAGCCGAAGAGCACCTACGGCTTCAGCTATTCCGCGTCGATAGAGCCGAGCGTCGCGCTCGTCAAGATCTACCCCGGCATGAGCCCGGAGCTTTTGGACAGCCTTAAGGATATCGGCATGAAGGGCGTCGTCGTGGAGGGCTTCGGCCTGGGCGGCATGCACAATTTCCGCCGCGACCATACCGAATCGATACGGCGGCTCATGCAGGCGGGGATACCCGTCGTGCTGACGAGCCAGTGCCTCTATGAGCAGTCGACCCCCGATATCTACGAGGTCAGCCGCTCCCTCTCCGAGCTCGGCGTCATCTCCGCGAAGGATATGACTACGGAGGCCGCGATAACGAAGCTGATGTGGGTACTGGGCCGGGCGCACGATATCGAGAGCGTGCGCCGGATCATGGATACCGATATCGCGGGCGAGCTGAGCGAATAGGACCCAACTGACCACGGGGACTGTCCCCGTGGTCAGTTTATCAGTGCAAAGAAAGGAAAGAGCTATGACCGATCTTATCATCATACAGATAGGCGCCAAGGACGATCCCTCCGCGAAGGCGGTCTTCGACCGAGCGGAGGCGCGCTTCGTGCAGACGACGGAGCATCCGTTCATAAAGCGGCTCGGGCTTGAAGGCGGCTTTACGGCCATGGACGACCTCTACTCCGACGCAGAGGATTACGACGAGCTGAACCGCGCGATCGCGGGCAGGCTGGTCGAGAGCGCGGAGTTCATATCCACGGAGGGCTACGAGAGCCTTAATACCGCGGAGGGCAGAAAGTACGTCGCTTACATCACGCTGGGCCGCATCAATCCCGCTGTGCTCTCCGCCATACACGATATGGCCGACGCCGGCAGCGTGAACGTGGAGGTGCTCCCCTTCGCGAGCTTCGCCGAATGCGCTTACGCCGCCGCGCTCTCCTACGGGCATCTGGCGGCGGAAGAACTGCTGATCGAGCTGCCCGCGAACCGTCTGTCGGCAATACGCGACACGGCGGCGCTCCACGCGATAACCGAGATCGACTCCGCATTGACCGCCTCCGAGGTGAAGCTCACCCTTTCCGAATACTTCCCCGACGATCACGAGGTGTATTTCGCGCTGCCCGTGCCCGACGGCTTCGGTTATGAGATAAAGACCCGCAAGCTCTATGAGATAGACCGCATGAGCGCGTATGACGCGGCGAGCGTACTGCTCGTGCCGCCCGCGGACGAGCTCACGCTCCCCCGCCACTCCGTTGAGGGGCTGATGCGTGTGATGCACCGCCTCAGAGCGCCGGGCGGCTGTCCATGGGACGCGGAGCAGACCCATGAGAGCCTCAAGAAGACGCTGCTCGAGGAATGCTACGAGGTCATCGACGCCATCGACAGAGACGATCCCGACGACCTTTGCGAGGAGCTGGGCGACCTGCTGCTTCAGATCGCGTTCCACGCCGAGATCGAGGAGGAGCGCGCGAACTTCACCATGCGCGACGTCGCGACGGGAATCACCAACAAGATGATCTACCGCCATCCGCACGTTTTCGGAACGGTGCACGTCGAAAACTCCGACGAGGTGCTCAGGAACTGGGAGGTATTGAAGAAGCAGGAGAAGCATCAGGAGAGCGTCGCCTCCGCGATGGATTCCGTTCCCAAGAGCTTCCCCTCCCTTTTGAGGGCATACAAGATCCAGAAGAAGGCCGCGGACGTGGGCTTTGACTGGTCCAGCGCGGAGGAGGCCCTTCCCAAGGTATACGAGGAGGCGGACGAGGTGCTTTCCGCTGTAAAGGACGGCGAGCCCGCCCGCATCGAGGACGAGCTGGGCGATCTGTTCTTCGCCGCCGTAAACGTGGCGAGGCTCAAGAAGGTCGATCCCGACCTCGCGCTGACTGCCGCCACGGACAAGTTCGAGCGCCGCTTCAAGCTGACCGAAAAGCTCATATCGGAGGACGGCAAACGATTCGAAGATATGACGCTTCCCGAGATGGACGAGTATTGGGAGAGGGCGAAGAAGGAACTCGACTGAAAAAAGAAATAAAAAAGGCTGTGGTCAAATCACAGCCTTTTTTGTTATTCGTCAGTCTCCGGCGGGATCTTTTCTCGGTGGACGCCGAGCTCGCGGACGAGCGCGCGTGACATGGGCATTATCTCCTCATATTCGGGTATGCGCCCCTCGACCGCATCGAGCAGGCGATCCATTCTCAGTATCTCCATGGAGGTCAGCGGGCGGCTCCCGTCGCATATCACGGAGCCGTCGTTCGCAATGAGCCTGCGGCTGAATATCTCCAGCCTGCTATCCCTCAGGCTCTGCATCAGCGTCTCCGCCAGCGCCCTTACGCCCTCCGGGACGAGGTCCGAAAGCTTGACGTCGATGACGCCCGAGTCCATGCCCCACCAGTAATTGACGGCCTGATCCTTCTTTTCGAGGCTGCCGGAGAGCACCGAGCGGGCGATGTTCTCATACAGCCTGCCCCACATCCAGCAGGGCGATGCGATGGGGCGCATATCGCCCGCGCCGTCGATCAGGAACGTGCCGTAGCTGCCGTGGCGCATATAGTTGACGTCCGGAAGGGGGATATCCCTGTTCGATATCACGCGGACGCCCTTTTCGCGCAGCTTCCTTACGCAGTCGACCTCCGTGCAGGTCCATTCGAGCAGCACCTTCGCGCGCGGGTTCGTCATACGTACGCCGAGGGCGAAAGCGTTTATCGCCGCGGGCACGCCCAGTATCGGGTAAGAGCCGACGTAGCCCACGAGGTCGTTCTCCGCCAAAGCCCCGGCTATCACGCCGGTTATGAACTTGCCCTCGTACGTGCGGCAGTAGTAGCTCTTCACGCTCGAGAGGGGCTGGTACGCGGAGCAGTTGAAAAAGCGTATCTTGGGATATTTTACAGCCGCCTTGAGCGTCGCTCCGAGCAGCGGCGGCGTTGTTGTGAAAATGAGCTCCGCGCCCGAAGCCGCGGCCTCGTCCAATATCGCCTCCGCCTTTTCCTGCGAATCGGCGTTGAAGAAGCATCTTGCGCTCACCGCTTCGGGCAGGGCCTCGGCAAGATACGCCGCGCCCTCCGCGTGGCCCTTTGTCCACGGGCTCTCCTCCGGCGTCTTCTGGCAGATGAACGCGACGTCGATATGCTTAGGCGCGCCCGAGATGAGCTTGCCGATCACGCTCTTCTTCTCCTCCTCCGCGGGGACGGTCTTGAGCGTTATCGATTCCGGCTCGGATGAGGCTTTGACGTCGCTCCAGAGCGACTGCAGCGCCTTTTTGAGCTCCTCCGGACCCATCGCGCAGAGCTGATCGTAACTGTAGACCTTCAAAAAGAGCAGCAGCGCGTCCTCCGGCAGAAGCTCCTGCCGGGCTCCGCCAAGCGTTAAGAAGGCCTCGCGGAAGCCGCGGTATGCGCCGGTCAGGCGCTTTATCTCCTTTTCCGTCCACTCCTCGCCGGGCTTTTTGCCTATCAGGGAGAGCAGCCGCGCGAAGTCGCCGGGCTTTTTGAACTGTATGTCGTAGCAGCCCGTCGCGCGGTGGAAATCGAGGAACTCGAAATACGCCGTCACCCGCGGGTCGCTCCTGTCGGCGGGGAGTATGCGCTTTATGCGCGCGGGTATGCGGATCGCTCCGAGGTATCTCAACACGCTCACGCGCTTGTTCCCCTCCTGCACGTAGAAGCTGCCCATGTATTCGAAGCACTCTATCGGATCCCTTATCCCCGTATCGGAAAGCTGCTCCGAAAGGAGGTTCATCCATTTTACCGCGAACTCGCTGTCGATATCCGGCAGAGGCAGGAACGACGCGGAAAAAGCGCTGACCCGCCCGCGTGTCCTTACGCCGACGATGCGGTCGGCGGGGATATCCTGTACGGGCAGCTCGCTTGCGGAAAGGCGCGCGGCTTCGGGAGCGATATCGTCCAGCACGGCGGGATAGGGATCCCGGCCGGCGGCTTCCAGCTCCTTCTTCTCCTTAAGCGCCATGCGCTGGGCCTTTAAGTATTCTTCTTTGATATTCGCAGGTACCATAGTCCTCCCCCGTTACCGCGAGTATATCACCTTACGCCGCAATAATCAAGGCGGCAACAAAGAACGGCGCCCCCTAAGGGACGCCGTCCTGTTTGTTTGTCGTCAAGGGATTACTCCTGCTCGGGAGCACCGACGGGGCAGGTACCGGCACAAGCGCCGCACTCTACACACATGTCGGGATTGATCTCATACTTGCCGTCACCTTCGGTGATGGCGCCGACGGGGCATTCTGCTGCGCAAGCGCCGCAAGCAATGCAAGCATCAGTGATTTTGAAAGCCATTGTGAATACCTCCTGTTTTGGATTATATCTAACATCATTATACTTAAAATGATGCAGAAATCAAGTAGTTGAAACCGGATATTCAGAAACAGCCCGAAAGCTTATTTCTCCTCCAGAGCTTCCTTGAGGGCGTTGCCGGCCTTGAAGGCGGCGCTGCGGCTGGCGGCGATCTCGATAGCTTCGCCGGTCATGGGGTTGCGGCCGGTCCTGGCGGGACGCTCGCGGACCTCAAAGCGGCCGAAACCGACGATCTGGACCTTTTCACCGGCCTTCATGGTCTCGATGATGGTGTCGAAAGCGGAGTTGACGACGGCGTCGATGTCCTTCTTGGGGAGATTGCACTTTGCTGCGATAGCGTTGATAAGCTGAGCCTTATTCATTGTATATTTCCTCCGAGAAAATTATTGTTAAGCTCTTGCCCGTTCGGGCACATTGGGTATTGTAGCATAAAAATCCGAAAATACAAGACTTTTTTGAAAGATTTCTTATATATTTCTTGAAGAAAACCTCTCCTCCGGCAGGATAGTATACGGTTTGACCCCGAAGCCGCATTTCTCCTTCCGCGGGAACGAAAAATCGGCTCCTCGGCGCCAAGCGCCGGGGAGCCGAAAGCGTATCGGTTCAGCTGAACTTTATCACTCGATGATGGCGGTAACAACGCCGGAAGCAACGGTACGGCCGCCCTCGCGGATAGCGAAGCGGAGACCCTCGTCCATGGCGATCGGGGTGATAAGCTGGATCTCCATACGGGTGTTGTCGCCGGGCATTACCATCTCAGTGCCCTCGGGGAGCTTGATGGTGCCGGTAACGTCGGTGGTACGGAAATAGAACTGGGGACGATAGCCGCTGAAGAAGGGAGTATGACGGCCGCCCTCTTCCTTGGTCAGAACGTAGACCTCACCCTTGAAGTGGGTGTGGGGATGAATGGTGCCGGGCTGAGCCAGGACCTGGCCGCGCTCGACCTCGTTCCTCTGGATGCCGCGGAGCAGGCAGCCGATATTGTCGCCCGCCTCAGCGTAGTCGAGGAGCTTGCGGAACATTTCAACGCCGGTAATGGTGGTGTCCTTGGGCTCGTCCTTGAGACTGACGATCTGGACCTTATCGTTGACCTTGATCATACCGCGCTCAACACGGCCGGTAGCAACGGTACCACGACCGGTGATGGTGAAG
>JAFZYC010000067.1 GCA_017616435.1 Clostridia bacterium
ATAGAGGCGGGCAACGCCGCTTCGGCGAGGCTCTCATCCTATGTAACGGAGTTCCTTGAGAGGATATGATGCTCGATACTTTGATCAAAAACGCGGTCGTTATCCCCATGACGCAACGGAACCTTGTGCTCCGTGACTGCTCCGTCGGCATAAGGGACGGAAAGATCGCCTATATCGGCTCCGAAACTCCCGAGGCGAACGAGGTCATCGACGCCGCGGGGCGTACCGTTATGCCCGGCCTTATCAACGCGCATGCCCATACCGCTATGTGCGTGATGCGCGGCTACGCGGACGACTATTCCTTGAGGAGCTGGCTCTTCGACAAGGTCTTCCCCGTGGAGGCGAGGCTCGACGAGCGTGCGATAGTCGCGGGGGCGGTGTTGGGCATTGCGGAGATGCTGAGGACGGGCACGATCTCGTTCTCCGACATGTATTTCTGCCAGCCCGCGGTGGCAAAGGCCGCGGAGAGGATCGGCATTAAGGCGAACCTCTGCAACGCGGTCATCGCCCTCGGCGACGATTACGATTTTGAGAAGGACCGCGCCGTTATCGAGACGCGGAAGCTGCTTGAAGAATACGGCTCGACCGGCCCGATACGGGCGGACGTGGCGATACACGCGGAGTACACCTCCTCCCCCGCCGTCTGGAAGCGTGTGCACGAATGGGCGAAGGATCACGGCGTTATAACGCATATCCATCTTTCCGAGACGAGAGCGGAACACGAGGAGGCAAAGGCCCGCAGAGGCATGAGCGCGGCCGCCGCGTTCGAGGCGAACGGCGTATTCGATACTCCGGTGCTCGCGGCGCACGGGGTCTGGCTTGACCGCGAGGATATGGATATACTGGCATCGCACGGCGCGTCCGTCGCGCACTGTCCGGTATCCAACATGAAGCTCGGCAGCGGCATGGCGAACGTCAGAGCCATGACCGACGCGGGCGTTAACGTATGCCTCGGCACCGACGGGGTCTGCTCCAACAATTCGCTCGACCTTTTCGAGGAGATAAAGCTTTCGGCGCTCCTTGCCAAGGCGGAGGCGCTGGATCCCACCGCGCTGCCCGCATACGATGCGCTCAAAATGGCGACTGTCAACGGCGCCGCGGCGCAGGGCCGCGCGGACGAAACGGGCCGCATCGCATTGGGGCTCGACGCGGATATCATAATGCTCGATACGAACGCGCCGCATCTGCGCCCCTCCTACGACCCGATCGCGACGGCGGTCTACTCCGCGCACGGCTCGGACGTGTGCATGACCATGGTCCGCGGGCGTATCCTTTACAGGGACGGCGAATGGCTGACGCTCGATATCGAAAAAGCCCTCCGCGAAGTGGAGGAATACGCTGTGCCGATAGTTTTGGGCAAGTGAATGTGAAAATGAAAAAGACGTCACGAAGGGTGACGTCTTTTTGCTTTGCTTCATTTATTCCGCGGCGTCGTTCAGCTGCGCGGGGTTATCCGCGGGAAGGGATTCCACGTCGCGGAGCTTGCGCAGTATCGCGCGGGTGCGGGTGCCGATGAGCTTTTCAAGCTCGTCGTTCGCGCTGGAGATGCGGCTCTGGGCGTTGGTCAGCACCTTTTCGAAGTTCATGAACTCGGCCTTTACCGCGCCCAACACCTGCCACGCCTCGCCGGAGCGCTGCTGCATGGCGACTATAGAGAAGCCCATGCGCAGCGAGTTTAGCAGCGCGGCCATAGTGGAGGGGCCGGCGATATTGACGCGCGCCTCGCGCTGGAGCCTTTCCACCATGCCGAGGCGGACGACCTCCGCGTATATGCCCTCCGTGGGCAGGAACATTATCGCGAACTCCGTCGTGCGGGGGGGATCGATGTACTTATCCCTTATGTCGCGGGCGAACTTCATAATGACGTCGCAGAGCCGCCTCTGCGCGGCGGATACCTGCGCGGGATCGGCGGAATCGTATGCGTCGAGCAGCTGCACGTAAGCGTCCGAGGGGAACTTGGAGTCGATGGGCAGATACACGGGCGCATCGCCGTCGCCGGGCAGACGCACGGCGTACTCCACGCGCTCCTGGCTCTTCTGCTTCGCGTCGAAGTTTTTGACGTACTGCTCCGGAACGAGTATCTCCTCCAGTATCGCGCCGAGCTGCACCTCGCCGAGCGTGCCTCGGGTCTTGACGTTCGACAGCACCTTTTTGAGATCGCCCACGCCGACGGCGAGGTTCTTCATCTCGCCGAGGCCCTGATACACCTCCGAAAGGCGGTCGTTGACGAGCTTGAAGCTTTCCGTTATGCGCTTGTTCAATGTCTCCTGCAGCTTCTCGTCGACCACGCCGCGGACCTCGTCGAGGCTCTTCTTCATCGTATCGCGCACGTCGTCAAGATGCCTGTCGTTCTCCTGCTGCATGGCGGAGAGCCTGCGCTCGACGGTATCCCTTATGTCGTTGAGGTCGGCAGTGTTCTTCGTTTCGAAGGTGCGGAAGCGATCCTCCGTGCTCTTGGCGCTTGCCTCGAGGCTGCTGCTTATCGCGCTCTGCTTTTCGGTCATGAGGCCAAAGAACGCCTCCTGACGGTTCGCAAGCTGTTCCGACTGCCCCGTCTGCAGCAGGCGCATGTTCTCGCCCAGGAAACGGAGCTGCTGCTCCATATCCTCCGATATGTCGCGCCGCGTGCGGTCGAGATTCTTTTCGTTATCGTTCTTGTATGTTATGAGCAAGTCGCCGATGGCCCCGTCCCTGCGGCGGCCGAGGAGTATCGCGACTATCGCGCCCGCCCCAAGCAGCACCACCGCCGAGAGCAGCACTATGAATTGCCAAAGCTCCATTATCCCCTGAGCGCCTCCTCCGCGTTCCTTTCATAGTCCAGCGCCCTGTTAAGGGCCTCGTCGAGATCCTTCCCGACGAACACCGCCCCGTGCCCCTTTAAGAGCACGCCCGGAGCGTCCTTCAAATGCTCCGCGCAGCCCGCGGCAAGCTCCGCTGAGCCCACGGGGTACACGGGAGATATGGGCAGACCCATGGCCTCGCCTTCCGCCCCGCCCATTTCGATCAGCGCGGGCGAATGCGTATGCACGACGGCCGAGACGTCCGGCCTGCTCCTGTAGATGTTAAGATGCATGTGAAGCTCCATGCTGGGCTTGCGCGGCTCCTCCACTGGAGCGCCGTCGAGCCTGAACACGGGTATATCCTCCGCGGTGATGTCATGATAGGGCATCGTAGTCGGCGTGATGTACACGAGCCCCGCCTTCCTGTCGAAAACGCTTATGTTGCCGCCCGTGCCGGAGGTGAGGCCGCGTTCAAGTATCGTGACTCCCGCACGGCAGATGCTTTCCTTTGTCCCGTGCTTCGTTCTCGGCGGGAAATATGGCGTTATCGCCTTCGTCCTGCCGAGCGCGGCGATGAGCAGAATGCCCGCTGCGACGCCGAACGCGTACTGAATGGCGTTTGTCCACAGGCCGAAGAGCGCCGTCCCCGAGCCGTAGAGTATGCGTTCGAACGCGAAATACCCGGCAGGCATGACGAGCCCGGCGATGGGAAGCGAGCCGAGCCTCAGCCTTTTGAACAGCAGCCCCGCTATGAGGCCCATCAGCCCCTTTATCACGAGCGTGACCGGCGCGTAGACCATTGCGCCGTGTAGCATATCGGCGAGCGCGGAACCGAGAGCCGCGGTCACAGCGCCGCCCGCCGGGCCGAGCACATACGCCGCGGCATATATTGCCGCGTCGCCCGCGTTGAGATAGGCTCCTCCGGAGCCCATGGGGAGCGGTACGGACGCGAACAGTGTGAGCATCGCGATCACGGAAAGGAATATCCCGTGAAGGGCGAGCCTTTTTATTATTTTGTCGTTAGCTTTCATACCGACATTATAACTCTTTTTCATGCGAAAAAAAAGGGGCATGAGGAGAAATTGCATGCCCCGGGATCATACAGGTCATTTGACGGATCTCGTGATGTGGTTCGCCCAGATCCTGTCGTATTTCAGGTTCATGTGCACTCCGTCGGAGGAGGCCTCGGAGGGCAGATATCCCTCGGAATCGAGAAGTCCCGAAGGATTGTCGATAAACACCGCTCCGATCGAGGAGCACATTTCCTCTATGCGGGAGTTCGCGGCGTCGATCCTGCTCATCGTGATGCCGCTTTCGGCGCCGCTGCCCTCGGAATACCGCTTCGTAACGGGCGTTATCGCAACGACGTACACCTTGACGCCGGGAAGGCGACCCTTGATATCGTTTATGAGGTTCGTGTACTTGTTTATGAATGCGTTCTGATTGGGCCAGCCGACCTCGTTCATGCCGAAATTGAGTATGACCTTTTTGTAGTCCTTGCCGTTGAGCTCATCGATCACGGGTATCGAGCTGCCCTCAAGATGCGTCGTATAGATCGTGTTGACGTTGAGGCCGACCTTGGTCAGGAACGTGCCGTGCGTGATGACGCCGAATCTGTACAGTCCCTCCAAAATGGAGTTGCCTATGAACACAGCGTCGTCGAACACGCTCTGATCCGGCGCCGCGGGGGTCGCGGTGGGCTTTGCGGTAGGCTTTGCCGTGGGTTTGGCCGTTGGTTTGGCGGTCGGCTTTGCGGTCGGCTTGGCGGTGGGCTTTGCGGTGGGAGCCTCGGTAGGCTCCGCTGTCGGCGCTTCCGTCGGGACCTCGGTGGGTATCTCCGTCGGGACTTCGGTCGGGACTTCTGTCGGCACTTCAGTCGGTATCTCCGTCGGTACTTCTGTCGGCACTTCAGTCGGTACTTCGGTCGGCGCATCGGTAGGCGCTTCGGCGGGGTCCTGCGTTGCCGCCGCCTCGGGCTCTGTATGCGGCCTTGCGCATGCGGCAAAGCAGAGCGAGAACAGTACTGCCATTATCATTGCTGCGATCTTTTTCATTTATATTCCTTTCAAGCTTTCGCGAGCTTGTCCTTTGTTTGTCTTTTTCTTAGCCGGGTCAATACTTTACCGTTACCCGGAGCCGGCCCTTTTTTGTAGTGCGTTCGGTGCCGATATAGCGGAACCTGCCCCTTCCCCTTACGGAGACGGCGGCGTTCTCCGGCACGTCCGCCCCGCCCTTTTCGACAAGGCGGGAGTTCACATAGACGAGGCCCTTTTCGCAGAGGGACTTCGCCTCCTCACGCGGGATGCGGTACACGGCCGCTATCAGCGCGTCGAGCCTTGGGGAGGCGACGACGATGACGTGTTCTTCGGCGCTGTCCCCTGCGCCGCCTGGCGGCTCCGCCTCTTCGCAGCGGACCGAAGTGCGGCGGACTTCCTTAAGGTTTTCGATAATGTACGGGGCGATGGAGGGCAGACAGAAGAGATATCCCGCGTTGTCGCGGACTATGATATCTCCGAGCACCTCCCGAGTGACGCCGAGCGCCATCACCGAGCCGAGAAAATCCCTGTGCCCAAGCTCCTCCGCGAACCTCTTCGCGGCGGGTCTTATGCTCACGCAGGCGATCTCCGGCGCGTTTTCGCCCCCGCCTATCGCGGCGACGCGCCTTTCCGCGCCGTCGTACCCGCCGAACAGCACGCACGGGACGCCCATCCCGAGGAGCGCCGACTGTTCCGCGATATTGAGGAACTTCGTCTCCTGCGGGATCCCCGTCCGTTCCGCTCGCTCATTGAGTTCCGCGAAACGCTTTATAAGTTTTCCGGTATCAGTCTCTCCCATAGATGGAGCACGGTCCTTCCCTCCGTACGGAGCTTCTGCATTATATCCTTAAGCCTGTCGTCGGCAAGCTGGACTTCCTTTTCGAACGCGGGCGCGGGCACCCTCAAAGCCCCGCGGCCAAGCACTATGAGCTGTTCCATGCCGTCCGATGTGACGACGCGGACGCTCCTCTTTGCTGCGGAGAGCTTTTCGACGGCGCGCTCTATGAACACGTCCGCTATCTCGCTCTCCCTTGTGTAAACGATGTATATGCCGCCGACCTTATCGACCCTTTCCGTGCCGCCCGTGACCTTGTACGCGTCGAACACGAGTATGAGTTTTGCGCTGCGCGAGGAGGAGTAGTTGATCATCATCCTGATGAGCGCCTCCCGCGCGGAATCTATGCTCTCCATGGCGATGAGCCTAAGGCTCTCCCACGAGAATATGACGTTGTAGCCGTCGACGAGTATGTATTCATCCCCGTTCTCACGCGGGGCGGTCTGCTCCTGCTGTTCCTTCTTTACCGCGGGGAGGAAGTTCGTCTGCCGCACCTTTCCGTACGTGCGCTCGAATATCGCCATGAGCTCCGCTTCCTCATCGCGCGGGGCGGGCTTCTTTGTCGGCATCTTCTGCCCGGGAAGGCCCGAATGCCGCTTCATATAGGACGCGACCTCATACCACTTTACGGTGAAGCCCGCGCCGGCGGCGCAGAATACCGAATCGGGAGTGTTCTTAAGGTCCGCCTCGGGATCGTATGCCTTTTCGGCTATGACCTCCCGCGCGTTATGGCACGGCCTGTATTCGCCGGGGGTAAGCCTCAATATGCCCCTGCCGTGGGTGAAAGCCGCGACGGTTTTTCCGTAGCCGCGCATCTCGGAGACGGGCGCGGTACCCGTCAGCACGGCAAATCCGCCCATGCTCTCCGGGGCGGAGAACTCGCCCTCCATGCGCCGGATATCCGTCATCGCGCGGCCTACGTTTTCCTCCGGCAGCTCCAGTCGGAACTCGTAATACGGCTCGAGCAGCACGTTTTCGGCGAACATGAGCGCGTTCCTCACAGCGCGGTACGTCGCCCTGCGGAAATCGCCGCCCTCGGTGTGCTTCAAGTGTGCCTTTCCGCCCGTTAGCGTGATCTTGACGTCCGTCAGCGGCGAGCCTGTCAACACGCCCTTGTGCCGCTTTTCCGCTATGTGCGAGAGTATTAGCCTCTGCCAGCTGCCCGCGAGCTCGTTCTGCGATACCTCAGTGGCGATCTCGATACCGCTGCCGGGAGGCGCCGGCTCCACCCTGAGCTCCACATGCGCGAAATGGCGCAGCGGCTCGAAATGCCCAATGCCATTTGCGACGGATGCGACCGTCTCCTTGTACATGACAGCGCCCGGCCCGAATGTGACCTCGAGGCCGAAGCGCTCGCGTATGAGCCTCTGCAGCACTTCGCACTGGACCTCGCCCATGAGGCGGGCACGGATCTCGCCCTGCTGTTCGTCGCGGACGATATCGAGCTCCGGATCCTCCTCCGCGAGCACGTATATACGGCGGTAGGCGTCGAAGAGATCCGTTCCCTGCGGGAATATGAGCGCGTACGAGAGCACGGGCTCAAGCTCCGATCCCGTCTCCCCAGCTTCCGCGCCGAGGCCCTGCCCCGCGAAAGTCTTCGTGAGGCCCGTAACGGCGACTACCGTTCCCGGCTCCGCCTCCTGCAGAGGGGTGAACCTCGCGCCGGAATAGAGCCTTATCGAATCGGCCTTCTCGCTCCAGACCTCGTCCTCCGGGACGGAGGCGCTGCGGTTCGTGAGCATCTGCTTTGCCAGGAGCTTCCCGCCGGTTATCTTCATGAAGGTCAGCCTTGCGCCTTCCGCGCTGCTGATCTTTATCACCCTAGCGCCGAACTCCTTCGGGTAATCGCGCATGCGGGTGAACCTTGTCAGGCAATCCGCGAGCTTTTCGACGCCGTCGAGCTTCAGCGCGGAGCCGAAGCAGACCGGGAACACCTGCCTCGATATCACCGCGGATGCGATATCGTCATCCGAGATCTCCCCGTTCGCAAGGTATTTTTCCATCAGGCTCTCGCTCGTGGAGGCGATATCCTCGTCCCTGTTTGCCCCGGTAAAGTCGACACAGCCGTCGTCGAGATGCGCGCGGAGCTTTTCCATCAGCGCCTCCCGCGAGGGGCCGGGCAGATCGGTCTTGTTTACAAATATGAAAACGGGGACGCGGCGCTTTTTGAGCATCTGCCACAGCGTGAGGGTATGGGTCTGTACGCCCTCCGGCGCGCTGATGACGAGCACGGCGTAATCGAGCACACGGAGCGTCCGCTCCGCCTCCGCCGCGAAATCCACGTGCCCGGGGGTATCCATTAGCGTTATGCGCTTTCCGGGCAGCTCGAACTGAGCCTGTTTGGAAAAGATCGTTATGCCGCGCTCCCTCTCGATGTGATGCACGTCCAAAAAGGCGTCCCCGTGGTCCACCCTTCCGAGCCGTCTCACGGCGCCCGTCCTGTATAGCAGCGCCTCCGAGAGGGTCGTTTTGCCTGCGTCAACGTGCGCAAGCATGCCGATAACGAGCCTTTCCATCCATTCCCCTTTTGCGTTCCCGGGAGCGGCAAGCGCTCCCTTTGTCCTGCATGATTATACACTTTTCGCGCCCGCGTGTAAAGAACGCGAGCAAAAGCGGAGCGACGCTCATATCCCGCGCGGGCAGACAGTGTTCCCGTTTCCGAAAAGCAGCGGGCGACTGACACGCACGACAAAGCGGCCCTCCCCATCTCGGGAAGGGCCGCTTTCAGTATGCCGGTTATCCGCCAACCTTGATTATAGTGACTGTGCCCGGGGCGACCTCGATCTCGCCCGAGACCTTCCTTCCGCCCTCGGGGAAGACCTCACTGTTTTCAAGCAGCACGCGGCCCTCGATCACCCAGTCCAGTACGCCCGCCTCCTGCTGGAAATTATACTGCATGGGAGCGGAGTTCGGGTTGATGACCGCGACCGCGGTGATCCTTTCCTCATCGTACCAGCGCACGATGATGCAGCTGTCGTCCGTTATCTCGCATACGACGTCCGCCTTCGTGAAGAAGGGGTGTGCGCGGCGCATCGCGATGAGAGCGCGGTAGAAGTCGCGCATCTGCATCTCGTTGCTGCCGGGGGTCAGCGCGTCCCATGCGATGTTGTTTATCTCGTCGGAGGACTTGTAGCTGTTGTGGTCGCCGTCCTTCGAGCGAAGCATCTCCTCTCCCGCGAGGAAGAACGGCACGCCTTTTGAAAGCATCACTATCGAAGCGCCGAGGCGGTTCATGAGCATGCGCTCCTCGATCGAGGCGTCCGGGTTCGATATCTCGAGCTTGTCCCAGAGGGTGTTGTTATCGTGGCAGGCCATGTAGTTGATGACGGCGTTATCCTCCACGCTCCAAGTGGCGGCATTGGACTTTACGCCGCCCATAATGCCGAACACGACCTTGTTCGCGGTGCTGTTCGAGGCGCTTCCGTTTATGTAGCCCTTATCCTTCGCGTTGAACACGCTGCCCTTCAAGCCGTCCCTAATCGTATCGTTGAACACGGCGACCGCGCCGATAGCGCCATCCGATGCGGTGATCTTGGAGATGTTCGCCTGATTCGCCTGCTTGTTGGCCATGAGCGTCGTGGTGCCGCCCGTCCAGCCCTCGCCGTAGATCAGCGCCTTGGGGTTGATGGCGTGGACGGCCTGCTCCACCGCCTGCATGGTCTCGACGTCATGGAGCGCCATGAGGTCGAAGCGGAAGCCGTCGATATGGTACTCGCTCGCCCAGTAGGATACGGAATCCACGATGAACTTGCGGAACATTACGCGCTCGGAGGCGGTCTCGTTGCCGCAGCCGGAGCCGTTGGAGAGCTTTCCGGAGGGATCGTAGCGGTAGTAGTAATAGGGCACCGCGGCGGTGAAGTTGGAATCCGCGGAATAGGTGTGGTTATAGACAACGTCCATTACCACGCCAATGCCCGCATCGTGCAGAGCCATTATCATCTGCTTGAACTCGTTGATCCTGACCTCGCCGTGATAGGGATCGGTCGAATAGCTGCCCTCGGGCACGTTGTAGTTCTTGGGATCGTAGCCCCAGTTGAACTGCGGCTCGGAGGAGGACTCGTCGACCGTCGCGTAATCGTAGACCGGCTGCAGATGTACGTGCGTTATGCCGAGGTCCTTCAAGTAGTCGATGCCGACCGTCTCGCCCGCGGCGTTCTTGAGTCCGGTCTCGGTAAAGGCGAGATACTTGCCCTTGTACTGCGAGCTCTCGATCTTGTTGGAGAAGTCGCGGACGTGCACCTCCCAGATTATGGCCTCGTTGTATGAATCGATGCCGTCATAGAAGGTATCGCGCGACCAGCCCTCGGGATTTGTCGCCGCGAGCGCAAGTATCATGCCGCGGTTGCCGTTGACGCCCGCCGCCTTCGCATAGGGATCGACGAGCTCGCTCGTGCCGGCGGCAGTGGTCACGGTATAGGTATAATAATCGCCGTGACCCACGCCCTCGACGTAGAGGCTCCACACGCCCTTTTCGCCGCGCTCCATGTCGCACACCTTGAAGGCTTCGCCGCTGTCGCCGCTCGCATAGAGATTGACCTTTACCGCGCCGGCCGTAGGCGCCCAGAGCCTGAACTCTGTGCCGTCGGCGTCCGGGAACGCGCCGAGTTCGCCGTCGTAGGTGTATTTTTCAATGAAGTCGGGAGAATCGAATACCTGCGTGGGGACCGCGGTCTGCGGCTCGAAGCCCTCTATCTCGACGGTGTAGACCTTTGAGATGTCGAGCTCCTCCCCGAGCGTGATAATGCCCGTCACGACCTCGTTATTGAGGCTGGAGAGCGAAGTGACCTGAAGCTCGCGGTCGCCTTCCCTGACCTTTATCTGGTCGAGGGAGGTGATGCGGGTCGCGGGGGTGATGTTGTATTTGATCTGGTCGAGGGCGACTATGCCCGCCATTGAGAAGAGCTTTGCCTGATACAATGTTTTGCCTCCGTCGTCGCTCAGATACTGCGCAGCTTCGCCGGGCTTCAAGTAGACCTCGGTTACCCGGCCGGTGATTGCGGCGAACCTGTCGCCGTCATAGTCCTTTTCGGCGTCGCCCCAGCTCGATCCGCCGGGATCGGAGCAGTTCTTCCTTACGATGAAGCCGACCTCCGTGATATCCTCCGGAACGTTTAGGACCACCTTCGCGCCGTAATCGCATTCGTGGAAGAGGTAGCCGTGGCCGTCGGCGTTCGGGAACCAGATCCACATATCGCATTTGTCATAGTTGCCGGTGTCGTTATACCAATAGAATATGATCTGATTGCAGCCCTCCTCGAGCTCGAGGGAGTATTCCTCCTTCGGGGGCTCTGTGGGTTCCGCGGGATCTTCGGGAGTGGGCGTTTTGCCCTTGCAGCCCGCAAACAGTCCCAGCGCGAGAGCCAGTATCATGAGCCAAGCCAACGACCGTTTCATACTTGTACCTTCCTTCCGATGGATGATATATATATTTTACCTTTTATTCGCCGCTTTTGCAATAGAAAATGAGCGATTTTTGCCTTTGGCGTTTGTAATATCCCCCCGCCGATGCTATAATAAAAAAAACGCAAAGGAGCGCGGGATATGCTCATAGAAAAAAAGTTCATGGAGGAGGCGCTCGTGGAAGCGCGGCTCGCCGCCGAAGAGGGCGAAGTCCCCGTCGGCGCGGTCGTGGTGCGCGGGGGCGAGATCGTTTCGCGCGCGCACAACAATGCCGAGCGAAGCTCCGACCCCTCCTGCCATGCGGAGCTCATCGCCCTGCGCGATGCGGCTGTAAAGCTCAATTCCCGCTCCCTTGACGACTGCGCGCTGTACGTTACCATGGAGCCCTGCCCCATGTGCGCAGGCGCGTGCCTCCTCTTTCGCATAGGCGCCGTCGTTTTCGGCGCGTATGACGAACGGGCCGGCGCGTTGGGCTCCGTCGCTGAAATCGGCGGAGGCGCGTTCGGTCAGAGCTTCCCCGTGATAGGAGGGGTGCTGCGCGAGGAATGCGCAAAGCTTCTGACCGATTTTTTCAAAAGCATGCGATGACCGACTATAACGAATACAGGAAGCCTCTGCCTATGGACCGCGGGGAGCTATACGAAATGTTCGGGACGGACGAGCCGGACTTCGTCATCGTGACGGGGGACGCGTACATCGACCACCCCTCGTTCGGCACAGCCATAATCGGGCGCGTGTTGGCCTCGCGCGGGTACTCCGTGGGCATAATCGCACAGCCCGATTGGAGGAACGCGGAGGCATTCCGCCGCTTCGGCAGGCCGCGTCTCGCCTTCATGGTGAACGCGGGCAATATGGATTCGATGGTGAACCATTACACGAGCTCGAAAAAGCGCCGCTCGGAGGACAATTACTCCCCCGGCGGCAGGACGGGCATGCGCCCCGACAGGGCTGTCACCGTCTACTGCAACCGCATAAGGGAGGCTTACGGAAGCGTCCCCATCGTGATAGGCGGGATCGAGGCGAGCCTTCGCCGGTTCGCCCACTACGACTACTGGGACGACAGGGTACGCCGCAGCGTGCTCGTCGATTCCGGCGCGGACATACTCTCTTACGGCATGGGCGAAAGGCAGACCGTCGAGATCGCGGACGCTTTGGCCTCCGGCCTCGACATTCACGACATCACCTATATCGCTGGTACCTGCTTCATGACGGGCTCGCTCGAAAGCGTTTACGACTACGACGAGATAGAGAGCTTTGAGGCGGTCTCCTCCGATAAAAGGGCCTACTGCCGCGCGTTCATGCGCCAGTACGAGGAGCAGGATGCGATTTCCGGCCGCAGGCTCGTGCAGAAGCACGGGAGCCGCTGGCTCGTCGCGAACCCGCCCGCGCTGCCGCTCACCACGCAGGAGCTTGACGACGTGTACGAGCTGCCCTACACGAGAAAGCCCCATCCCTCATACAAGGAGCATATACCCGCGATAGACGAGGTCGAGTTCAGCCTTGTATCGACGCGCGGCTGCTTCGGCGCGTGCTCGTTCTGCGCGCTGACCTTCCATCAGGGCAGGGTCATACAGGCGAGGAGCCATGAGTCGCTCATACGCGAGGCGGAGATACTCACGAAGCTGCCGAACTTCAAGGGCTATATCCACGACGTCGGCGGGCCTACGGCCAATTTCCGCCATCCCGCCTGCAAAAAGCAGCTGACGAAGGGCGTATGCAAAAAGCGCCAGTGTTTAGGCTACGAGCACTGCAGGAACGTTACGGTGGATCACCGCGATTTCACCGCGCTTTTGAAGAAGCTCCGCGCGGTCGAGGGCGTTAAAAAGGTCTTCGTGAGAAGCGGCATAAGGTACGATTACCTCATGTTCGACAAGGACGATTCGTTCATGCGGGAGCTCGTCGCGCACCATGTCTCGGGGCAATTGAAGGTCGCGCCGGAGCATATCTCCGACAATGTTTTGAGGCTCATGGGCAAGCCCGCGGGCGGGCTCTATGACCGCTTCTGTCAAAGGTACATGAAGGTCAACCGCCAGCTCGGTATGGAGCAGTACATAGTGCCCTATTTCATGTCGAGCCACCCCGGGAGCACCCTCGATTCGGCGATAGAGCTCGCGCTCTACCTCAAACGTACCGGTCAGCGGCCGGAGCAGGTGCAGGACTTCTACCCCACCCCGGGCACGCTTTCGACCTGCATGTTCCATACGGGGCTCGATCCACGCGATATGCAGCCCGTGTACGTCCCGCGCGACCCCGCCGAGAAAGCGATGCAGAGGGCGCTCATGCAGTATTTCATGCCCTATTACCGGGAGACGGCAAGGAAGGCGCTCATCAAGGCCGGCAGGGAGGATCTTATCGGCAGCGGAAGGGACTGCCTCGTACCGGCGGCACGGCCGCAGAACGCGGCAAAGCCCAAGCAGGCGGGAAAGCAGGAGCGAAAAGCGCCTGCGGGGAAGAAAACGCAGAACGCTAAACATAAAACGAGAAAGTGAAAGATAAAAAACGCCCCGGAGCTGTTCTCCGGGGCGTTTATTTCATTTGATCTCAGCTGTCGCCCCTGCGCTGTTTTTCCTTCTCGAACTGGAGCATATAAAGCGCATAATACTTGCCGCGGAGGTTCAGGAGCTCCTGATGGGTGCCCTGCTCCACGATCTCGCCCTTGGAGAGGACGATGATGTTATCCGCGTGCTGTATGGTCGAGAGCCTGTGCGCGACGATGAGCATGGTGCCGATGTTCATCATCTTCTCCAGCGAATCCTGAATGAGCACCTCGGTCTCGGTATCGATGTTGGCGGTAGCCTCGTCGAGTATCATCACCTCCGGCTTGTGGACTATCGTGCGGGCGAAGCTCAAAAGCTGCCTCTGACCGGCGGAGAAGTTGTTGCCGCGCTCGCGCACGACCTCGTCGAGCCCGTTTTCAAGGCGGTTAATGAAATGATCCGCGTTGACGTAGCGGCAGGCCTCCATTACCTCCTCGTCCGAGACGCCGTCCTTATCGAGGAGGATATTGCTCCTTATCGTGCCGGAGAAGAGGAACACGTCCTGCAGCATCTGCCCGAAGTGGCGCCTCAAGGAGGCGGTCTTGATCTTCCTGATGTCGATGCCGTCTATCAGTATCTCGCCCTTCTGGAACTCGTAATTGCGGCAGATGAGCGAGAGAATGGTCGTCTTGCCGGAGCCGGTCGGACCTACGAAGGCGACGGTATCGCCCGGTTTTACCTTGAAGGATACGCCCTTTAATACCCATTCATCGGGGATGTAGCTGAACCACACGTCGCGGAACTCGATCTCGCCCTTGACCTCGTCCAGCTCTATCGCGTCCTCCGCGTCACTAAGGGCGGGCTCGATATCCATTATCGTGAACACCTTTTCCGCCGAGGCGAACGCCGACTGCAGCCAGTTGAACTGCTCGGCCAGGTTCTGGATGGGGTTGAAGAACTTGTTTATGTACATGTAGAAGCTGACTATCGTCGCGGCCTCTATCGTGCGGCCCATGAAGCTCGCCCCATCGAGATGCCCCTTGCCGCCGAGGTAGAAGAGCGCGAGCACGGAGCTTATGTACAGCATGTACACGAGGGGACGGAATATGCCGAACACGAGTATCTGCTCGCGCTTGGCCTTGCCCAGATCCCGGCTCTTGCCCGAGAAATCGCGCAGCTTCGCGCCCTCCCTGTTGAATATCTGCGTTATCTTTATGCCGGAGAGGTTCTCCGAAAGATAGGTGTTGATATCCGTCGTGCGGTCCTTGACCTTGCGGTAGGCGCGGCGGGCGAACTTGCGGAATATCACGGTGAAGAGCACTATGAATGGTACGAAGCAGAGCACCATGAGCGTGAGCTCCACGTTGAGCGCGAGCATCGCCGCGAGCACGCCGACGATTATGAACACGTTCTTGACGAGGTTGACGAGCAGGGACGTGAACATGAGCGATATCGCGTTGGTATCGTTCGTTACCCTCGTGACGAGCTTGCCGACGGGGATGGAGTTCATCTGCTCATGCGAGAGGGATTCGATATGGGTGAAAAGATCCTCCCTCATGCCGGAGATTATCTTCTGACCTATCCTCTGCAGTATTATCGCCTGCGCGTAGGTGCAGCCCATGGAGACGATCAGTATCCCCGCGTATACCGCGACGAGGGTATAGAGCCTCGAAAGCTCAAAATCCGTGTTAATGAGCTTTGTGATATTGCCTATGATTATCGGGGAGATTATGTCATAGGCTATGCCGGCTATCACGATGAACCCGACGAGCACGAAATGCCATACATAGGGCTTCGCGTAGGCGAGGAGCCTTTTTATTATCTCCGAATCCTTCATGTGGCGGTCGAAGCCGATCGCCTGCTTCTTGTCCTTTATGGAGGCGTAGGCGACGATGAGGACTATGGAGATGAGACCGATTATTCCTCCGCCGAGGAGTATGGGATAGTATTCACGCATTTCTCATCGCCTCCTTTACCTTGCCGCCTCTTCTTCGAGACGCTGCAGTTCGACCATCCGCCCGTATTCGGGGCAAGAGATCAGAAGCTCGTCATGGCTGCCGACGGCGATGACCCGGCCTTCCTCGACGAACACTATCTTCTGAAGCTCCTTTATGGTGGAGATGCGGTGCGCGATGAGTATGGTCGTCTTGCCCCCGCGGCTCTCCTTGAGGTTCTTCAGTATGACCTTTTCCGTATCGGTATCGACAGCGGAGACGGAATCGTCGAGTATCAGTATCGGGGCGTCCTTCATGAGCGCGCGGGCGATCGATATGCGCTGCTTCTGTCCGCCGGAGACGGTCACGCCGCGCTCGCCCAGTATGGTCATGTATTTGTCCTTGAACTCCGCTATATTGTCGTGCACGTCCGCGAGCCGCGCCGCGTTTTCGACCGCGGCGCCGTCGGCCTCGTCGAAGGCGAAATTGATGTTGTTGGTGATCGTGTCGGAGAAGAGGAAATTATCCTGCGGCACGTACGCGCATCCCTCCCTCACGGACCTTATCGTGACGGTGTTCACGTCCTTCCCGTCGATGAAGAGCGTGCCGTCGGGCACATTGTACGTGCGGAGTATGAGATCGACTATCGTGGTCTTGCCTGAGCCGGTCTTGCCGACTATGCCGACGCTCTCCCCCGCGTTGATCTTGAACGATACATCCGAAAGAGCGTCGAACTCGCCGTCGGGATAGCGGAACGTCAAGCCCCTGAACTCGATATCGCCGCGGATGGCTCCGATGTCCTCCGCGCCCTCCTTGTCCTTAACGGTGACCTTCGCCTCAAGGAGCTCCGATACGCGCTTCATGGAGGCCTTGCCGCGGGCGGTCTTTTCGATGAGCATCGATACCGCCATGACGGGCCATACGACGGAGGAGAAATAGCCGATGTATTCCACGAGACGGCCTGCGCTGAACTCGCCCTTGTAGACGAGGTAGCCGCCGTAGCCGAGTATGACGCATATCACCGTTTCGACCAGCATCACGATAAGCACGTGCATGAGGGTCGATATCTTTGTGTAGTTGACGTTTGTATCCTCATTCTCGAGGTTGAGCTTGCGGAACGAGAGCAGCTGCTTGAGCTCCTTTACGAAGGCCTTTACTACCGCGTAGCCGGAAAAGCTCTCCTGCGCGAAATCGGAGAGGTTCGAAAACGCCTGCTGCCTGACCTCCCACTTTTTCATCATGGCCCTGCCCATGAACACGCCGATCATGAGTATGAGCCCGAGCGGTATGAGCGTTAGGAGCGTCAGCACGACGTCCATCCGCCACATGTTGTAAAAGCCGAGTATACCGAGAAAGAGCGCGTCGAAGAACATGAGCATACCGTCGCCGAAGCACTCCTGTATGGTATCGAGGTCGTTCGTGAAGAGGCTCATCAGGTTGCCGACCTTGTTGATCTGGTAATAATCGCGGGAGAGCTCCTTGCAGTGATCGAACATCTCTATCCTGATGTTGGTCTCGACCCTTATCGCGGAGCCGAAGAAGCACACGCGCCACAGGAAGCGGCCGATGACCATAACGACGACGATCCCGACTATCGGCAGGCAGATCTTATCGAGCAGGAAATCCATATCAAAAGGCACCGACGCGCCCTTATAGAGCACGGAACCGTTATTGATGCCGTCGATGAGCATTCCGTACAGATTGGGTATTATGAGCTGGAAATAATCCACCATTATCAGCGCGAGCGCGCCGAGCAGCAGAAGAGGCGCATACCTAAGATAGTAGCGGTTGATGTGTTTCCCGAAAATCAAGCTGAAAGTTCCTCCGGATCTATGCCATACATTTGTGACTATTATATTCTTTCGGGAAGAAAAGGTCAATAGTATAAAGTCCTCCCGGCGAATATACGCGCGATGATAATATCCTCAGACGCTCTGTATAGACTCTGTGTTTACAGACTGTTGTCTTAAGACATTATCTTTATGTTTTTTGTCTAGACCCCATAGACATAATGTCTAGACTCTATGTGTCTAGACCCATTAGACATAATGTCTAGACTCTATGTGTCTAGACCCCATAGACATAATGTCTAGACTCTATATGTCTAGACTCTGTAGACATAGTCTGTAGACTATCGTCTATAGATCTTCTATTGTCTATAATAATATTATAGCACATTTGTTCTATCTTTGTCAAGTGTTTTTATTGCAGAGAGACGGCAAAGCCCGTAATTCGAGACATTCGCAAAAGAAAAAACATTTCCCCCCAAAGAAAAGCTATACCTGTTGCCTGTTCCCTTTTACCTGTTCCCCATCCTCCTCCGCGGGCTTGACGCGCGGCGGCGTTTGGCTTATAATTATATGGTTGAATACAGTTCCGGAGGTCATTTCATGGGTCACATAAATGTTAAATCCGAGATAGGTCCCCTAAAGCGCGTTATGCTTCACCGCCCCGGCGTGGAGCTTGCGAGCCTTATGCCCGATTTCCTCGAGCGAATGCTTGCGGAGGATACCCCCGACGTTGAGATGGCGGGCCGCGAGCACGACGTTTTCGCCGGGATACTCCGCAGTCACGGCGTGGACGTCGTCTATATCGAGAAGGAGTTTGCGAAGGTCGTAGAGGACGACGCCGTCCGCCGCGCGTTCATAGACGATTTCGTCACGATAGGCGTAAAGGGCGATTCCCTGCAGCCCGCCGTGCGCGAATATCTGCTCTCCGTTCCGTCGGATAAGCTTTTCGACGCGGTCGCAAAGGGCATAACCCGTGAGGATATAAAGGATATCGAGCCCAAGCCCATTCAGGCGCTCATCGCCGACGATTATCCCTTCCTCACCGATCCCCTGCCCAACATCTATTTCACGAGGGACATAAGCTTCTCCCTCGGCACGGGGCTCGCGATCTCCGCTATGAGCATGCCCGCCCGCATGCGCGAGACGCTGTTCATCCGCTATCTGCACAGATACGCGGAAAAGTTCGGAAAGGGTTCCGTCGATCTGCTCTACGATTACAACTGCGGCTGCCCGATAGAGGGCGGAGACGTGCTCTCGCTCTCCGATAAATGCGTCGCGATAGGCTGCGGCGAGAGGACTACCGAGGCCGCGATAGAGAAGCTCGCAAAGACGCTCTTCACAAGGGGCTATGAGAAGGTGCTCCTCTTCAAGAACCCGCAGAGCCGCACATACATGCACCTTGACGTGCTGATGACCCACGTGGACTACGATAAGTTCCTCGCCCACCCCTGCATGGTGCACAAGTGGTTCGACGTTTACGAGCTCACGCCCGCAGGAAACGGCGGGATCTCCGTCACGAGGACGACCGACGGCGTCGATAAGATACTGGAGCGCGCGCTCAAGCTCGATCACGTCAGCTTTATCGAGATGGGCGGCGGCGACGGCATCGCCTACAAGCGCGAGCACTGGAACATGGGCTCCAACTCCCTTGCGATCTCCCCGGGCAACATAATCACATACGACCGCAACCACGTGACGAACGAGCTCCTCGATAAGGCCGGCGTGCACGTGAACCCCATCCCCGGCGGTGAGCTCTCGCGAGGCCGCGGCGGTCCCCGCTGCATGAGCATGCCCATGCTCCGCGAGGATATCTGGTAATATCACGGGAATATTTAAGGCCCCGGAACTTTCGTTCCGGGGCCTTTCGCGTTTATTCCATTACCCCTGTGCAGACGGATCTTCGACTATGCAGAGCACCTTTGCCGTCGGTCCCGCGTTCCTCAGGTCATATTTGACGACGCATGTTTTTGCCGAGACGGTCTCGTTTCCTCTGACCTCATACACGAAATAGAGGTCGTTCCTGTCGCCGAATATCGCCGAAATGCTGTAACAGTCGGGATCGGCTCCGGCGATGATATCGAGATCCCATGTCCCGCTCCAAACCGATCTGCCGTCAAGATCCCATATACTGACTTGCTTTTCATGATCTTTTCTGAAATCGAAGCCGACGCAAAGCCCACCGACGAGCCTGACCGACATCTTTTCGGTCAATGAAAGTATCTTCTTCAATCCGCCGTTTTCGAGCGCGTAGATCGGGTGCTCATCTGACCCGCCTCTGCTCATCGGCGCGAGGATCAACCTGTTCTCCGCCTCTACCCACATGGTATAGTCGACGCCGGGAAGGCCGTTATCTCCGCTTGAGAAGACCTGCTCGAGCGTCTCCGCCTCCGTATCCCATCTGAATATCTCGACGATGCTGTTCGAGCCTGCCTCTGCGCCGCTCGTCGGATAAGAATCGAGGATATAGACGTGTTTCCCGAAATAGGACACGCAGGGCCACGGAGATACGATATTTTCGCCACCCATGACGCGATCGTAGATCACGCGAAGATCGCCCGATCCGAGATCCCAACACACGACATTATAAAAGCTCTTCGGCTCCGCCTGTTCTATCGAACAGTAATAATTTGTCCCGTATGCCTTCCCTCTGTGGATCTCAAATCTTTGAGGAGCAAAGCGATCGTCGCAGTTCAGCGGGAAATGCTTTCTGTGGTCGCTCCCGTCGAGCGCCATGGAATACAGAGCGCATCCTATATTGGAAGAAGTCCGATCGGTCTCGCCCAGATAATACAGCCTGTCCCCCTTTTTGTTCATGGTCGTCCCGCCCCAGCAGCCCTTATAACCGCCGCATTCCGTGTTAGCTTTACCCGGGTCGGCGTCATGGGTGCAGTCGGGTCTGCCGCAGAGGACTCCGTATTCGCCGGTATGCTTATCGTAAAAATAAATATACAGACGGCCGCTCAGAGCGAAGTAATACGCGTCTTCGGTCTCTGCGATATTGGCAAACCCGCGGCCGAAACGGTCATCGAAATCGGTCGAAGGGTCAAACACTTCCGCATAGGAAAGAGGTCGATCCGCAGCCTGCGTCGGAACGGCTCCCGCGCCCCCGCTTTCGGGGACGCAGGAAGAGCACGCAAGCAGCGTCAGCAGTGCGATCAGCAGTGCGAAATATCGATTTAGCATTGAGCAGTTCATGGATCAAAACCCCGGGCATTGGTTATTACACGTTCATTATTGGAAAGACTTATGATAATCAGGCACGGTGCTTCCATTGTTGACAAAGTACTTGATCAGCGCCCAATCCAGTTCCTCTCGCGATTGCTCTAACGTTGCATTATGCATTCCAACAACAGCAGCCGGTTCTGAAGAATAATATCCTCCGTATATATCAGTAACGTAGACCCATACTTTGGTAGAATAGTCGTTCTCCGGAAGATGAGCGGATGGGTCGGGAAGATATATTAGATCGAGTATGCCATAAGCGCTATATGTGGTTGCAGTGGACTGGCATTTCATCTTAACTCCTATCCCGGGGAGATTTTTATAATGGGTTTCGCTCCCACCAAACGCGAATGCAGTAACTGTAATAACAGCGGCCAGCATTAAGGATAGGAAGATACTTACTGGTCTTCTTTTGATTCTCATAGTATTCTCCTCATAATGATTCAACAAGCGCTTGATGTGTAAACAGCATATCATTCCATTATTTTAATGTCAACAGAAACGACCGTCTGTTTTTTTACGGTTTTGTTTTTTTTGTTATTTCTCGTCTGCATAATGCATTGATCGAAATGCAGCGGCCTAAAACGAAAGGCCCCGGAACTTTCGTTCCGGGGCCTTTCGCCGTTTGTTACTGCTTACCTGTCCGATACGCCCATTGTCCTGCGGAGAACGATGAGGGCGTCTGCGGAATCGACTATGCCGTTGCCGTCGACGTCGGACTTCGTGAGATCGATCTGCGATTCGTCGACGAGGCCCATCGCGTAGCGGAGTATGAGCAGCGCGTCTGCGGAATCGACGTCGCCGTCGTCATCCGCGTCGCCGTTCGCGACGACATACACGCCGGAGTAGACTACTTCCTTTACGTAGCCGCAGTCGTCGTTGGTGTCAGCGGAATAATCCTTCTGATAGGACCACTTGAACACATAGGTCTTTGTCGAAGTCGCGGTGAAGGTGTAGGTCGTCCAGTTCGTGTTGTTGCCGGACTGCTGGAACATCTGCGTGCCGTCCACATAGAAGCGGAGGAAGTCGTAGTTCGACTCGGAGCTTGCCCTGTACTTGAACGTCAGGGTCTCGCCCGCGTTCATGGGGAGTTCCAGCAGGAGGTCGCTCTGGCTGTTGGCCTCGCCCCAGTTGGAGGAAGAGGCGGCGTCGCCCGCGGCGACCCAGGGATATTCGCCGTCGTTGATGAACGGGAGGAAGTTATCCGAGCCGTTGATCGCGGATTCGAAGCTGTGGATGTAATAGAAGCACTTTACGTACGCGCAGTCGTCGCCCGAGGAACCGGAGGCGTTCTTTGTGAACGTGAAAGTGAAGGTATGCATGCCGGTCGAGGGAACGCTGTACTCATATTCGACGTAACCTTCGGTCGCGCCGGAGTTGAGCGCGATGCGGTCGTTATCGAGGAACGTGAACCTGTCGCCCGAGGCCGCGCTGACCTTATACTTGAACTTGACGATCATCGCCTTTTTGAGCTCCAGCGAAACGGTCATCGAGGAGGTCGAGTTATCGACGCCCGCGTTGCCGCTCTTCGCCGCGTGCTCAGCCCTGTCGGCTACCCAGGGGTATTCGCCGGAGGAGGAGAATATCTCCGTGCCGCCGGTGATGTTGGCGGCGGAGCTCAGCGAGCCGTCCACCTTTACGTTGCGGATCCATGCCTTGTCGGAGCCCGCGGCACCGGAGGCGTTCTTCTTATACTCGAAGGTGATCTCCGCGCTGCCGTAACCGGGGATGGTGACAGAGGCGGTATCCCAGTCGTGCTCGCCGGAGGTCTCGAATACGGTAGTGCCGTTCACCTTGACGCGCAGATAATCCGCGCCTTCTTCGCTGCTGACCTTGTAATCGAAGGTGAGGGTCTCCTCATAGCCCACGCTGACGCGGGTGATGAGGGTGGAGGTCGAGTTGTTGACGCCCGCGTTGCCGCTGACGACGGAATCGCCGTCGACCGTCCAGGCGTAACTGCCGGTGGAGACGAAGTGGTTGAAATAGCCCTCCGCGTTGGCCGCGGGATCGAGGTCATACATGTTTGCCGCGACATGGAGCATGCCCGCGCCGATATTGGTCGCGCTGATGCTGGCAGCTGCGCCCTTGATCGCGCTGACGACCTCATCCGCGTTCATATCGGGATTGGCGGTCTTGATCTGCGCCGCGATGGCGGAGACGTGCGGGTCGCCATGGAGGTGCCGTCCTTATAGCCGTAGCTGCCGCCGGGGATCGAGCTGTAGATGTTCTCGCCGGGGGCCGCGATATCGACGCACTCGCCGTAGTTGGAGAAGTAGGAGCGCGAATGGCTCGTGCCTATGGAAGCGACGGTGCAGGCGCGCCTTACGTTCGCGGGGCAGTGGTTCTCGGCGTTGTCGTTCTCGTTGCCCGCGGCGACGCAGACCGTGCAGCCGTTGTCATACGCCTCGTCGATGACCTCCGCCATCATGAAATGTCCTTCCGCGTGATCGCAGCCGCCGCCCAGGGAGAGGTTTTCGACGTCCGCGCCGTTGAGGTAGCCGAACTCCATGCCGTTGCAGACCTGGAGAGTAGTGCCGGAGCCAGCGTCGCTCAATACCTTGACGGGCATTATCTTGACGTTGGCGAATGTGCCGTCGACGACCGTGCCGGAGACATGGGTGCCGTGGCTGTGGCCGTCCTCGGGGTTATTGGTGTTGTTGATGAAGTTATAGCCGGGGATGAGCCTGTCCACGAGATAGGGATGATCCTGATCGGCGCCGGTATCGACTACCGCGACGATTATCGTGGGCATTGCGGCGACGCTGTTGCCGTACTGAGCGTAGAGCCACTGGTTGTACTCATATGCGTTGACGTGGGTCGGACCGTAGCCCCATGAATTGAAGGAGCTGGACCCCGGGGTGGCGCAGACGGTCATTATCTCGTCCGGCTCCGCCCACTGAACGCCCTTCATCTTTTTGAAAGCCTCGCATGCGGCTTCGGCCTCCGCGGGGGAAGCGTACTGGAACACGTGCCAGTCATTATAGCCTTCCGCGTGGGCGACGGCGTTCTCATCGGTAAGCTCGCCCTTGTATTTGACGATTATCCTCGCGAGGGCGAACTCATCGTTCTCACCTCTCGACGCGATAGTGCCGTCATAGGCGTTGATGATGTCGGTGGTCTTGCCCGAGAATACCATGAGCTTTTCGAGCTTTGCCGCGCGCTCGCTCTCGGTGAGGGGACGTGCGTTCCCGCCGGCGGCAAAAGCCGGGACGAGCGCGAGGACCATGAACGCGGCCATCGCGAACGCAATGAGTTTCTTTGTAAGCTTCATATTTTCCTCCTTGGGGGATTATTTGCTATTTCAGACGGCCTTGAGGAACGAGGCTATGCCCTGATATACCTCTAGACGGTTCGTCTCGTTGTGCATCTCGTGCCTGCCGCCGTTGTAGAGCTGCAGCACGACGTGGGTGTGGCCGGTCTTTTTGAGGTTCTCGCAGACCTCGACGACGCCCTTGCCGTATGCGCCTACGGGATCCTCCGAGCCCGCGAGCATGAGTATCGGAACATTTGCGACCTTTTCCGCCCACTTCTTGCCGGAGACCTCTCCCAAGCCTTCGAACATATCGCGGAAGGCCGCGGACGTGAACGTGAAGCCGCAGAGGTCGTCCTTTATGTACTTGTCTACGACGGCTTCGTCGCGGCTGAGCCAGTCAAAGGGCGTGCGCGGATTTTCTATGCGCTTGTTGTAAGCGCCGAAGCCGATGGAATTGAGCTGATCGTCGGGCTTTTTGCCGCCGGAGCGCCTTGCGTTGGCGGAGGCCATTGCCTTTGCGATTGGCAGCACGGGGTTCTTGCCCGCGGTGCCGGAGAACACGAACGCGTCGAACTCACCGGGATAGCGGGAGGCACAGGTGCGCGCAAGGAAGGAGCCCATGGAATGCCCGTAGAGCACGAGTTTCTTGCCGGGATGGGCGGCCTTTATCATGTTGTGCAGGGCCATTATGTCCTCCACGACGAGGCTCCAGCCGTCCTGCGGGGCGAACCAGCCCCTGACTCCCTCGCCGTTTATGGAGGCGCCGTGGCCGGGATGATCCTCCGCATACACGGCGTAACCCTGCGAATTGAGGAACCGGGCTAGATCGTCATAGCGGGTCGCGTGCTCCGCCATGCCGTGGACGATCTGTATGACGGCCTTGGGCTCGCCCTCCGGCAGCCATTTATAGGCGGCTATCGTGCAGAGACCGGTCTTGGAAGGATAATCGAACTGTTCCATTTCATTTGCCCCCTTTTTAATATTCAGGTCGACCGCGCTTTACCTTACCGCGATGGCGATCATTCCCGCCACTATCGACAGGATGAAGAGCGCAGCCAAAACTATCGCGAGAATACGAACACCGTTCTTCATTTGAGATACGTCGGCCCTTTTTAGACGGCCGTCCTTTCCGAAGCTTATTATCGGGATGCGCCGTGTATGGCCCTTAGGAAGGTATCCTCTCCCCCGCCGAGGCCGAACCACTTTATCACGGCAAATACGCCCGCAGCGAGTATCAGTACCGCGAGCACCGCGAGCAGCACGCTGCCCCATGCAACGTGCTTGTGCTTTACGCGGCGCATGGGCTGGGTGCGGTCGTTATAGTGTATGCGGTAGTGACGGCGCTTCATTTCCCGATCCTTTCACAGTTACTCTATATTATAACATATCCTGCGGAGCAATAAAAGCATAAATGTGAAAATACCGCCCGGTTTTTTGACGTTCGGAACGCAAAAAGCCTCCGCGGCTTCAGCGCGCGGAGGCGGTCAAATCATTATTCGGTTATCACAGCAGCGACCTTACGAGCTCCGCGAGCTCTATGGGGTGGGTGCGGGGGATATCGTGCCCGGCGCCTGGCATCACTACGAAGCTGCCGCGGGGTATTGCGTCCGCGATCGCGGAGCTGTGCTCGCGCTTTATCATTTCGTCCTTCTGTCCGTATACGACCGTCGTTTCGCAGATAACGGAGGCAAGATCGCCGTTCGTGAGGCGGGGCTCGGTGAGCATCATGCGGCTCAAAACCGCATGTACCCTGTCATGCGCGCGCTCCGCCGCTTTGAGATCGTGCTTTATCATGCGGACGGCCTTTGGCTTCAATCCCGAGGGATCGGAGTTCACGCCTATCAGTATGAGCTTGCGCACGCGTATGGAGCTGAGCGCCATGTAGATAGCGGTTATCGCCCCGTCGGAGAAGCCGATGATATCGTATTCCGCTATGCCGAGCTCGTTTTCCATGAGCTTTATCGCGTCGTCCGCCATGAGCTGATAGCTGATCTCCGGCACCATCCCCTCGAACGCGGGGATCGAAGCGCCCTGCCAGCGGCTGTCCATCAGCACGAACCCGCGGGAGCCCGAAAGCTGAGGCACGAAGGCGGAAAAGACCTTCATGCTTTCGCCGTTGCCATGCAGAAGAAGCGCGGGAGTGCGGAGCTTGAAATCGCTCACGCCCGCGATCTCGTAATTGATGCATTGGTCGTTTATTATCGCTCTTGCCATGATAAACCTCCGTTTGATACTATTTTACCACAAAACCTCATTGAATGCAAGCTTTTTTGCCGCTTTTAGGGAAGGCCGCTCCGCCCTCTCCCGTATTCGCCCTCGGCATTTTCGGCTTGACATGCGGCATAGTCTCTTATATAATTTTCATAATGTTTCAAACAAGGAGCGTCGGCTATGTGCGGAATCGTCGGATACACCGGGGTCAATAACGCGACCCCCATACTGCTGGAAGGGCTCGATACGCTTGCGTACCGCGGATACGATTCCGCGGGCATCGCCGTTTGGGACGGTGAAAATATCGTAATGAAAAAGGAGAAGGGCCAGCTCGCGAACCTAAAGGCCATACTCGACAGGGAGCCCGTCGCAGGCAATTGCGGCATCGGACACACGAGATGGGCCACTCACGGCGAGCCCTCCTACATAAACTCGCACCCCCACGGGGACGCGAAAAAGCAGCTCGTGCTCGTCCATAACGGCATTATCGAAAACTACGTCCGCATAAAGACCATGCTTCAGGAAAAGGGCTGCGTGTTCGTATCCGATACTGATACGGAGGTCGTGGCGCAGCTGTTGGGCGACGTCTACAAAGGCGAGCCTATACCCGCGATCGTCGAGGCCATGAAGTACATCGAGGGCTCGTTCGCGCTCGCGATACTCTTCCGCGACGATCCGCACAGGATCTACTGCGTCTGCAAAGACAGTCCCATGGTGGTGGGCTTCGGCAGGGAAGGCGCGCATATCGCCTCCGACATACCCGCCTTGCTCTCCTATACAAGGGACGTCACGTTCATGGGCGACAAGCAGATCGCCGTCCTCTCCCCCGAGGGGATCGCGTTCTTCGACGAATACGGTACACCCATCGACAAGGGCTCGACCCATATCGATTGGGATCTCGACGCCGCGAAGAAGGGCAGCTACGAGCACTTCATGATGAAGGAGATCTGCGAGGAGCCGGTCGCCTTCCGCAAGACTGCGGAGCAGTACGTCAATTTCCGCGTCGGGAAGCTCAAGGCCGACTGCTTCCCCTGGACGGAGGAGGACGCCTCCGCGTTGAAGCGCATACGCATACTCGGCTGCGGCACCGCATACCACGCGGGGCTGCTAGGCAAAAAATACTTCTCCGAGCTCGCGAAGATCCCCGTAGAGGCGGATATCGCGTCCGAGTTCCGCTATTCCGGCTACACTTTCGAGGAGGGCGAGGTATTGATACTCGTCTCCCAGTCCGGCGAGACGGCGGACACCATCGCCGCGCTCAGGATGGCCAAGAAGGCCGGCGTGCGCACGATCGCGGTCTGCAACGTCATAGGCTCGACCATCGCGCGTGAGGCGGACGACGTGCTCTTCACCTACGCCGGGCCGGAGATCGCCGTCGCAGCGACGAAGAGTTACCTCACTCAGGCAACGGTGTTCCTGCTCGCTGCGCTCCGCCTCGGGCAGATCCGCGGGACGGTGAGCGACGAACGCACGGTGGAGCTGCTTTCCGAGCTCGCCGCCATCCCCCAGCGGATGCAGAAGCTCATCGACGAGCGCGAGGCGATACAGTATTTCGCAAGCCGCGAGTTCTCGGCAAAGCACGTGTTCTTCATCGGCCGCGGTATCGATTCCGCCCTCGCCATGGAGGCCGCGCTCAAGCTCAAGGAGATAAGTTACATACATTCGGAGGCATACGCCGCGGGCGAGCTCAAGCATGGCACGATCGCCCTTATCGAGGACGGCACTCTCGTCATAGC
>JAFZYC010000068.1 GCA_017616435.1 Clostridia bacterium
CTTGCCAATCTTGGTTTTCACAGCGTTCCGCACGGTGTCCAACGGAGAGGTGGCGACAAGTTCCATTCGTTCCTCGAAATCACGGTACGCAGCAATAATGGTTCCCAGCAGGTACTTAATAAACGCCGTGGGGTCATCCTTGCCTTCGTGCCAGCCGTATTGCGAGGCCTCCAGTGCATCGTAATAGCTCTCCTTCGTCCTGGCAATCTTGGCTTCGAGTGAGATACCAAAGCCTTAAGTGGAAAACTGGATGAAGCACTTGAGTTGATATTAAGAGACGCTCCCACTGGTATCGGAGCAGTTTATGCAATAACACTTTTGTTCTTCATAACAAAAGGAAATAAACCGATTTATGATCAGTATGCAATGATGGCTCTTTTTAACATGACACCTGATCCTTTAATTGGTTATCATGAGCTACCTCAACGTGGAACAGAAGGGAGAATAGATGGTGGCTTTATCGAGAAGCTTACAGAACGGTATGAACAATACATAGCATTGTTAGAACATCACTTTGGAGATATGTACAAAAAGTGCAGAGATATTGATCGAGCGCTTTGGGTTTATGGGCATTTATGCAAAGATAAGGAGAAAAAATGCTCGAACTAACCGGTGCCTACGCCACCGCAAAAGTTTACACCGACATCCTCGAGCCCTCGGCGGAGGGGCAGATTAAGGCGCTTTGCGATCAGCCTTTTGCCGCGGACTCTAAGATCCGCATAATGCCGGACGTTCACACGGGCAAGGGCTGCACCATCGGAACTACCATGACCGTGGGCGAATACGTTGTACCGAACCTTGTCGGCGTAGATATTGGCTGCGGCATGGACGTTGTGAGGCTTGAGGAAAAGCGCATAAACCTCCCCGAGCTCGATTCGTTCATCACGAAGAACATCCCCCATGGGCGCGACGTGCGCGAACGCCCCCACCGGAGCCACGGGCGCATCGACATAGAGGAGCTTCTCTGCTTCAAAAAGGTCGATACGCGCAGGGCGAAGGAAAGCCTCGGCACGCTGGGCGGCGGCAACCATTTCATCGAGATCGACCGCGACGACGAGGAAAACCTCTATCTTGTCATCCACACGGGCAGCCGCAATTTGGGCCTGCAGGTGGCGGAGCACTATCAGAACAAGGCGTACGCGAATATCGGCGGCAGGAAGCAGACCGAGATCCCCTTCGAGCTCGCCTATCTCACTGGGGAGGACAGGGACAGCTACCTGCACGACATGGCGCTCATGCAGCGCTTCGCCGCGCTCAACCGCCAAATCATCAAGGAGTGCATACTTGACGCGCTGAAGCTGCACGAGGCGGATTTCTTCACGACCATCCGCAACTATATTGACATGGAGCACATGATCCTGCGAAAAGGCGCGGTCTCTGCGCGTGAGGGCGAGTGCCTGCTGATCCCGCTCAACATGCGCGACGGGGCACTCATCTGCACCGGAAAGGGCAACGACGATTGGAACCAGAGCGCACCCCACGGCGCGGGCCGCCTCTTCAGCCGCACGCAGGCGGAGAACAGCTTCACCCTCTCCGATTTCAAAAAGAGCATGGATGGCATCTTCACCACTTCCGTCAGCGCCGACACCCTCGACGAATGCCCCATGGCGTATAAGGATCCGCAGACGATAATAGACGCCATCGGCGATACCGTCAAAATCGAAAAGCAGATCCGCCCGATCTATAATTTCAAATCGAGCGACAGGTTTTCAAGCAGGAAAAAACGTTAACAAACGCGGAGAGAAGACTATGTCCGAACTGTCTTTTGCAAAGAGGATCCAGGCTATAATGGGCAATTCGATACCGGACTGCGTTCCGCGGGGGACATGGAACGGCGTCGAATACAAGCATATTTACCGGGATCTTCGTGAAAACTCCATAGACGGTATTATTCCGGAGCATTGCATCGTCAAAGGCACTTTGACCGACATCAGCGGGGCTACTTTTTCCGTTCCGATCAAGTATCATCTGGGAGCACGGCACATGAACTCCTCCCAGATGATGTGCATAAACTTCTTCAAAGCATTCTTTGAGGAAGAAGACCGCGAGCGGATTTTGCTGTCTGCGCTGAGAAAGAGCGGAGTAGTTATCCCGGATGAGGCATCTATCGAGGCAGCCGCATTCGAATACGAGCCGGACAGGGCCGAAAAGACGAATTTCGATTTCTTCATAAAGCTCGATAACGGCTCTCATATTTCATTTGAAGTCAAATACACGGAATCCGAATTCGGCGGCGTCAAGCAGGAAAAATCCGACCCCGGGAAGTATGAGAGGAAATGGCACGAAATCTACTCTTCCCGTGTCAGGAACCATCCGGTACTGAAGCACGATATGGTGGATTTTTACGGGAACTACCAGATCAACAGGAACATACTCTATGCCTCCGGGAACGATCAAACGGTATTCCTGACTCCGAGAGCAAACGACTCGAAGGGTATCGCGGGGGGCAGAGCATACATCGACCGATTGGGCTGCAGCCGGATAGTAAACGTGTACTGGGAAGACCTTGCCGCGAACATATTGGACGAGGCATCCTGCTGCCCCAAACTCAAAAAGTATTTTGAAGCTTTCAACACAAAGTATATCGCTGTTCTAAGTAAACAATAAACCGAAAATAATAGGTTGTATCTCTCCTAATATCGTGATATAATAATATCAGAGAGATGAAAGGAGGTCACTTACTGTGAACGTCAACACGAAGAATCTCGTATCAATCACCGAGGCAAATCAGAACTTTTCCCGCGTGGCGCGCATGGCGGATGAATCTGGCGCGGTCGTGATACTCAAAAACAATACGCCGAGGTATCTCTTGATCGAATTCGGCAGAGCGGAAGCGGAGCAGTTGGCTTCAGATGAGGACGTCCTCGCGGTATCCAAGCGCCTTATCGCCAAGAACCGCAAGGCGTATGAGGTGCTGGCCGAATGATCGTACTGTCAAAGGAACAGATCATCGCGCTGCATGACGCGCTCATTGCCGAAACAGGCGGCGATACCGGCCTTCGCGACGAGGGCCTGCTTGAATCCGCGCTGAACGCTCCGTTCCAGTCCTTCGGCAATGTCGAGCCGTTCCCATCTATTCAGCAGAAGGCCGCCCGCTTAGGATACGGGCTCATAAAAAACCATCCGTTTGTCGATGGAAACAAACGCATAGGCGCACGCAATGCTCGTATTCCTTGCGCTCAACGGGATAGAGCTCGAATACACGCAGGAGGAGCTGTAAGATGTCATTATTAAGGTCGCAGCCGGAGAATGCGGATTTGACGATCTTCTGAAATGGATAATCATGCGTCAGCTAGGATGATCGGAAAACACACCGCAAAACAATATTGAATAAAAAGTACGTATCTCCTGCCCGGAGCACAACGCTTGGGGTTTTTCTTATGACCCGAAATCGCACCATGTTTTCTGCTATTATGTGTGCAAAACCAAAGGGGGAAAAAGCAAAAATGGAAGACTCTTTTGAAGCACGATTTCACCTGGCGGTCCAGAAACGCTGCAGCAAGCTTTACGGAGACAGCATTCCGAAGCAGGTCTTCGATCGTATTGCTGTTGAGTGGACGGTTCTTCAAGATGAAAACTGGATGCTCCTCTTTGAAGGCCTGACCGTGATCGCGGATATAAGCCGCGAAAACGGCTGTTGTTTCAGTATCCAAGGAGTCATTGAATCATCGCTTATTGCGTACCTCCTTGGCTTGACCAAAGCGGATCCGCTCTCCGTTCATTATCTGTGTCCGCATTGTAAGAGAGTCGAGTTTATCACTGACGGAAGCGTGAAATGCGCTCTGGATCTTTCGGAAAGAATATGCCCGGTTTGCGGGACCAACCTCAACAGAAGCGGCTTCGATTTGCAGCTTGATTTTCCTTTTGCTCGTGACCGTATATGGCCATTAGCGGAAGCCGCGATCGACGGCAGCTGCATAAAAGAGATCTGTAATAGGTTAGAAGACAAGTTTGGTGCAGTGAACAGACCGTCTTTTGATCTGCGAACACATATTTGCGATTTCGACAAGGAAAGTCGGACCAGGATTATTCTGGAGTCGAACGGAGACGCCGAAACTGCAAAACGGTTTCGTCTCCGGACAGGTATCGATATGTGCGAGATTCCGCTTTGCGGGGATGAAGGCATGAAAAAGATACTGCCGTTTATTAAGACGGAAATCAATCGCGTACTCCCCGCCTGCGAAGATTCGCTCTCCGCTGTTTCATCGGTCATAACTCCGTCCTGTTTCGGTGATCTGATCTGAATCTGCGGTCTCGCACTTGCCGAAGGCACCTGGCAGGATAACGGAAAAGAGCTGATCCGTGACGGCGTTGCGACACTCAATGAGATCATTACCTGCCGTGATGACGTTTATTCCCGTATGTTGCAGGTGGGGTTCACGCCGGAGGACGCGTATAGAATCACCGACGTCGTGCGAAAAGGAAGATGGAAATACAAAGGTAACGCAAGAATAGAGCAGTATATGCAGAACATACTGACCGAGAGGATGCGATAAACGATAGGGGATGCCGTCGGTCAGGCAGGAAAGCAATTCATATTTACCCTGCTTGCAGCCGGGGATGGCGCGGCTCAGGACGAATGAATGGGCTTCCTCGTCGAACTCCGCCGCATCGCCCAAAATGAATTTGGTCAGCTCCCAGAAGATATCTCCCGCTCCTTTGCGGAAAACACGCTCTCGCTCTCCGTGCGCGATAACCACTATACGGCGTTCGTCAGCGTTTATTCCGACGCCGCCTGCACCGCGGTCATATACGAGAGAGCGGTTGAGGAGTCCTCCCGCGGGGCAGTCACAAGCCTTAACGTGAACGTCGGTTCCCGCGATAAGGTCTGGGTAAAGCTCGGCGATTACGCCGGCAACACCGCCGTGATCGAGGTGGAAAGGGAGTCCTTCCTCCGGGGCGACTGCGACCTTAACGGCGTAGTCGACGCCAACGACGCGCTGCTTGCCATGCGCTACTCGCTCGACC
>JAFZYC010000069.1 GCA_017616435.1 Clostridia bacterium
AAGGTGTTCCCCTCCGCTTATATCGCTCCGCCCTGCATAATCGATCACGGAGCGGAGGTGCGTCACTGCGCGTTCATAAGGGGCAGCGCCATGGTCGGGAAAAACTGCGTGGTGGGCAACTCGGTAGAGCTCAAGAACGTGGTGCTCTTCGATAACGTTCAGGTGCCGCATTACAATTACGTCGGCGATTCGATACTGGGATACAAGTCCCACATGGGAGCCGGCTCCATAACCTCCAACGTCAAAAGCGACAAGTCCCTGGTGTTCGTCAAAAACGGGAAGGAAGAGCTCCCGACCGGAAGAAAAAAGTTCGGAGCGATACTCGGCGACAATGTGGAAGTAGGCTGCAATTCCGTGCTTAATCCCGGCACAGTCGTCGGCAGGAACACCAATATTTATCCCGTATCCTGCGTAAGGGGAGTGGTGCCAGCGAACAGCATCTACAAGGCCAATGACGATATCGTCCCGAAGAAATGATCAATACGCACCGAAGCGGCAGACGCCGCTTCTTTTTTTGTTCAGAATATGTTGAATATGCTTATGCTGCTCTTTTCTATAAGGAACAGGAACATGTTTTCCGTATCACCGAGCGCCGCGAGCAGGAGTCCCGCGTCCCGCGCTTTGGCAAGATCCAGCGCGGTATCAGCCGTTCCCGCGAGCTCCGCTACGTCGCCGTGGTCGTAATAGAGCAGAAGCGCGTTCCTGCCTTTTTCTATCGTTTCAACGAGCGAAAGCGAATGCAGATAGGCCGCCTCCATATCGCCCGAAAGCGCAGCCTGCTTCGCGCTTTCGATATAACCGAGGCTCCGATCATAAAGATTTTTTACCGAATAATACGGAAGCGCGCACGAAAGTATCAACAGCGCCGCCGAAATGAGCAGCGCCGTTATCACAGCGGCCTTCATTGCGTTGAAGCTCCCGTTTTTTATCATTTCTTCGCTCCTATGAACCGCACGGCCGGCGGCGTCCCGCGCTTCTGTTTTTCCTGCACATGCAGGCGCCCGTCGGGATCGAGGAATACGAACAGGCAGTTGCCGGCTTCGACTGCTCCGAGCTTTTCTTTAAGCCAATTCCCGTCATGCCCCGCGTCGCTCAGCGCCTTTTTTTCGATCGCTCCGTCGGACACGAGCAGTACGGAGGGGCGGGGCGGAGGCTCGTTTGGCTTTGCGGCCTTTTCAAGCACGCTGAGGCTCCCGTTCGTTTCGAGTATCCCGTAACGAACCTGCGAGACCGCGAAAACGTCCTTTGCCCTCAGCTGTTCTAAAAGATCGCCAAGCGTATAGTTTGCGGCGCGCATGGCGTCCTCCTGCACGACCCCGTCGGCGATGATGACCAAAGGCCTCCCGCATACGAACCCGCGCAGCTTTTCGGATTTGAGCGACGCATGCGCCACGAGCCTGTGCAGTATGAACAGCGCAAGTATCGGCACGATACCGTAAAGGAGCGGGATCGCACTGTCGGATATCGGAACGGACGCGACGTCCGCAATGAGCAGTGTTATGACAAGATCGAACGGCTGCATATCGCTGATCTGTCTTTTGCCCATGAGCCGAAGTACGGCAAATACGAGCGCATAGACGATCAGCGTCCTTAAAAAGAGCGTAAACAAAATATGCCTCCGATGCAGTTTCTTATTATCAGCATGCGAAAATCGCTTTTTTTTATTCCTCGGAGATTGAAAGGCAGCTTCCGATGTGCTAAAATATCACAAACGCATCACGGGAGGGCATGATGAAAAGGATCGCCGCGCTGTTTGTGATATTGATCATTGTTTCCGCTTCGTTCACCGGCTGCTTGTTCGGCGACGACGAATTAGGCGAGCTTCCTTTGAGCGCGTCCGATCCGGAGGCGCTGATGATGTGGGATGAATATCCCATCCTCGACAATGTGCCCCGTTTCCGCTACGACGGCATTTTCAAGGGCATCTACGAGGGAAAGGACGGCTCGGTCGTGATCTCCTATGTCGGCATTTCCGAGCAGGATTACCTGAACTATACCGACGATCTAATCCTCACCGGATATGAATTAAAAGAAGACTCCGCGATATGGATCGCGGAGGGATTGAGCGGAGTGCCGCAGTTCATGCTGGGCGAGCTTGAGCTCGCGATAGTATGGACCGCAAGGGGCTCCATGGATATAAGCGTTTCGCCGGCTGCTACTGATTAAAGAATCTTCGGCTGTCGTAATAACGGAGTATAAGGGCGGTGTCCTCAAGATATGAGAGCACGCCTTTTTCTTGTTTGTTGAGCTTGAGATAGTTATCGTTAAGGTCGTTCGCGGTATTCCAGATCTCTGTATCGCTGTACTTGCGGTAATGCTCGGAATAGTTCGCGAGATCCTTGAGCATGCCTTCGGAATAGTATTCCCGCAGTCTCGCGTAAAGATCCGCGTCAGAGGAAGCCAACGCGCTGCCGCAGTGCGCGAGGGCGTGCATGTAGCCCGAATATGCGAGCTCGGGATCGGATGAATCCGCGCAGACGAGGAAGGCGAGGAAATTAGCCTCTTCCTCACGCGCATAGCCCACGTAATGCGCCGTCTCGTGAGCGGCGTTCATGGGGATATAGAGGAACGGCTCGTCTGTGTTGATGAGCGGCTCTTCCGTCAGGAATATGTACATCCCCGAGATTCCGCATGCGGAGAGGAACTTGGAAGAAGCCGCCTCCTTGACCGGCGGGACGTCTGCCTTGAAGGAGGGGCGGCTCGAGCCGAACTCGGCGTATGCGCGCCTTACGCTTTCCTTCATCGAAGCGAGATCCCATGTAAATACTCCGTCCGCGTCCGTTTCGACCTGCTCTCTGAGCCGAGAGGCGTTCTCGGCAAGATCGACGCAGACGGAATAGAGCTCCTCCGCGGTGTACTCCCTTTCGGGAAGATCGAGCTTTTCATCGATCGGGGTGCGGAACAGGTTGAAGCCCCACATAACATAGAACGCGAAAACAAGGTAGGCCGCTGTTAGCGCGACTGTGATCACGAGCGAGATGAGCCTCACGAGTGCCTTTTTGCGTATGAGTATGAGCTTGATCACCCTGACGATAAGTACTATTACTATCGCCGCGGCGACGATCGCGGCAATGAGCTCCGCAAGGCAGAAGGGGACGACCCTCGTGACCGCGGAGACGGCGTTGCGGATAATGGGGTAGAGCTTCTGCGAATAGAAGCTCTCGACTATCGACGGGGCCTTTGAGGCCGCGCGTACGAGCAGATAAACGAGCCCGAGTATCAAAAGCTGAGGCAGACGAAGAAGCTGACGAGGTATGGTTTCGCGCCGCATGGAAGGCCTCCTTTCTTTTTTCGATCTTATTATAGTATTATACCCCCGAATGCGGATCATCGCAACCGCATATTGATATTTTGACGCTGATACATCAATTTTTCTTTGTTTTAACGGCTTTTTAGAGCCCCCTTCGGAATGAAGGCGGGATAAAAAAATATTGACAGTAAAAATGCCGGGTGCTAAAATATATAGGAAATAATACTGTTATTTCAGCGGGCCGGAGCTATTCCGGCGCCGTATGTTCATGCCTGATGCCGGGCAGATTGGAGAGAAAATGTCCAAACGTTTCTTTGACCCGCTTTCCGGAGTGCATGTACCGCACAGGAAGAACACCGCGCTCATGGAGGCTGTCCGCATGCCCGCGCCGAGCTCGGTCGTGATCCCCACGGTCATGCATATCGGCGCTCCGGCAAAGCCCATCGTTAAGGCCGGCGACAAGGTCGCGGTAGGCCAGCTCATCGCCGAATCCGGCGGATTCATTTCGGCGCCCGTTCACGCATCTGTTTCGGGCACGGTCAAGAAGGTGGAGGATATCGTCCTAAGCAACGGACGAAGCGCCCCCGCCGTTTTCATTGAGTCCGACGGTGAGATGCGCCCCTTCGAGGGACTGGAAAAGCCCAAGGTCGATACGCTTGAGGAGCTTACGGAAGCGGTCCGCGCAAGCGGCATCGTCGGTCTCGGCGGCGCCGGGTTCCCGACCTCCGTTAAGCTCGCGATAAAGGATATAGAGCAGGCGGAGTACTTCCTAATAAACGGCGCGGAGTGCGAGCCCTATATCACAAGCGACACGCGCACGATGCTCGATTACACGGATCTTGTGGAGCGCGGCGTGCGCCGCATATCCGATTTCTTAAAGCCCAAGGCCGTTATTATCGGCGTTGAGAACAACAAACCGAGGTCGATCGCAGCGCTTAAGAAACGCTTTGAGGACGATCCGCATATCGAAGTCAAGTCCCTTCCGCCCATGTACCCGCAGGGCGGCGAGAAGGTTTTGATCTACAATACCGTCGGCCGCGTGGTTCCGGAGGGCAAGCTGCCTTTGGACGTCGGCGTCGTTATAATGAACGTAACGACATTGGCCAATATCGAACAGTACATCGAGACGGGAATGCCTCTCGTTGAAAAGCTCATAACCGTCGACGGCTCCGCAGTGAAGGAGCCCAAAAACATATTCGTTCCCATCGGCACAAGGCTGCGCGACGTGTTCGAGTTCTGCGGCGGATTCAAGGAGGAACCCAAGAAGGTCCTCTACGGCGGTCCGATGATGGGAACCGCGGTACCGAATCTCGACGCTCCTGTATTGAAGAACACCAACGCCGTGCTGGCTTTTGCGGAAAAGGACGCTGATCATAAGCAGGAAACGCCCTGCATCCGCTGCGGAAGGTGCGTCAACCACTGTCCGATGCGCTTGAATCCCCCCGCTATCGCCAAGGCATACAACAATAAGGATGGAGAAGCGCTGTACAAGCAGAGGGTCAATCTCTGCATGGAATGCGGCGCCTGCTCCTTCGTCTGCCCCGCACATCAGCCCATCGTGCAGAGGCATAAGCTTGCCAAGGTCGTTTTGAGGAATTGGCAGAACTCTCAAAAAGGAGATAAGGCATGATGGAAGAAAATAAGCTCATAGTTTCCGTTTCGCCGCATATCGATTCCGGGCGCACTACAAGAGGCATAATGCTGGACGTCATTATAGCGCTCATGCCCGCGCTCATTGCGGGGACCGTCATATTCGGCTTCAGAGCGCTGCTAGTCGTCGGCGTCTGCGTTGCGACCTGTTTGGCGGGCGAGGCGCTGTTCTCTCTTATAACCAAGCGGAAGCAGACCGTAGGCGATCTTTCTGCGGTCGTAACGGGCATCATATTAGGCCTCAATCTCCCCGCTTCGATAGGCATATTCCCGGCTATCGTCGGCTCGCTCTTCGCGATAATAGTTATCAAATGCCTCTTCGGCGGCCTCGGCAAGAACTTCGCCAATCCCGCGGCAGCTGCAAGGGTAATGATGCTCCTTGCCTTTACGGAGAGCATGTCGGGCGTCGCCGTGATAAAGATCGCCGCTGATACCGTCGCATCGCCCACGCCCCTTGCGATCATGAAGGGGGCGGAGGGGCAGCTGCCCGCTCTGTGGAACATGTTCCTTGGCTTGAGGGGCGGCGCGATAGGCGAGACCTGCGCGATAGCGCTTCTCCTTGGAGGCGCGTACCTGCTCATAAGGAAGGTCATCTCCTGGCATACCCCCGTCGTCTACATAGGGACTGTGTTCCTTCTCTCATGGCTCGTTTACGGAAGCGCGGAGATGGCGCTCTATCAGGTGCTATCCGGCGGCCTTCTTATCGGCGCGATATTCATGGCGACGGATTATGTCACAACGCCGACCTCCTATCTCGGCAAAGCGGTTTTCGGTTTGGGCTGCGCGCTCCTGACCGTACTTATCAGGCGCTTCGGCTCCTATCCCGAGGGTGTTTCGTTCTCGATACTCCTCATGAACCTTTTCACGAATTACATTGAAAAGCTCACCGCAAGGAAGCCTCTCGGGGAGGTGAAGGCATGAAACAGTCAAGGGGAAGCATAAAAAGCATAATCGTACTTACCGCCATCTGTCTTGCGGTCACGGCGCTGCTTGCCGTGACGAACAGCTTCACGGCCCCGAAAATCGCTGACGCGCGGCAGCAGAAGATAGAAAACTCACTGAAGGAAATCTTCCCGGATGTTTACAGCATTCGTGAGATCAAGCCTCTTCCCGAACGGACGCCTTCCACAGTAAAGGCGGTCTATGTGATAAACAATGAGGACTATGCCATCGTTCTTGCGACTACCTCCGCTTATTCGAGCGGCGACATGGGGATCACCGTCGGATTGAAGGGCGGATATGGGGAGATAATCGGCATCAAACTGACCTCGTATTACGAATCCAAGGATTTCGGTAAGGATACCTATCCGCTGAATTATATCGGAAAGGATATCGGAAGTTATAAAGACGTCGACGCTTTCGCCGGCGTGACGTATTCATCCAAAGCGCTTAAGAATGCGATCGGCGACGCTTTCGAGTGCTTCAAGCTCGTGGGAGGGGGTGCTGTTGAATGAAAAAGCTAAAGATACTGACCAACGGCCTTCTAAAGGAGAACCCGGTGCTCGTTCTGGTGCTTGGCACCTGCCCGACGCTCGCAATGAGCGTGAGCGTTATAAACGCCATTGCAATGGGTCTCGCCGCGACAGCTGTATTGATCTGTTCCAACGCGGTGATATCGCTCCTCAGGAAGATCATTCCCGACACCGTCAGGATACCCTGCTACATAGTCGTCATTGCGGGCTTCGTTACGCTCGTGCAGATGCTTATGGAAGCGTACCTGCCGGATCTTTATGAGATGCTGGGCGTTTATCTCGCGCTCATCGTCGTCAACTGCATAATACTCGGACGCGCCGAAATGTTCGCGAACAAGCATAACGTTCTGGAGTCCGCGCTCGACGGCCTGGGCATGGGCATCGGCTTCACGCTCGCGCTCATCGCAATGGCCACCGTCCGCGAAGTGCTCGGCAACGCGAGCTTTGCCGGTATGAAGATAGGCTTCCTGCAGAACTTCAGGATCCCGATACTCACGGCTCCTCCGGGCGGCTTCCTCGTATTCGGCATACTCATAGCGCTGGTCGCGTACTTGACCCGCGGCAAGGCTCCTCAGAGGAAGAGCTTCGACTGCGAGGGCTGCCCCTCGGCGGCATTCTGCCGTAAGGAGCAGGGCGCGTGCGGCATCGCAAATGAAACGGAGGCGAAATAAATGACCACATTCAAACTTATGGTAAAGATCATAATGACCTCCGTTCTGGTCAACAACTACGTGCTGAGCAAGTTCCTCGGCATCTGCCCGTTCCTCGGCGTATCGAAGAAGATCGATCAGGCTTCCGGCATGGGTATCGCGGTCATATTCGTTATGCTCCTCGCGACCGCCGCCACGTGGCCGATACAGACATATCTTCTGGATCCCAACGGCATGGGTTATCTGCAGACGATCGTGTTCATACTCGTTATAGCAGCGCTCGTCCAGTTCGTGGAGATCGTGCTCAAAAAGTATCTGCCCTCGCTGCATAAGTCGCTTGGCGTTTATCTTCCCCTAATCACGACCAACTGTGCCGTGCTCGGCGTTACCATCAACAACATCACCGACGGTTATAATTTCCTTCAGTCTATGGTAAGCTCCCTTGGCTGTGGCTTGGGGTTCCTGCTTGCCATGGTGATATTCGCCGGTGTGCGCGAGCGCATGGAGGAAGCGGATCCTCCCAAAGCGTTCCGCGGCATCCCCATCACGCTTGCGGCCGCTTCGATAGTTTCTATGGCCTTCTACGGCTTCGGCGGCATCGTGACCAGCCTTTTCGGAGAGTGATATTATGAGCCCTATACTTTTAGCGATAATCGTTGTAACGCTCATAGGCTTTGCCTGCGCGGGCATACTTGCAGCCGCCTCTCATTTCATGAGCGTCCCCGTAAATGAAAAGGAGGTCCGCATCCGCGAATGCCTTCCCGGCGCAAACTGCGGAGCGTGCGGCTTCACCGGCTGCGACGGGTATGCAAAGGCGCTGGCGGAGGAGGAAGGAACAAAGACTAACCTCTGCGTGCCCGGCGCCGACGCCGTGGCGAAAAAGATCGCGGACGTGCTCGGCGTAGAGGCGGAGGACGTCATTGAGCAGGTCGCTTTCGTTCACTGCAGCGGCGACTGCTATAACCGCAAGGAGAAGCATATCTACAAGGGCATCGATTCCTGCGCCGCCGCGCAGATGCTCTACGGCGGGAGCGGAATGTGCACTATGGGCTGTATCGGTCTCGGCGACTGCCAGAAGGTCTGCCCCCATGACGCGATCTGTATCGAAAACGGCATCGCGCACGTCGACACCCGCAAATGCGTCGGCTGCGGGCTATGCGCAAAGACCTGTCCGAATCATCTTATCGAGCTCTTCCCTGATGTGCGCCGCGTTGTAGTCGTGTGCTCCAACCATGAAAAGGGAGCTGTAGTCAGGGCAAAATGCTCCGCTGGATGTCTGGGCTGCGGGCTTTGCGTAAGGAACTGCGAACAGGGCGCGATCAGCCTTGTCAACAATCTTGCCGTGATAGATTACGATAAATGCATAGGCTGCGGCAAATGTCAGGAGAAATGCCCGGTGCACGCTATAAAGTTCGCCGATTTCTCGGGCAGACACAGGTTTTGATTTCGCAATAGATGGATAAAAAACGGATCGTAAATGACATAATACTCGTTGTCGCGCTCCTTGCTTTGGCTCTCGCCGCATGGGGCGTGATCCGTATTACCCATAAAAGCGGCGATTATGCCGTAGTGGAGATCGCGGGGGAGGAGACGGCCAGATACCCGTTGAACGAGGATATCCGTATAGATATCGAGGCGGAGGGCGGCCATGTCAATACGTTTGTGATCTCGGATGGAAAAGCTTACGTCGAATCTGCGGACTGTCCGGATAAGCTCTGCGTAAAGCAGCATGCGGTCAGCCGCGTGGGTGAGACTATCATCTGTCTTCCTCACAAGCTCGTGATAAGGATAGTCGGCGAAGGCGGGGTGGATACCGCGCTATGAAGACGAGCACGAAAAAGCTAACGCTCCTCGGGATATCCGTCGCCGCCGCTATGGTACTCTCCTATATCGAGACTTTCATCCCCGTATCCGTGGCGGTACCGGGCATAAAACTCGGCCTCGCGAACCTCGTAACCGTATTCCTTATTTACAAGCTCGATTGGAAGAGCGCCGCGGCGGTCGCCGCGATACGCGTGCTGCTGACGGCTCTGCTATTCGGGAACGCAGCATCGCTCGCGTATTCGGCTGCGGGTGCGGTTCTGTCGCTGCTCGTCATGGCGCTCATTAAGTCTACTTGCCGTTTCTCGCCCGTCGGTATGAGCGCCGCCGGGGCGGTCGCGCACAACGCCGGCCAGATAATAATGGCCGTGATACTCATGGGCGTCGGCGAGATCGCGTATTGGTTCCCGATGCTCGTTTTGAGCGGCACTGTGACCGGCCTTGCGACAGGCGCGGTCGGCGCGATACTGATAAGCAAGATCCCGCTGAAAGATTGATCCTGCAACATAAAAGACGGCAGAGTGTCTGCCGTCTTTTTGTTATGCTTAAACTATCTGCGCTTCCACGCACTCCTTGAGAAGAGCACGAGTATCGGGAATATCTCGAGCCTGCCGGCCAGCATATCGAATATGAGCACCAGCTTCGAAAGCACGCTGTAGCCGCTGTAATTGAGCGTCGGGCCTATGCCCTCAAGTCCGGGACCCATATTGTTGAAACACGAGACGACCGCGGTGAGGTTCGTCGTTGTCGAGAAGTTATCGAGCGAAACCACAAGGAAGCTCATTATGATTATGATAACGTAGGTGCAAAGGTAAGCGTTGGTGTTGCGCAGGACGTTTTCGTCCACGACGCGTCCGTTCATCCTGACGACCTCGACCCGCTGGGGATAGAGCACCTGGCGTACATTGCGGCGTATGATCTTTGCGACGAGCAGCACCCTGCCGACCTTAAAGCCGCCGCCGGTCGAACCCGCGCTCGCGCCGATGAACATGAGCGAGAACAGTATCGCCTTGGGCAGCGCAGGCCAGATGTCGAAATCAGTGGTAGAGAAACCGGTGGAGGACAGAAGGGAGCCTACCTGGAACGCGGAGTGGCGGAGGGTCTCGCCGAATGTGGGGTATACGCTCCTTACGCAGATCGTGATGACGGTGATGCAGAACAGCGCGATGCCGAGGTACCAGTGGAGCTCCTCATCCTTAAGAACGTTCTTTATCTTGCCGCAGAACAGCAGATAATAGCACGTGAAGTTGACGCCGAACAGGAACATGAACACCGTGCAGACGGTCTGGATGTAGGGCGAATAGCTGCCGATGCTCGTGTTCAAAACACCGAATCCGCCGGTGCCGGC
>JAFZYC010000070.1 GCA_017616435.1 Clostridia bacterium
GAAGCACTTTGTGCTTCTCTTTGTTTGTGGCGGAGGAGGAGAGATTCGGTTTTTGCACATTGGCACTCGCTGCTTGCGTTCCACGCTGCGCAGCTTCAGCCGTGACAAAAACACGGGCCTGAAAACGCTTCGCATTTTCTTAACGGCCTTCGAATCTCTTCCGAACTACGGCAAATAAATCGGGTACCGTATGGTACCCGATTTATTTGGCGGAGGAGGAGAGATTCGAACTCTCGAACGGCTTATGACCGTTACACGATTTCCAATCGTGCGCCCTCGACCAAACTAGGCGACTCCTCCAGCTCGATATTCGGTTGGCTGTTTCTCAACAGCGAAAGATATTATAACTCAAAGGGGCGGCAATTGCAAGCCCTTTTTCAAAAAGCGATAATATATTTGAAATGCGGATCGGCTCTCGTTTCGGGAAGCAGATTTGCCCTTTACAATCGAAATACAGAAATGATATAATAAAGAGTAACCGAAAGGAGGGCCAGATATGATAAAGCTTGAAAAGAACGGGCATATTGCCGTTTTGACCGTCTCCCGTCCGGAGGCTTTGAACGCCCTTAACAGCGCGACGCTGAAGGAGCTTAAGGAAGCCGCCCAAACGGTGCGCGCCGATGAGGATATCCGCGTGCTGATCGTTACCGGAGAGGGCAAGGCCTTTGTCGCCGGCGCAGATATCGCCGAGATGAAGGATCTTGACGCGGAAGCCGGCCGTGCCTTCGGCCTTGTCGGGCAGGAGGCTTTCCGTGCGATAGAGGAGCTCCCGATACCCGTCATCGCCGCGGTGAACGGCTTTGCGCTGGGCGGTGGCTGCGAGCTCGCGCTCTGTGCGGATATCAGGCTCGCCTCCGAAAAGGCGAAGTTCGGCCAGCCCGAAACAGGCCTCGGCATCACGCCGGGCTTCGGCGGAACTCAGCGTCTGCCGCGCGTCATCGGCCTTTCGAAGGCGATGGAGCTCATACTGACCGCCCGCATGATCAGGGCGGACGAGGCGCTCACGCTCGGCCTTGTCGACAGGGTAGTCCCGCCCGAGGCGCTTATGGATGAGGCGATGAAGCTTGCTTCCGCCATCGCCGCGAACGCGCCGGTCGCAGTAAGGGGCGCGAAGGAGGCCGTACGCAGGTTTACGGCTCACAGCCTTGGCGAGGATCTCATGCGCGAGGCGGAACTTTTCGGCGCGTGCTTTGTGACCGAGGATCAGAAAAAGGCCATGGAGGCCTTTGTAACAAAGAGCGAAAAACCCCCGTTTACGGGCAAATAATAATTCAGGAGAGATATTATGAAAAACATTTTTGTCGTCGGCGCGGGCACGATGGGCCTTGATATCGCGCAGGTATTCTGCACCGCGGGCTATCCCGTAACTGTTTATGATATGACCGATGAGATAATCGCGCGCAGCCGCGCAAGGCTCGAAAAGGGGCTCGCGAAGCGCGTTGAAAAGGGCAAGATGACCGCCGAGCAGAAGGACGCGATCGTGAACGGCATAGCCTTCACCACCCAGTATGACAACGCGAAGCAGGCCGATCTTATTATCGAGGCCATCGTCGAGAACGCGGAGGTCAAAAAGACCGTGTTCCGCAATCTTGACGCGATCTGCCCCGCAGAGACTATATTTGCGACCAATACCTCCTCGATCTCCATCACGGAGATCGCCGCGGCGACCACCCGTCCGGACAGGTGTATCGGCATGCACTTCTTCAATCCCGCGACGGTTATGAAGCTCGTCGAGGTCATCCGCGGCATGGCGACCTCCGATGAGACGTTCGCCGCCGTATACGAGCTCGCGCAGAACATCGGCAAGACCCCCGTAGAGGTCAGCGAGGCGCCCGGTTTCGTTGTGAACCGCATACTGATACCCATGATCAACGAGGCGATAGGCCTTGTCGCGGAGGGCGTCGCTTCCGCGGAGGATATCGATACCGCAATGAAGCTCGGCGCGAACCACCCCATGGGCCCGCTCGCGCTCGGCGATCTTATAGGCCTCGACGTAGTGCTCGCGATAATGGATACCCTCTTCAACGAGACAAAGGACGGCAAGTATCGCGCGCATCCCCTGCTCAAGAAGATGGTAAGGGCGAACCTCCTCGGCCGCAAGACCGGCAAGGGCTTCTATCAGTACTGATGATCACAAAAAAGCAGCGGAGCAGTCGCTCCGCTGTTTTTATTTGCCGTTACACGTCGAACTCAAGCCCTATCTGATCCTCCTGCATATTCTCGTGGCCGACGTCGCGCCCGGTCTCGCGTCCGCCCATCTTCGCATAGAAGGCGAGGGCGGGGGAGTTGTGCGCGTTGCAGTTACAGGTGAATGTGCGGTATCCCTTCCCGCGGCAGTATCGTCTGATCATTTCGAACGCGGCGCTGCCTATCCCGCGCCGGCGGCAGGTCTTGATAAGATAGAGCGACTGCACGTGGACGCGGCCTCTGTCCGCAAAATACAGGTAGCCGACAGGGGCGGCCCCGTCATAGATCACGTAAACGCGGAAGGCGGGATCTTCGATGCGCGCTATGTCGCGCGCTTCGTGCGTCTTATAGTCGAAATCGTCTATCGCGCTGTCGGGGTATATGCCGCGGTAGGTCTCGCTCCAGACCCTCTGCCGAAGACAGGAGATGAGGCGGGCGTCATCCGCTTCTGCCGCGACAAAGCGCACGCCGGTGGGCAGACCAACGCGCATCATCCGACTACCTTCCCGACCACGCGGAGCTCATACGCGTATTTGATGCTGATGGGCTTGTAGCGCGGGTTGAGCGATACCAGGCGCAGACCCTCGGACTTATCGAGCATCTTGCAGTACGAATCGCCGTTGTAGATGAATATGCCGATATCGCCGGAGGAGAGCTCCGTGGTGCTGCGCACGAACACGATCTGCCCGTCCGCGAACATTGGCTCCATGGAATCGCCGCTTATGCGCACGGCGAAATTGGCCTCGGGCGGGATATCCTCCGATTCGTAGGATTCGTAATTGTCGCTGTCAAGAAATATTCCGGTGCCCGCCGAGACCGGAAGATCGTAGAGAGGTACCGTCCTGATGACGGCGGCGGGCTTTTCGGGCAGCTTCTCCGAGTATCTGTCGGAGAGGCGGAGGAGGGATACGAACTCCGAGGCCATGCGCACGCCCTCCCGGTTGAGGCCGGAATAGGGGCTTTCGCCGCCTATGCCGAGGAACTCCGATACCACGTCCGTAACGCCGTATATCTCGCACAGCCAGATGAACTGCGCCGCGTCGGGGTACGAGGCGCCCGTTTCCCACTTGCTTATAGCGCGGTTCGTGATCGGCGCGGTGTGGCGCGAAATGAGCTTTGCCACCTCCTGCTGGGAGAAGCCGGCGGCCTTTCGAAGCTCAGTCAGCCTTTTTGCGAACTCCATAATAGAATACCTCCGCTGCTGTTATGCGGAAATTATAGCACGCGCGCTGTCGCAAAGCAATAGTTTTCTGCACGAAAAGTCAAAAAATAAGAGAATTATTGTTGTAATATTCTCCTATTAATAGAATATCCGGGAAACTCGCGCTCGTACGAACGGCCGAGAGCGTCTTTCTGCACTCCGAAGATCAATTATTTGCCGCTTTTTGCCAATACTATTTGAAATCCCCCTCTGTAATATGTTATAATACAATTTGGAGGTATAGGGTCATGATCTATGAGCTCATCGGCGGAGTCAAAACGCTGTCCGTAATAGGGATGTGCAAGAACGCGGGCAAGACCACCGTTCTCAATTCGATCATATCCGAATGCGAAAGCCGCGGAGAGATACTTGGCCTCACCTCCATAGGCCGCGACGGCGAACGCAGCGACCTCGTGACCAACACCAAAAAGCCGGAGATATTCGTCCGGGAGGGCGCTGTCATCGCGACGGCGGAGGGCCTCCTGAAGGAGGGCGATATCTCGCGTGAGATACTGATGGCGACCGGTCTGCCGACCCCTATGGGCGAGATCGTGATAGTTAGGGCGCGCTCGGCGGGATACGTCCAGCTGGGCGGCGCATCGATCACGGAGCATCAGAAGCTGCTCCGAGACAGGCTCTTCTCTTTCGGGTGTACGAGGGTGCTTATCGACGGCGCGATAAGCCGCAAATCGCTCGGCACGCCCGCTCTCGCGGACGGGGTGATATTGAGCTCCGGCGCGTCGTATGACGCCGATGTGAGGACCACGGCGGAGGATACCGCCTTCATAGCGAGGCTCTTCTCGCTGCCGGTCTCGAAAGGGACGGAGGCGCTTTCCGCAAGATACACCGCGATATCGGGCGGCGAGGCGCATTCGGCGGATTCGCTCCGGGAGCTGCTGCCCGTGCTGAAAAGCGGCGCGGAAAAGCTCGTGATGCGCGGCGCCGTAACGGACAATTCCGTCAAGGAACTTTTGAACATAGGCAAGCTTTTGAATGGGACCATCCTTGTCGCGGAGGACGCGAGCCGGCTGCTGTTCAGGGCCTCGGGCTTTGAAAAGCTCATGAGGTTCACGGGCGGCTTCGAGGTGCTCAAGGGCACAAGGCTCATTGCCGTCACGGTGAACCCCTTCTCCGCGTACGGCAACCATTACGACGGGAACGACTTTAAGGAACGGGTCGCGTCCGCGCTCGAAAGGGCTGGGGTCACGGCGCCCGTGATGGATGTGAAAAATGTTTGATTCCAATCAGCTTTCTTCAATAGGCTTCCGCTGGGTGACGGACAACACCGAGCTTCTGACCCCCTACGGGCAGGAGCTTGCGCGCCATCCCCGCTATTACGGCGCGGATGAGCTTGACGAGCTCAAAGCGGAGCAGCACAACATAGGCGAGCTCATGACCGCCGTGCGCGAGGATACGGCGCAGGTGAACGCGCTCATGCGCCTCATGATGCCGGTCAAGGACATAAGGCGCTCGATATCCGCGCTCGACGAGAGGACCTTGACGGAGGTCGAGCTCTTTGAGGTCAAGCGCTTCCTGCTCGAGCTGGAGCTTCTGGCCCCGCAGATCGATAAGCTCAGCGCGCGTCTTGAAGGCATAAGCGTGACCGCGATGCCGAAGGCGCTCGATATAATAGACCCCGACGGAACAAGGTCGCCGTCGTTCTACGTCTCCGACAGGCTCTCCGAAAAACTCTCCGCGATAAGGGCGGAGCGCAGGAGGATCGACGAGCAGATGAAGCGCGACGGCGCTTCGGATGAGCTCAGCGCAAGAAGGACGCTCCTCGCGGCCGAGGAGGAGGACGAGAACGCGAAGGTAAGGACCGAGCTTTGCGAAAGGCTGAGGCCGTACCGCGCGCGGCTGCTCGAAAACGCCGCAGCTATAGGCAGGCTCGACTTCGCGCTCGGCAAGGCGCGGCTCGCGGAAAGGCTCGGCGCCGTAATGCCGGAGGTCGGCGCGGACGTGTTCGAGCTCAAGGGCATGACGAACCCGCGGTTCGCGGAGGCGCTGTCGGACAAGGGCCGCAGCTTCGTGCCCGTCTCGATGGAGCTCACGCGCGGCGCGGTCGTGATAACGGGCGCCAACATGGGCGGAAAATCCGTCGCGATAAAGACGCTCGCGCTGAACGCCATGCTCGCAATGTGCGGCTTTGCGGTATTCGCCGAAAGCGCGCGGATCCCCATGATAGAGGATATGTTCATTCTGAGCGAGGATCGTGAGGACGCTATGAGCGGTCTTTCGAGCTTCGGCGGGGAGATGAAGGCCTTCGACGCCATGCTCAGGGCGACGGAGAAGAGCCGTACGGTGCTAGTGCTGCTCGATGAGTTCGCTCGCGGGACAAATCCGCACGAGGGCGCGGCGCTCGTAAGGGCGGCGGCAAGGCTCTTCAACGCGAGGGAAAACACCTACGCCGTGCTCGCCACGCATTTCGACGGCGTGGCAAAGCTCGCAAGGCTCCATTACCAGGTCGCGGGGCTCAGGAACGCGGATCCAGAAAAGCTGCTGATGGGCATCAAGGGCCGCGGCGCGGACGCGCTGGCCGATCACATGGATTACGGCCTGTATCCCGTATCCCCGGACGAGGAGCCGCCGAGGGACGCGGTAAAGATAATAAAAGCGCTCGGAGTGACAGAGGAGTTCTCCGGGCTGATAGATATTTAATCAGATCCGATATTGGAGGCAATCAATGCAGACGATCAGATTCTATAACACAGCAACACGTTCGGTAGAGCCCATAGTGCCCCATGAGCCCGGCAGGATCACGATGTACACCTGCGGCCCCACCGTCTATCATTACGCGCACATAGGCAATCTTCGCACCTATATAATGGAGGACGTGCTCGAAAAGCTCTTCGTCCTTGCGGGGTATGAGGTAAAGCGCGGCATGAACATAACCGACGTAGGGCATTTGACGAGCGACGCCGATACGGGCGAGGACAAGATGCTTGCCGGCGCCAAGCGCGAGGGCAAGACGGCCATGGAGATCGCCCGCTTCTATACCGAGGCATTCTTCGCGGACTGCGAAAAGCTCAACATAAAGAAGCCCGAAACGGTCGTCCCCGCGACGAGCTGCATCGACGAGTTCATAAAGCTCATCGGCGTGCTCTTCGAAAAGGGCTATGCCTATATGGCGGGCGGCAACGTCTATTTCGACACCTCGAAGGTGGAGGATTATTACCGTCTCACCGGACATTCCGCCGACGACCTCATGGTGGGCGTGCGCGACGACGTCACCGAGGATACGAATAAGCGCAACAAGACCGATTTCGTGCTCTGGTTCACCGAGTCGAAGTTCGGCGAGCAGGAGCTCCGCTGGGATTCCCCCTGGGGCTACGGCTACCCCGGCTGGCATATCGAGTGCTCGGCGATTAGCCTCAAGTACCTCGGCGAATACCTCGATATACACGCGGGCGGAGTGGACAATATCTTCCCGCATCACACGAACGAGATCGCCCAGTCCGAGGCCGCGATAGGTCACGAGTGGTGCCGCTATTGGTTCCATCCGAGGCACCTCAACGACAAGTCGGGCAAGATGAGCAAATCGAAGGGCGGCATTCTTACCGTCTCCGTGCTCGAGGAAAACGGCTACAAGCCCTTAGCCTACCGCTACTTCTGCCTCCAGAGCCATTACATGAAGCAGCTCGTGTTCTCCTACGAATCGCTCGACAACGCCGCTTCCGCTTATGACAAGCTCCTCGCACGCGTGGCGAATCTCAAGGCGCAGGCGGAGAAGGAAGGCGCGGAGCCCGACCTTGAAAAGGTCGATGAATATAAGGAAAGATTCATAGAGACCGTCGGAAACGATCTCAATACGTCGCTCGGGCTCACGCTGCTCTATGAGGTGATAAAGTCCGAGGAGACCGCCGCGACCAAGCTCGCCGCGATCGCGGAGTTCGACAACGTTCTCTCGCTCGATCTTATGAAGGCCGAGCCCGAAGCGGAGGAAGCGCCCGCCGAGGACCTTTCGCATCTCGAGGAGCTGCTCGTAAAGCGCGCCGAGGCGAAGAAGGCAAAGGATTGGGCGACCGCCGATGCGATCCGCGACGAGGTAAAGGCCGCGGGCTACATGATAGTCGACACGCCAGAGGGCGCGAAGCTCAAAAAGCTGTGAATCGGGGAATACCCGCAGAATAAAAACACAAACGGCGGGATCGCCGGGAAAGGACGCTCCGCTTCTTCGGGGCAAACAGGATAATATGCGTGATATCAAAAAAACTCTGATTCTGATACTGGCCGTGCTGCTTATGCTCACGGTCTGCACCGCCGTATTCGCCGAGGACGGCAGCGACGGCTCCGATAACGGAGAGATCGTTACGGTCGGCGCGACCCAGCCGGATACGAGCAATCTTACGGTCGGCTTTATCGTGCTCGATGAAAACGGCGAGCCCATGAAGAGCTCGACCGCGATGAGCTGCCTCGGTGGGAGCGGCGCGGAGCTCTTCGTAAAGCATGCATACACAATCGTCGCCAAGTACTATGACAGCGATGGCAAGGAGGTCGAGACGGACGAGCAGCTGATACTCAGCGTCGATACCGATTCCGAATGCGTCACCCTAGACAAGAACACGATCAAGCTCGCTCCTTCGGACGATCCCTATGCGTTCACGATCAGGTACGTCGACCATACCAAGGACGCCGGCGAGGCCAGCGGCCAGATCTCGGTCAACAGGGTCAAGTTCTCCCTGATCGACCTTATTATCGGTTTCCTCGGCATCTACCTCATCTACAGCGCGATAAGGAACAACGGCGCTTTCTTCAATACCGAGTTCATCAAGGAGGAGAAGAAGGCGGATTACAAGCGCACCATGCTCCCGATCGCGATCGTGACGGGCTTGCTGCTCATAGCGGCTTCCGTCATCGTCATCTACTTCAGCTGCTATGACTGGTCGAAGGTCGTAAGGCTCGTACTGCTCGGCGCCGCCGTGCTCGGTCTTATTGCAATGGCCTTCGTCAACGGCAGGATGACCGATAAGGAGAAGCGCGCGAAGGCGCAGGCCGCGGGCGGAATGAACGTTCCCACTGCGAGCAATGCCGCGTTCGAGTTCGACGACGACGAGCCCACGCTCGACGACGTGCTCGCGGATCTCAACAATAAGGAGAACGCTGATCCCGGCAGCGAAGGCGAAAACTGAACCGCGAAAAACAAAGTCTGCCCGCCGAAAGATCAGCGGGCAGGCCCGACATAAGCGATAAAGGGTATTGATAATGGAAAAAACGAATGAAAAGGGCAAGGGCTTCGGCTCGCGCTTCGTCAAGAGATATCTTATAGACGCCCTCGGCTCCATGGCAAAGGGCCTCTTCGCGACGCTCCTTGTCGGCACCATCATCGGCGCCGTCGCAATGCTGCTCGGCATGCTCCTCCCCGCGGAGGGAGAACTGTCGTTCCTGCAGAAGGCGCTCGCCGCGATCGTCGCGTTCCTCAACGCCGTCGCCGCCGTGGCAAAGAACAACTACGTCGTCGGCGCGGCGATAGGCATCGCGATCGCGCAGGGCATGAAGGCTTCGCCCCTCGTGCTGTTCTCCGCCGCCGTCACCGGCGCGCTTGGCTACTGCGCGGGCGTGGGCGATAAGGCGATCGGCTTCGTCGCTTCGGAGGTCTCCATCACCGCCGGCCCCATCGGCGCGTATTTCGCCGCGATCGTCGGAGTGGAGCTCGGTCAGCTCGTCGCGGGCAAGACAAAGGTCGATATCCTCGTCGTGCCCCTTGTATCGATACTGACGGGCGGCCTCGTGGGCTACCTGCTCGGGGCGCCTCTCGCACTGTTCATAAAGTGGCTCGCGCACGTCATCGGCCTTGCGACCGCGCTCGTGCCCGTTCCCATGGGCATAATAGTCTCGGTGCTCGTCGGCTGGATACTTACGGCGCCGATTTCGAGCGCAGCGATCTGCGCGATGATATTCTCCGACGCGATAATAAGCACTCTCGAAGCCGACGCGGCAAGGGGCCTCATGCTCGCAGCCGGCGCGGCTACCGTGGGCTGCTGCTGCCAGATGGTCGGTTTTGCGGTCGCCTCCTTCCGTGAGAACCGCTGGGGCGGCCTCGTTTCGCAGGGCATCGGCACATCCATGCTGCAGGTGCCGAACATAGTCCGTCACCCGGCCATAATCATCCCGCCGACGCTCGCCGCGGCGATATTGGGCCCCATCTCCACGACGCTCCTGCCCATGTTCAACACGGGCATAAACGCCGGCATGGGCACATGCGGCTTCGTCGGACAGATCGGCACATATATCACTATGCTCGGCATGGGCGAGAGTTGGTGGATGATCACGATCAAGGTGCTCCTGCTGCACATAGTTCTGCCTGCTCTCATAGCGCTCGGCGCTTCTGAGCTCATGCGCAGGCTCGGCTGGATAAAGAAAAACGATATGCTCCTGGAGTAATAGGATGGATCTTACGATAAAATCCGCAAGGTTCATAACGAGCGCGGGGATCGGGAGCGAGCTTCCCGAAAGGCGCCCGTACGAGATCGCGATAGTCGGCAAGTCGAACGTCGGCAAGTCGAGCCTTATCAACTCGCTCTGCGGACGGAACAAGCTCGCAAAGACTTCCGCGACTCCCGGCAAGACGCGCCTCATCAATTTCTTCCTGCTCAATGAGGAGTTCTATCTCGTAGATCTTCCCGGCTACGGCTATGCCGCGGCTCCCAAGGCAGAGCAGGAAAAATGGGGCAGGCTCATGGAGGAGTACCTTTCCTCCGGCCGCGTCAGCCATATCTATATGCTCATCGACATAAGGCACGAGCCCACCGCGCTCGACCGCCAGATGTTCGGGTACATAATCTATTACGGCATCCCCTATACGCTCATCGCGACAAAGGCCGATAAGCTCGCCAAGACCAAGCGCCGCCAGGCGGCGAACGCCGCGGCAAAGCTTCTTGGCGCGCCGCCCTACGCGGTGGCATACTCGTCCGAAACGGGCGACGGCCGCGAGGAGCTTTTGAACAGGATCGACGCGATAGTCCATCCCGCAGAGGAGCACGAATAATATTTTTTCTCAGCCTATTGACATATAGGGACCGGCAACGCATAATAAGTAACGAAAAAACCGGGCGTACTTCCGGTACCTGTTGGAGGGATCGAAATGGCTCTCAGAAAATGTCCGAGATGCGAACTTAATTATATCAGGGATGACGAAAAGCTCTGCAACGTCTGCAGGAGATCCGCAAAGCACGAGGAGGAACCCGAAGAGGAACTCATGTGCATAGAATGCGGCGAGCATCCCGCGATGAAGGGAAAGGAGATCTGTGCCGAGTGCTATAAGGAGAGCCTCAGGCAGCAGCATCTCCAGAATCAGCGCAAATCCGTATCCAATATGGATTTTGAGGACGTCGACGACGTGAACGACGTCACCCTCCCCGACGAGGAGATCCCCACGGGCAGCCTGCCCGACGAGCTCGCGGAAGAGTTCGAGGATGAGCTCCCCGAGAATCCCCAAAAGGAGGACGACGGCGAGATCGAGCTCACCGGCGGACTCTCCATAGAGGCGTTGGAGGAGGACGAGGCGAACGAGCCCGATGACGACGATGAGATCGACGAGGGCATGACCCCCGCGAGAAGGAAGCGCAGATAAGAAGGAACGAAACAATAAAATGAAGCTCTTTGCCATAGCCGATCTGCACATGGATGGCGGCGCAGGGAAGCCCATGGACGTCTTCGGGCCGCATTGGACTGATCACTGCGAACGCATATTCGGCTCGTGGAGGAGCAAGGTAGGGGAGGAGGACTCCGTCCTCATCCCGGGCGACATATCCTGGGCGATGCGTTTTGACGACGCGTTGCCCGATCTTTTTGCCCTTTCGGAGCTCCCGGGGAGGAAGGTGCTCCTTCGCGGGAACCACGATTACTGGTGGAGCTCCCCCACAAGGATGCGCAGCGTGCTCCCGGAGAGCATGAAACTCGTGCAGAACGACGCGGTCGATATCGGCCCCGCCGTCGTATGCGGCTCGAGGGGGTGGCTCCTGCCCACAGATCAGGATTTCACAGCAGACGACAGGAGGATCTACGAGCGCGAGCTCATAAGGCTCCGCCTCTCGCTGGAGGCCGCGAAACGCATCGCGGGCGGCAAAAAGCCGATCGTCTGCATGATGCACTTTCCGCCGCTCCTGCGGGACGGGAACCCCACGGGATTCACCGCGCTCCTTGAGGAATACGGCGTTACCTGCTGCCTCTACGGGCATCTGCACGGCAGCCTAGCGTGGGCGGTAGGCTTCTGCGGCGAAAGGAACGGCGTCACGTACAGGCTCTGCTCCGCTGACAGCCTGAACTTCGAGCCGGCGCTCGTCGCCGAGTTTAAGGAGGAGGATCCCGCCGACTGCTACGGGACGGACGAATAACCGTAATGGATAATGAAAAGAGCCGGTCTGCGACCGGCTCTTTTGCATGCTTTGATTACTTGTTCTTGTTGGCCTGCGCCATGACCTCTTCCGCGAAGTTGTCCTCGCGCTTCTGGAGGCCTTCGCCCATCTCGTAGCGGACGAACTTCTTAACGGTGAAACGACCGTTGATCATCTCGCGGACGGACTGATCCTGGTTCTTTACGAAGGGCTGCTCAAGCAGGCAGACCTCCTTGTAGTACTTCTCGATGCGGCCTTCGACCATCTTCTCGATGATGGCGGCGGGCTTGGTCCTCGGCTCGTTCATAGCCTGGGCACGGAGGACCTCACGCTCGTGATCGAGCTCGGCCTGATCGCAGTCGTCCCTGTCGATGCAGGTGGGCTTCGCAGCCGCGATCTGCATGGCGACATCGTGAACGGCAGCGGCCTCTTCCTTGCAGCAGACCTGAAGGAGAACGCCGATCTTACCGCCCATGTGAACGTAAGAGTCGCAAACGCCCTCGATGCGCTCGAAGCGGCGGATGGTGATCTTCTCACCGATCTTGGCAACGGCGGTGTTGACGAGGTTCTCAACGGTCATGGACTCGTCAAGAGCATAGGTCTGAGCCATGAGCTCGGCAACGTCAGCGGGGTTCTTCTTCGCGATGTGCTTCGCGATGTTGTGGACGAGCTCCTTGAAAGCGTCGGTCTTGGCAACGAAGTCGGTCTCGCAGTTGACCTCAACGATAACGCCGATGCCGCACTCGTCGCAGACGAAGCAGTCAACGATACCCTCGGCGGCAATGCGCAGGGCCTTCTTGGCGGAAGCGGCAAGGCTCTTCTCGCGAAGATAGTCCATCGCCTTTTCCATATCGCCGTCGCACTCCTTAAGAGCCTTCTTGCAGTCCATCATGCCGGCGCCGGAACGCTCACGCAGGGTCATAACGTCTTTTGCGGTGAATTCCATAGTTTTTTCCTCCGATAGATCTTGAACTGGTTGGGTATTAGAAGTTGTCCTCTTCTTCCGCCTTCTCGATGGTGGTATCGACGGCGTGCTCCGTCATCTGCTCGCCCTGCTTGCCCTCAAGCACTGCGTCGGCGATCTTGGCGGCGATCAGCTTGACGGCGCGGATGGCGTCGTCGTTGCCGGGGATGACGTAATCAACGTCATCGGGATCGCAGTTGGTATCGACGATGGCGACGATGGGGATACCGAGGCAGCGGGCTTCCTGAACGGCGATGTGCTCCTTGCGGGGATCGACGACGAACATGCAGCTGGGGAGCTTCTTCATCTCCTTGATGCCGCCGAGGTTCTTCTCGAGCTTTTCGCGGATGTAGTTCAGCTTGACGACTTCCTTCTTGGGAAGAAGGTCAAAGTCGCCGTTCTCCTCCATGCGCTCGATCTCGCGGAGCTTCGCGATACGGCTCTGGATGGTCTTGAAGTTGGTCAGAAGGCCGCCCAGCCAACGCTGGTTGACGTAGAACATCTCGCAGCGCTTGGCTTCCTGCTCAATTGACTCCTGCGCCTGCTTCTTGGTGCCGACGAAAAGAACGGTGCCGTTGTCCATGGCGACGTCGC
>JAFZYC010000005.1 GCA_017616435.1 Clostridia bacterium
GAAAAATGAAAAAGGAGCGCGGAATGTATTTCCGCGCTCCTTTCGCTTACCGCGCTTCACGCGCGCTTTTTTGCGTTCCTGCGGCGCCTGTGAGCCGCCTCGTTCAAAAGAGTTGCCGCCATACCGCCGACGACCATACCGGGCACCATGAATGTGAATATCAAGCCGAAGTAGTTCATTTTGCGATCTCCTTTCATTTCTTCGTGCGCTCCTTGAAGCGCTCTCTCTTTGTGACGGCTTCATTATAGTTTCCGAATAAGATACTGTCAATACAAAAAATGGTACTCAAAACGATAAATTAAAATATATTATTTATACGGTATTGCGAAATGTTTCCATTCAGGATACAATGTATGCGTAAAAAACTGTTAAGGGGAGATCGCATGAACAGGATAAAGGAGCTTCGCCGCGAGCGCGGCGTCACGCAGGACGAGCTCGGCCGCATACTGGGGGTGCAGAAGGCCGCCGTCTGCAAGTACGAGAACGAGAAGGTGAGCATCCCCGCCGCCGTGCTGAAGAAGCTCATGGATTATTTCGGCGTGACGGCCGATCACATCCTCTGCCGTGACGACGTGACGCCCCTTCCCAAGGGATTGAGGGACCGCATAGCGGGCCTCGGGCGGGAAAGCGACGCTGTCGCAGTGCCCCTCGTCGGCATGGTCCACGCGGGCGAGCCCATGCTCGCGGAGGAGAACATCACCGATTACATCCCCGTCTCCTCGGGGGAGGTCTACGACGGAGAGTATTTCTTCATGGAGGTCGTGGGCGACTGCATGACGGGCGATCACATCGCGGAAGGCTCGCTCGTGCTGGTAAAGCGCGGCTCCGAGATCCGGGACGGGTATATCTACGTCGTCCGCATGGAGGACGAGGTGCTCCTCCGCCGTGTCAAGCGCATCAAAAAGAGCATCGCGCTGATCCCCTCGAACCCCGCGTACGATCCCATGATCGTCACGGACGGCGATCTTGCCGTCATCGGCCGCGTCGTGGAATCCCGCATGCGGCACTGAGCTTTAATATTTCAACGCGCCTCCGGCATATAAAATACCGGAGGTGTTTTTTTATGGAACAGAACGGCAGGCTGAATACATCCGCCTTCGTCTCAAGGAGCATCGGAGGGGAAACCAGAAGGTATCCAAGCGAGCGCGGGAGCAAAAAGCGCAAAAAGGGCTCCGCGTATCTCATGGTAAGGCTCGGGGTGTGCGCCGTGTGCTTCTGCGGCGTGATAGGCTTGAAGCTCGCGGGGAGCGACGGTCTCATCCCGGACGGGCTCACGGAGGGAGGGGAGAGCGTGACGGATCAGCTCGGCAGGCTCCGCTTCGTCGAGCTGCCCTCGATAATCGACGTTTTCGCGCCGAGGCGGACCGCGGTGCTCCCCGCGGCGGTTTTGAGCTTCGAGATCGGCGAGGACGGCGACGGCCTAACGATAATAACGAACGGCGGCTCCGACATAGTCTCGCCCGTGAGCGGCCGCGTGAAGGCCGTGGGCGAGGACGAGGCGCTCGGCCGCTATGTCTCCGTCATAACGGACGACGATATAGAGTTCACCGTCTATGGCTTGGACGAGATCGCTGTCGAGCAGGGCCAGCCGGTGAAGCAGCGCCAGAAGCTCGGCGTCGCCGCGCATTCCTCGGTGGCGGTGAAGGGCTGTAAGGCGGGAAGACCTCTCGACCTCGGGGAGGTGTTCGGCCTCGGGGACGCGGAGGCGCGATGAGGCTGTTTTTTATACGCGGGACCGAGATACGCTGCGGCGCGCTGCTCTTGGCGCTCGCTCCCGCCGCGCTCATACTCGCGGGGCCGCGGCTCTTTCTTGTCGCGTCCCTCTCGCTCACAGTGCATGAGGCGGCGCACGCGATGGCCGCTCACAGGCTCGGGTACAGTGTCGTATCGGTCGAGCTCATGCCCTTCGGGTTCACGGCGCGGCTCGACTGCGCCGAAGCCCCGCCCATGGACGCAGCGGCGATATTCATGGCGGGGCCCGTCGCCTCGCTCTCCATGGCGGCTATGAGCGCCCTCATGGAGGATCTTGTCCCCGTCTATGCCGCCTCCCGGCTGCCTCTTATGGGCTTCAACCTCGTAACGGCCGCGGTAAACCTCATCCCCGCGCTGCCGCTCGACGGAGGCAGGCTCGCGTATTCCATAGCGGGTTCGGGCGGAAAGCGCGCGGCGTTCGCGATATTGAAGGCGGCGGGCGCTGCGGCAGGCGCCCTGCTTATCACGGCGTTCATACTGCTGCTTTCCGGCGGCGCGTTCAACCCCACGCTCGCGTTCATGGGCGTGTTCCTCGTGACAGCGGCGTTGAAGGAAAGACCGCCCTCCGCGCTCCCGAAGCGAAAAACGCTCCGCGGCTCGCCCGTGACTGTCCGCGCCCTCGCCATGGCGGAGGAGACCCCGCTTTATTCCGCGCTCTCGTCCCTGCCGGCGGGCGGCTACGCGGTCGTCAGCGTCATCGGCGGCGGGGGAAGGCTCGTCATGCAGCTCGACGAGGGCAGGCTTTGGGAGGCCGCCTCGCTCATAGGCGCCGCGGGGAAGCTCAGCGACGCGGTTGCATTGTACCGCGGCGGGATGGTATAATAAGGCAAGCAACAAAAGAGGTAAGCTTATGGCTCTTAACGATTATACGGTTTTGAATGAGGACGGCGCGTCGAGGCGCGGCAGGCTCGAGACGGCGCACGGGGATATCGAGACCCCCGTTTTCATGAACGTCGCCACCGCCGGCGCGGTGAGGGGCGGGGTCTCAACGGACGACCTCCGCTCGATAGGCTGCAGCGTAGTGCTCTGCAACACGTATCATCTCAACATGCGCCCGGGCTCGGAGCTCATAAAAACGCTCGGCGGCCTTCACAGGTTCATGAACTGGCAGGGGCCTATGCTCACCGACAGCGGCGGGTTCCAGGTCTTCTCGCTCGCAAAGCGCCGCCGCATACGCGAGGAGGGCGTGTATTTCACCTCCTACATCGACGGCAAACCTATATTCATGGGGCCGGAGGAGTCGATGCTCGTGCAGTCAAGGCTCGGCTCCACTATCGCCATGGCCTTCGACGAGTGCGTGGCGAATCCCGCGGAGCATTCGTACGTAATGCGCTCCGCCGAGCGCACGACGCGCTGGCTCGAGCGCTGCATAAATGAGCATGAAAGGCTCGATTCCCTGCCCGATACCGTAAATCCCAAACAGATGCTCTTCGGCATAAATCAGGGCGGCGTGTATGAGGACGTGCGCGTGGATCACATGCGCCGCATAGCTTCCTTCGGTCTGCCGGGATATGCGATAGGCGGCCTCTCCGTCGGCGAATCGGCGGAGGATATGTACCGCATACTGGACGCCGTCGTGCCCTTCATGCCGAAGGACAAGCCCCGCTACCTCATGGGCGTCGGCACCCCGGTCAACATCGTGGAGGGTGTGCGCCGCGGGATCGACTTTTTCGACTGCGTGTTCCCCTTAAAGGGCGCGCAGCACGGCAACGTCTACACATGGGAGGGGCGGCGCCGCCTGCTCGCGGAGCGGTACGTCATGGACGACAGGCCCATTTCGGAGAGCTGCTCATGCCCCGCCTGCCGGAGCTATTCAAGGGCCTATATCCGCCACCTTTTAAAGGCGGACGAGCGCCTCGGCATGAGATTGTGCATACTGCACAACCTGTATTTCTATAACGACCTCATGGCAAATATCCGCACCGCGATAGAGGAGGGCCGCTTTGCTGCATTCTATGACGAGTACCGCGTAAGGCTCGGCATGCTTGCGGAGTGAGCGCAGCCGGGAAGCCGCGATGCAGGAACGGAGCCGCGGTTGACATATCGTCGAGAACGTGATATAATGAACTTGAAAAAAATTATCATTCAAACATGACCTTGAAATAATCGGATTTCAGCCGGAGCGGGGAGAAAAACGCTCGAAACCGGATCTGCCTGCTGACAAACGAAAGGAGAACGAAATGAAACGCATATCCTGCTTATTGATCGCGGCGGCAATGCTCGCATGCATATTCGCTTGCGCGGCGTGCGTCGGCAGGGGGAACCCCGATCCGACCACGGAGCCTGCGGTCAAGGTGACCGACTTCCCGCAGGGGACGGAAGCGCCTGCTCCCACTGCGGTACCGACTCCCGACGTAACGGGCAAAAAAATAGTCTGGTTCGAAGAACCCGCGGGCGAGGACAGGGTGACGGTGGATACCGATCCCGCGCAGCGCCTCGGCACGGTGAAGCTCTGCGGCCTCCTTGACAACGACCTGCCCGCAAGCATCGAAAAAGAGGAGAACAGCGACGCGGTGTTCTCGGTCCGGATCATGATGATCCCCGGCGTCATCGCGGAGCACAGCGCGGCCTACGCGGAAGAGAAGGATCGCCTGATGAACGCCGTAATGGAGGCCATGGCTTCCGACACGATGACCGAGCTCTGCGGAAAATACGACAGGCAGATCACGTATGATTTCCCCGAAGGCGGGCAGGTATCGCTCACCGCGTACGATATCGTCACCGACAGCGTGCCCAAAGAGGCGAAGGACATGTATCTCGCCCTCATCGCCGAAAACGAGGATGAGGAGACCGCGGCGAGCTATAGAACGGAGCTCGAGCGGATAGCGGGGCTTTATCGAGAGTACATTTCCGTCACATGGGCGGATCCCGTCATAATCGCCGCGCGGGCCGAGGCGGAAAGGCTCATGAGCCTCGGCTATATCATCGACTCATCGACGTTCGACGCGGATACGCTCAGCGTATGCGGGCTTTTGACAAAGGAGCAGATAAAGGAGCTCCCCGCCGATCCGGATATCTACTACAAGATCTATCTGACCCCTGCGGATATCTGGGGCGTCTGATCGAAAAACAACGACGAAACTAAAGGCCGAGAGATACCCTCGGCCTTTTGTTTTTCTAAACATTTCCTGTCATATCGCGTCGCATCCTGCGCAAATTAAAAGCGAAACGGAAAAGCGAACGGTCGCTTCTGCCGAAAGCCGTTTTCGCAATCGGGGAGAACGGATCATAACAGGAAAGGAGAGATACTATGAGCAGCA
>JAFZYC010000071.1 GCA_017616435.1 Clostridia bacterium
GGGAAGGCAGAGCGACCCCGAAAAGGGATACTCCTTCACTTTCCGAATGATCGAGCTTCCTTACGACATGCTGGAAGAACTCGGAGAAGTCAGGCTGGTCCCCGTAATAAGCCATGCGGAATGGTACTGCAGGGGCGGGGCAGACCGGACGAAAATGCCATTGAACAAGATTGTCACCGCGGATATCACAGGCGGCTTCGATTTCGAGATGAGCGGGGAGACCGTGCTTGACGACGGCTCTGTAACGCTCATAAAACAAAACTGATACCGTTCGTCCCCCGGTAATAGGAAGGGCGGCCGCGCCTTATGACGCGGCTGCTCTTCTTTTTCATCTGGGATATTCTCAAATGAGACGCTTTCCGTCACAAAATGCCATAACCGATGAAATATACAATAAATTGTATCAATTATTTATAGAATAAAAACTCACGATGTGTTATACTGTATGTTGGCTGATGATAGCTTACCATATCCGTACTGCGCTCCCGCGCATCGATCAAGGGAACGGGGAAACGGGAAAGGGGCCTTCATCCGCCGAACGATAACCAATATTTTCCGCTAAAAAGCGGTACAAGGAGGACTGTCATGGCAAAACAAATCACGGCAATTCCCTTTAAGGGCACTCCTGAGCAGGAAAAAGAGCTCAAGGATTTCATCGCCACTTGGAAGGGTAAGGACGGCGCGACTATGCCCGTTCTTCAAAAGGCTCAGGACATCTACGGCTATCTGCCCATAGAGGTCCAGAAGATGGTCGCGGACGGACTCGGTCGTTCCCTGGAGGAGATCTACGGTGTTTCCACCTTCTACTCCATGTTCAACCTCGAGCCCAGGGGCGAGCACCTCATCAGGGTATGTCTCGGTACTGCCTGCTACGTAAAGGGCTCTCAGAACATTCTGGACGAGCTTTCCCGCGTACTCAACGTAGAACCCGGTCACACCACTTCGGACGGTAAGTTCACTCTTGAGGCCACCCGCTGCCTCGGCTGCTGCGGTCTGGCTCCTGTCATGACCGTCGACGGTGAGGTCTACGGACGTCTCGTTCCCGCTGACGTAAGGGACATCGTCGCCAAATATCTGTAAAAAGAAAAATCCGTTTTTCAAAGGAGAATCGCCAAAATGAAGATCAGTCAGGTGGCAGAGATACTCGAAGCTCAGGTGCTTACCGGTGAGGATAAGCTCGATCTGGAGGTACATTCCGCTTGCGGAAGCGACATGATGAGCGATGTTTTGGCCTACGTGAAGGATCAGGGGATACTGCTCTCCGGCCTCATCAACGTTCAGGTCATTAGGACTCTGCTCATGATGGACATGAACTGCGTGGTATTCGTGCGAGGCAAGATGCCGCCTGCCGGCATCGTTGATTTTGCCGAGGAAAACGGAGTCGTCGTGCTTCAGACCGAACTGCCCATGTTCGAATCCTGCGGCAGGCTCTACGCCGCCGGTCTCGGCGGAGCAGACACCGGTAAAGAGCCCGAATGCCCGGAATGTATGGACGGTGCCGAAAATGAGTGAGACGCTGCATTATCATTTCGACGTCGACGGTGCGAGCTTCGCGAACGCCGGGCGCGCATCGGTCGAAACGAAGAAGCTTCTCAGACAGCTGGGAGTTCCGCCCGAGGTGATACGCAGCATTTCCGTCGCAATGTACGAGGGTGAGATCAATATGGTCATCCACGCCCACGGCGGCGACGCGGACGTCTACATCACCGAGGATACCATCATCATCATACTGAAGGACGTAGGTCCCGGTATCCGCAATGTAGAGGAAGCCATGAAGGAGGGTTTCTCCACGGCTCCCGAAAACATAAGGGCGCTGGGCTTCGGCGCAGGTATGGGACTTCCCAACATGAAACGGTATTCGGACGAGATGCACATCGATACCAAGGTCGGCGTCGGCACGACGATCGAGCTCTGGTATCACCTCAATAAGCACTGAGGAAACAAGCGCTTATTGTACCATTTATTGTAAGGAGGGCCGGAAATGGCCAAGTACACACATTCGGTCTCGATAGATCCCGATAAATGTACGGGATGCACCACCTGCTTGAGGAGATGCCCCGTTGAGGCCATCCGGATAAGGAACAACAAGGCGGTCATCAACGCCAACCAGTGTATAGACTGCGGCGAGTGCATAAGGGTCTGCAAGCACAGCGCAAAGCATGCGACCTACGACAAGCTGACCGACCTCGATTATTCCAAATACCTCATCGCTTTGCCCGCACCCTCGCTGTTTGGGCAATTCAACCACCTTAACGAAGCGGATTTTGTGATCCAGGGTCTCCTCGACATGGGCTTCTCCGATGTCTACGAGGTCGCCAAGGCCGCCGAATACGTGACCGATCTCACAAGGATCTACATGAACGGCCGCCACGGCACCGATCCCGTCATAAGCTCCGCTTGTCCCGCTGTCGTAAGGCTCATTAAGCTGCGTTACCCCACGCTCTGCGAACAGCTCGTTCCGATACTGCCCCCTTACGAGCTTGCCGGAAAGCTCGCCCGTGAGAAGGCTATGAAGGAGCACCCCGAGCTCTCGCCCTCCGATATAAAGACGGTCTTCATCTCTCCCTGTCCCGCAAAGGTCAGCTGGGCGAAGAGCGTTATGGAGGGGCAGACGGTCCATGTCGACTATGTTACATCGATGAACGACGTCTACATGGAGCTCCTTTCGAGGATGAGCCGTGACACGGAGCCCTCGGCACAAGCCGCGTCCGAAGCCGGCATAGTCGGCCTCGGTTGGGCGACTACGAGCGGCGAGGCAGCCTCGCTCATGAACGAGGGCTACCTCTCGGCGGACGGGATAGATAATGTTATGAAAGTGCTGGACGATCTTGAAAGCGGCACGGTCAGCGATATCAGGTTCGTTGAACTTAACGCGTGCAGCCCCGGCTGCGTGGGCGGCGTGCTTGCGCCGACCAACGGCTATGTCGCGAGGGTCCGTCTGCATAACCTCAGGAAGACCGGCGGTCTTGTTGTGAAGCCCAACGATATAAGGGACGTGGATGACACCGTGAAGGTCGGGGATATACCCGACGTCTACACGGAGGCGGAAGCCTTTACATACATGCCCGAGGGCGCTCCTAACATGCTCGCCATGATGCTCGCTATGAAGAAGGCGGAGGCGCTTGCCGACAAGCTCCCCAAAAAGGACTGCGGCGCGTGCGGCTCCCCCACATGCAGGGCGTTCGCGCTCGACGTCGTCAACGGCGAGGCGAAGCTTGAGGACTGCAAGATCAGGACCGAGATGGAATGAGTTCCGCTCACGGAGAAAGAAAATGCTTACGGTAGAAAAACTTGTTGAGATGCTGGGGCTCGGCGTGATAGAGCTTGCGGAAGGCGATCGTGAGATCACGGGCGGCTACGCGGGCGATCTTTTGAGCTGGGTCATGGGCAGAGCAAACGCCGGCGACGCATGGGTCACGATAATGACCAACATGAACGTCGCGGCTGTCGCGCAGCTCACGGACGTCGCCTGCGTCGTTTTCGCGGAGGGCGTCACCCCCGATAAGGAGGCTGTCGACAAGGCGAAGCTCCACGGCATCAACCTGCTCGGAAGCCCGAAGGGCGTGTTCGAGCTTTGCGGAGAGATCGCCTCCTGCATGAAGGCGTGCTCCTGCGAGGCCGCGCACGAGGAAGCTTCGGCGTATTCCGAAGGCACGGAGGAAAGGAACTGACGGATGGCGCTCTTTACCTACGATCTGCATGTGCATTCCTGTCTTTCCCCCTGCGGGGATGACGAGATGACCCCGTGCAATATCGCGGGTATGGCGTTCCTTGCGGGGGTAAGGATAGTGGCTCTTACGGATCACAACTCCTGCAAGAACTGCCCGGCCTTTTTCGCAGCGTGCGAGGAATACGGCGTTACGCCCGTTCCCGGATGCGAGCTGACCACCTCCGAAGAGATACACATGGTCTGCCTGTTTGAAGGCCTGAAACAGGCAATGGACTTCGATGAGGCGATACAGCCCTATCGAATGATGCTCAAGAACCGTGTGGAGATATTCGGAAATCAGCCCATTATGGAAAAGGACGATGAGATAGTCGGCGAGGACCCGTGGTTCCTGCCGGCGGCCACGTCGCTCTCGCTCCAGGAGGCCGCAGAGCTCGTCCGCGGCATGGGCGGGGTCGCATACCCCGCGCATATCGACAGGGAATCGAACGGTATGCTCGCCATACTGGGAATGTTCCCGGATGAGCCGGTCTTCGACCTCTGCGAAGTCAGGGACAAGGAAAATGCCGAAAAGCTCTCCGGCGGCAGAAGGGTGGTCGTCTCCTCGGACGCCCACCGGCTCGAGGATTTCGCCGTCACGCTCAATCATATCGAGCTCGACTGCGATCCCGACGCCTCATCCGATGAGATCCGCCGGGCACTTATAGAAAGCCTTAAAGGAACAAAGCAGTAAAGGAGGGACCATAGGTGAAGGAACTGTCGCTCAACATTCTCGATATCGCTCAGAACTCCATCCATGCGGAAGCTTCTCTCGTTAAGATCATACTGACCGAGACGGACGAGACCCTTAAGCTGGAGATAATGGACGACGGCAAGGGCATGAGCGAAGATTTCCTCGCCAGGGTGACCGATCCCTTCTCCACCACCAGAACGACCCGAAAGGTCGGCATGGGCCTGCCGCTTTTACAGCTTGCGGCGGAGCAGACGGGGGGGAGCATGACGATCACCTCCCGGGAGAGGGCGCTCCATCCCGAAGATCACGGGACCGAGGTCACGGCTTTGTTCTACAAAAACCATCTGGATTTCACCCCTCTGGGGGACGTGATCTCCACGGTGGTATCGCTCGTGCAGGGCAGTCCCGATGTGGATTTCCTCTATGTGCACGAGCTGCCCGACCGAACTGTCGAGCTCGACACCCGCGACATCCGCGAGGTGCTGGGGGATATCCCGCTCTCCGCTCCGGACGTGCTCGTCTGGATAAGGGAGACGCTCATAGAACAGTACGGGACCGGCGAATAAAACCCTTAAAACCCGTGGCGCGCCACGGTAGATATTTCGAAAATCAAATCACCATCATTTATGAAAGGACAAGTGATTATGAAATCTTTGGAAGAACTGAAAGCGATCCGCGACAGGATGCAGAACAAGGTCGTCCTTCGCGAGGGCGCCGCTGAGAAGCGCATCGTCGTCGGCATGGCGACCTGCGGCATTGCGGCGGGCGCTCGACCCGTCCTCAACACCTTCGTTGAGGAGATTGCAAACCGCGGTCTTACCGGCTCTGTCGAAGTAAGCCAGACCGGCTGTATCGGCATGTGCCGTTTCGAGCCGATCGTCGAGGTCTTTGAGGGCGACCAGCGCGTGACCTACGTCCACGTCAACCCCGCCAAGGCCAAGGAGATCGTTGAGAAGCACATCGTGGGCGGCGAGCCCATTGTTGATTACACCATCGGTGCTGCAGAAAAATAACGGAGGGTTAGTTTAATGATTCGTTCACATGTATTGATTTGCGGCGGTACCGGCTGCACCAGCGGCGGCTCCCAGGCTATCGCGGACAACCTCAAGGCCGAGCTCGAGAGGCTGGGTCTTCAGGATGAGGTCCAGGTCATCAGGACGGGCTGCTTCGGCCTCTGCGCCATGGGCCCGATCATGATCGTTTATCCCGAGGGGACCTATTACAGCCGTGTCAAGCCCGAAGACGTCAAGGAGATCGCGGAAGAGCATTTCCTTAAGGGCCGTATCGTAGAGCGCCTCGTCCATAAGGAAGAGGCCGGTCAGAAGCTCGAGGACGTTCCCGCCCTCGGCGAGACCAACTTCTACAAGACCCAGATGCGTGTCGCTCTCCGTAACTGCGGCGTTATCAACCCCGAGAACATCGAAGAGTACATCGCCATGGACGGCTATGCCGCTCTGGGCAAGGTCCTGACCGAGATGACCCCCGCTGAGGTCATCGACGTCATGAAGAAGTCCGGCCTCCGCGGCCGCGGCGGCGCAGGCTTCCCCACCGGTATGAAGTGGCAGTTCGCAGCTGCGAACGAGGCCGATCAGAAGTACGTCGTCTGCAACGCCGACGAGGGCGACCCCGGCGCGTTCATGGACCGTTCCGTTCTCGAGGGCGATCCTCATGCCGTTCTTGAGGCTATGGCCATCGCCGGCTACGCCATCGGCGCTTCCAAGGGCTACATCTACGTCCGCGCAGAGTACCCCATCGCCGTCAAGCGTCTTGAGATCGCCATCGGTCAGGCCCGTGAGTACGGCCTGCTGGGCGAGGACATCTTCGGCACCGGCTTCAACTTCGACATCGACGTTCGTCTCGGCGCCGGCGCTTTCGTCTGCGGCGAGGAGACCGCTCTGCTGACCTCCATCGAGGGCAACCGCGGCGAGCCCCGCAACAAGCCCCCGTTCCCCGCTAACAAGGGTCTGTTCGGCAAGCCCACCATCATCAACAACGTTGAGAC
>JAFZYC010000072.1 GCA_017616435.1 Clostridia bacterium
CCCGCGCTCTCGCCGCCGACCATTATCGGGCCAACGCCGAGCGATCCGGCGTTGTCGCGCAGCCACAGGAGCGCGGCATAGCAATCGTCCAGCGCGGCGGGATAGGGCGCCTCGTCCGAGAGGCGGTATTCGGGCGATACCACGACCGCGCCGTAGTTTATGGCCGCGTCCCTGCCCTTCGACAGGAACACCATCTCCGCCCTGCCCTCGAAATAGCCTCCGCCGTGGATCCACAGTATCCCGGGGACCTTGCCCTGACGCTTCTTCGGGGAAAGGACGATGAGCTTCATGCTCCCCGCCGCGGTTTCGATATTCACGATCTCGGTATCAAGATTCATTTCGAAGCCCTTTCCGAGGCTTACAGCCCCATGCACCCGGATATTATATCACAACGCGGTATGCCGCCGCAATAAAAAAAGGCGGAATCGCTCCGCCTTTATCAGGTCGCGCTGTATTACTCGGCGCTGAACATATCCTTGCCCACTCCGCAAAGGGGGCAAACGAAATCATCGGGAAGATCCTCGAACTTGGTGCCGGGGGCGATGCCGTTCTCGGGATCGCCGAGAGCCTCGTCATATTCCCAGCCGCATGCGTCGCAGATGTACTTCATAATGATGTGCTCCTTTCTTTTATTTGAGTATGGTTCAATAGTTCTTCGCGTTTATCTCGAAGTAGGCTCTGGGATGATCGCATACCGGGCAGATCTCCGGCGCCTTTTCGCCGACGACGATATGCCCGCAGTTGCGGCACTCCCACACCTTTACCTCGGACTTTTCGAACACCTGCTGCATCTCGACGTTGGAGAGCAGCGCACGGTAGCGGGCCTCATGCTCGCGCTCGATGGCGCCGACCATGCGGAACTTCTTCGCAAGCTCGGGGAAACCCTCCTCCTCGGCGGTCTTGGCGAAGCCCTCGTACATGTCCGTCCACTCGTAGTTCTCGCCGTCGGCGGCGGCTCCCAGGTTCTCCGCGGTGCTGCCTATGCCGTAGAGCTCCTTGAACCAGAGCTTGGCGTGCTCCTTCTCGTTGTCGGCGGTCTTGAGGAATATCGCGGAGATCTGCTCGAAGCCCTCCTTCTTCGCCTTGGAAGCAAAGTAGGTGTACTTGTTGCGGGCCTGAGACTCGCCGGCGAAAGCCGCCATGAGGTTCTTTTCGGTCTGTGTGCCTTCGTACCTGTTCATAGTGTTCTCCCTTTCTTTACTTGATGAGGTCGAGTATCTGCTGCTTGGGACGGAAGCCGACGGACTTTTCCGCAAGCAGGCCGTTCTTGAACACGAGCACCGTGGGGATGCCGGTGATGTTGAACTGCTGCGCGAGCTGAGGCTCGTTGTCAACGTTGACCTTGCAGACCTTGATGTCGTCGTTCTCCTCCGCTATCTGCGCGATGACCGGGCCGAGCATGCGGCAGGGGCCGCACCAGGTCGCCCAGAAATCCACGAGGACGGGCTTGTCGGACTGCAGTACCTCTTCCTCAAAATTGTCAAAAGTCAATTCGATCTCTTTCATTGTTCACCTGCCCGCATTGTTGCGGGCGCCTCCTTTCGTATTTGTTACGGTGCTATTGTATCCCGCGAAAGGGGGGCTTACCGTGACTTAGTCACACAAGGAACAATATATTTTATTGCGCCAGCTCGCGCAGCGCTTCGATATCGAGCACGGTTATCCGGCCGCGCTGTATCCTGACGATCCCTCTGTCCGAAAACTGCTTGAGCATGCGGGCGACGACCTCCCTCGCGGAATTGACCTGCTCGGCGATCCGCCCCTGAGTAGTATTGAGCTCGCAGCTGCCCGTGCGCTCGCATTCCGATACGAGGAACGAAGCGAGCCTGCTGTCGAACCTTGTAAAGAGCAGTTTTTCCATAGTTCGCATTACGGCGGAGAAGCTCTCCGTCGAATGCTCGAACAGGAAGCAGCGGGCGTGGATATTGGCGTCGGTGAGCCTGCCGAACGCCTCCGCGTTCATGATCACGAGCTCCGAATCCTCCTCTGTGACCATGTGCGTGTCGAAATCGATCTGGCGCACCACGCAGGAAGCGGAGAGCACGCAGGGCTCCCCCGCCCCGACATGGAAGAGGGTTATCTCCCGCCCCTCCGGCGACAGCAGATAGATCCTGACCGAGCCCTTTATCACGTACACGAGGCCCATGCATGCGCAGTCGCGGCTGTAGAGCAGGGTATCCTTCGGCGCGTGGCGTATTGCGGAGTTGCGCTCGGCATAGCGGCGCTCCTCATCGGTGAGCTCCGCCCAGAACGGGAGCTTTTCAAGATATGCCGTGGTCTCTGCCATACCTTTTTACTGCTTCTCGAGCAGCGAGGACACTACGCCGTCCCATGCCTCGAACGAGCGTGAGCCGACAAGCGTGGAGCCGATGAAATTGCCCGCGCCGTCGAAGAAAACCGTCGTGGGGACGTATTCCGTCCTGAACCCCTCCAGTGAGGAGACGCATTCCATGATCGGGTAGGTGATCCCGACCTTGTTGACGAGCGAGGTCACATCCGCCTTGTTCGACGATGAATACACGCCGATTATGACGAGGCCCTCGCCCTCATACTTTTCATAGATCTTCTGCAGATCGGGCAGCTCGTTTACGCAGGGGCCGCACCAGGTCTCCCAGAAGTTGATCATAATGACCTTTTTATCGGAAAAATCCGTAAAGGCTATCGGGTCGCCGTTCACATCGGTCGTGCTGAAGCCGAAACCGCCGGGCTCCGCTGTGGCGTCGACCGTCTGAGGTTTCTTCCCGCCGGAGCAGGCGAGCGAAGAAACGAGCGCGAGGGCCGCGATAACGGCCGCTATAATACGGAAAAGCCTTTTCAATCCAGTTCCTCCTTTTCCTTTCTTTTATAACAGTATAGCATCCCGCAAGGCCGCGCGTCAACCGCGAAAAAGAGCGGATGACGCGCGTCTGCGACTTCTCCATTTGCTTCTTGCGGCGGCCGGATTATGTGATATAATTAAGGTCAGGGCATGGGAAAAACATGCCGCGAAAACAGGGGATCCATAATGCGCCGGGATGCTTTTTATTCGGTACATCCGGCGGTGAATCTTGCGTTTTTCCTCTTCGTGATGCTCATTACGGCGTTCGTGCTCCATCCCGCCGTTACGGGCATATCGCTCGTCGCCGCCTGCATATACGCATTCTATCTCAAGGGACGGAAGGCATTGAAGTTCTTCCTTATTTTTGTGCTCCCCGTGATAGTATTCGTCGCGGCGCTGAACCCCGTGTTCAACCATGCCGGCACTACCGTGCTCTTCTATTTCAAAAACGGAAACGCGGTAACGCGCGAAGCGGTGCTTTACGGCATCGTATCCGCCTGCATGTTCGCGGCGCTCATAATGTGGTGCGTGTGCCTTTCGAGCGTAATGACCTCCGATAAGTACGTCTGCCTGTTCGGGAAGGCGATCCCGACGCTCTCGCTCGTGTTCTCCATGGTGCTCCGCTTCGTTCCGAGGCTCTTTTCGAGGATAAAGCTTTGTTCGCAGGCGCAGAAGAGCGTCGCCCCGAGCTTCGGCAAAAACCCCGTTAAGGCGGTTAGGCACGGGCTTTCCGTGCTCTCCGCGACGGTCACATGGGCGCTCGAGAGCGCGGTCAACATCTCCGACAGCATGAAGAGCCGCGGCTACGGGCTCCCCGGCAGGACGAGCTATTCCATCTACCGCTTCGACAGGCGTGACGCAGTGATGGGGATACTCATGGCTGTCTGCTTTGCCCTGAGCGCCGCAGCAATGGCAACGAAGCACATCTGGTTCCGGTTCTATCCTTCGGTCAAATACAGCGGCACCGACGCGTTTTCCGTGATCGGCTATGCCGCTTTCCTTATACTGTGCATGCTTCCCGTAATACTCAACGTCAAGGAGAACGCAGAATGGCGAATTATAAGATCGAGGCTTTGACATTCACATATCCCGGCGGATCCGCCCCCGCATTAAAGGAGCTCTCCTTCGACGTGAACGAGGGCGAGTTCCTGCTCGTCATAGGCAGGTCGGGCTGCGGCAAGAGCACGCTCCTGAGGCATCTTAAGACCGTCCTCTCCCCCCACGGGGAACGGAGCGGCAGCGTCTTGTTCTGCGAAAAAACGCTCTCGGACATCCCCGAGCGGGAGCAGGCTTCGCGCATAGGCTTCGTATTCCAGCACCCAGATGATCAGATAGTGACGGACAAGGTCTGGCACGAGCTCGCGTTCGGGCTGGAGAGCCTCGGCGTGGATCAGAAGGTGATGCGCCTGCGCGTGGCGGAGATGGCGAGCTATTTCGGCATAGAGGAGCTTTTCGAAAGGGACGTCGCGGAGCTTTCGGGCGGGCAGAAGCAGCTTTTGAACCTCGCCTCCGTAATGGCGCTCGGTCCCGACGTGCTTATACTCGACGAGCCGACTTCTCAGCTCGATCCCATTGCGGCGTTCGATTTCCTTTCGACTGTGAAGAGGCTCAATTCGGAGCTCGGCATTACGGTCATCCTGAGCGAGCACCGTCTGGAGGAGGCTATGCCCTTCGCCGACCGCGTGATCGTTATGGAGGATGGCCGGATAACGGTATGCGATACGCCCAAAAAAGCGGCGGCGGAGCTGTACCTTTCCCATTCGCCCATGTTCGGCGCGATGCCGACCGCGGCGAAGATAGGCTGCGCGCTCGGGATGACCGATCCCGTTCCGCTCACCGTCAACGAGGGACGAAAGGCGCTTATGGAGCTTGGACTTTCCGAATCGCTCATCCCCTCCGGGAAAGCCGCCCTGCGCGAGTGCGGGCCCGCGGTCGAGGCCGACGGGCTGTTCTTCCGCTACGAGAAGGACGGCGCGGACGTTTTGAAGGGGCTTAGCCTTAAGCTCTTCCCCGGCGAGATATACGGGCTCGTAGGCGGCAACGGAGCGGGCAAATCGACCCTGCTCTCCGTTATTTCGGGCGTCAGCATACCTTACAGGGGCAGGCTCTATATCGGCGGAGCGCGCAAAAAAGCCGCGTTCGGCGCTTTCGAGGAGCGCGTTGCGCTGCTGCACCAGGATCCGCGAACGCTGTTTTCCGCGGATACTGTAAGGGCGGATCTTGAAAAGGCCGCGAAGAGCCGCGGGACCGACCGCGCCGATGAGCGTATAGCGGAGGCGGTCGCGCTTATGGATATCGCCGATCTTCTCGACCGCCACCCCTACGATCTTTCGGGCGGCGAGCAGCAGAGGGCGGCGATCGCTAAGGTTCTTTTGACCGAGCCCAAGGTGCTCCTGCTCGACGAGCCCACGAAGGGCATGGACGCATCAATAAAGGCGGTATTCGGGAGGAAGCTCCTGGAGCTCAAAAAGGCGGGCATCGCGATACTCCTCGTCTCCCACGATATCGAGTTCTGCGCCGAGTACGCGGACCGCGCGGGCTTCATGTTCGACGGATCGATAGCATCCGAGAACACGACGCGCGAGTTCTTCTGCGAAAACACGTTCTACACCACCGCGGCGAACAGGATCGCGAGGGACGTTTTCAAAAACGCGCTTTTGACCGAGGAGGTGATCCGCCTTGCCGGAAAACGGGAGTGACGCGGGCGGCCGCCTGCGCGTGATACTCACCGCCGTCATCGCGGCGCTGCTCGTGCCCGCGGCGATATTCCTCGGCGTCGCCGTCTGGAACGACCGAAAATACTACATCGTGAGCCTTATCATTATACTGCTCTCC
>JAFZYC010000073.1 GCA_017616435.1 Clostridia bacterium
ATTCCTGCGCTTTTCGCCTTGCCCGGCACAAAAATCTCCTCTTTTGAGACGCTTCGCGGTTTTCGGCGGAAAAAGAATACCGAGAGTGCGGTTATTCGCACTCTCGGTTTTTTATTGCTTGTCAGTTTTGATTCACCGCCGAAAACCTATGTCTCCTTAAGTGAATGCACCCTTGCGGGGAGGCTCCGTCGCAGACGGTGGTGGGGGTATCCCCCCATTCGTCTTTTTCGGGCATACGCCCTCAAAATCCACCTTCCCCACCAAGGGGAAGGCAGCGGCAAGTCCGCCTTCTTTATTATTTTAAAAACAAGCCCCCGACGCCGTCGGGGGCTTTGTCATTCACATCCACTTTTTCTTTTTGAACCATATCAGGCATCCGACGACTATCGCGACGCAGACGCCTATCACGATGGGGTAGGCGTAGGGCTTATCGAACTCGGGCATATACTTGAAGTTCATTCCGTACCAGCCGGCGATGAGCGTCAGAGGCATGAATATCGTCGCGATGACGGTCAGGAGCGTCATGGTCTTGTTCTGCTTTACGGAGAGCTGCGTCTGCACGAGATCGCGCAGCTGCGCCACATAGTCCCTCAGGCTCGTCACGCGGTCCCTCATGCGCTCCACGCGCCCCGTGAACAGATGGAAATAGCGCAGGTTCTCTTCCTTGAAGAACTCGTTCTCGTTCTCCTCGAGCTCCTGACCGAGGTCGATGAGCTGCTCGTAATGCAGGCGCAGATCAAGAAGATCGCCCCTTATGTCGTTCAGCTCCGCGGGGAACTCCTCCACGCCGCCCTTCAGGATATCCATCTCCGCCTCGTTGAGCTTCTTCTCGATGGAATCCAAGAGCGCGAGATCCTTGCCGATAAGCTCCTCCAGCAGGTCGTAGATAAAGCGCTCGAGGCTCGGCAGCTTCCATTTGCGCGTCCTCGCGACCTCCTCCACGAGCGCCCTTCCGTAGCCCTCGTCGTCGATGATTATTACGCCCTTTTCGTCGAGTGCGAACGCGAAGGTATGCGCAAGGCCCGATATGTTCGCCCTGTCGGGCACGTGGAAAGTGCCGGTGAGCGAATCGAAATTGACGATCGCCTTCGTCTCGCGCCTGTCCTCAAGGCCCGGGTACATATCGATCACCATATCGAACGCGTCGCGCTTTTCGCGCCACTCCGCCCCCGTGAGCACGGCGGCGAACTGTGCGCCTTTGAGCTCATCCTTCTCACAGGGGACGAGCCTTTCGCCTATCCTGTAATACTGCATAGTATCATTCCCGCGCCTTGTCGCGCTTTCTGAAGAGTTTGAAGAAGAGCGGGTAAACGCCCAGGGCGAAGAACGACATGGCAAAGTACCTTATCGCGTCCATCGAGGCGTCCTGGGAGATGAGCCCCAAAAGCTTCTTGAGCCCGACGCGTATCGCGAGCACGAGCGCGAGGCCGACGACCGCCTTTATTATCTGCACCCACCATTTCGACCTGGGGTCGAAATCGATGAAGCGCTTCTCCACTACACCGCCGGCGAGCAGGCCGAACGTCGTGCCGAAGAGCATGAACGCGCCCTTGACCTGGTCGTTATAGGTCTCGGACATGGGGAGCTTCTTTGCGAATATTATCAGCCCGATGCAGAGCGCGGCCAATACCGCGCAGGCTATCGCGAAGGGCTTCACGCCGTCGCCGATCCTGTTGAACAGCGCCTCCGTAAAGGCTATGAGCAGCAGACCGGTTATGAGCGAAACGCCCACGTCGAGCAGCGTATGCACGCCGAGGTACATCCTCGAATACCCGATGAGGACTATCAATAGAGCGGCGATGAGATATCCCCACCACTTCTTGACGCGCCTCGAGAGCCCGCCGTAGAGCAGCAGCGCGTTCTGGGTATGCCCGGAGGGGAACGACCAGCCGGAAGCGCCCTCGCGCGCGGCTTCGACTATCTTAAAGTCGGGATCTATCACCCAGGGACGGGGGATCATGAATATCGCCTTCAAAAGCTGGTTCACGAAATTGCCGGCGACATACATGAAGAGGAAGCGGTAGCCGAACCGCTTGTCTATACACCAGAAGAGTATGAGCCCGATGACGATGAACGCCATCTCCTCGCCCAATACGGTGACGCGGCTCATTATCCCGTCGAAGAAGGGGGTCCTGGTTTCCGCGATATCGCGGAGCATCTGCATCATCCATGCGAAAAAGCCGCTCTGAGTGATCGCCTCGGTCATATTTCTGCCTCCATATAAAAAAGCTGTGGTATATTTTACCACAGCTTGAAAGAAATAGCAACGTTTACGGCGCAAAAGGAGTTATTATCAGAGCCCCATCGCAAGGCGAAGTATCGCGAGCGCGTCCGCGGAGGTGACCTCGCCGTCGGAGTCCATATCGCAGAGCATTATCAGCGTGGGAGGGATATCGGTGAGCCCCAGGGCGAAGCGCAGTACTGTGAGCGCGTCGGCGGATGTGACTTCGCCGCTGCCGTCGGCGTCGCCGGGGACGTCGGCCTGAACGAACTTTGCCGTGATCCTCGCGCAGTCGGTATCCTCCTCCCACAGCACGGTGCTCGTTGATATGAGCTCGCCGTTCTCATCGAACCATCCCGCGAATGTGCTGCCTTCGGAAGTGACCGCCGCTGCTCCGAATGAGCCGCAGAACTCCTCCTCGCGTCCGAACTCCACGAATCCGTTTCCCTGCGCCGAGATGATATCGAAGGGCAGCAGAGGATTGTTTGAAAGATCGAAGAGCTTGATCCTGTTCCCGAAACAGCTGAGCGATCCGAGCAGGGGATTGGCGGAAACGTCGAGCTCCTGCAAAAGATTATAGCTGCATGAAAGCGTCCTCAGGAGCGGATTGCAGGAAAGGTCGACGGACTGTATCCGGTTGCCGTAGAAGGCCAGGCTGTTAAGCTCCGGGAGGCCCGTTACGTCAAGCTCCGTGAGCGAATTGTAGCCGCAATTAATGGCATGGAGCGCGGGGCAGGATGTGATCTCGAGCGAAGTCAATCCGTTGCCCTCGCAGCCAAGCGCCTCAAGCGAGGGACAGTCCCGTATCTCAAGCGTATCGAGCCCGCAGCCGGAGACGTCGAGCATGCGCAGGTTCGCGAGCCCCGAAACATTTAAATACTCAAGCTCCATATAGTACAGGACGACCTCCTCGAGCAGAGGGCAAACGGTAAGATCGAGCTCGGTTATGCTGTTCCCTTCAAATATCAGTACGGCAAGCGAGGGGAGCTCGGAAAGCGGAAGCTCGGTAAGAGAGCAGTATGAACAGTAAAGCTCGGAAAGGGAGCCGCACCCGGAAAGATAAAGGGAATCGTTCAAGGGATCCTCCGAGCAGGAGAGCAGCGAGAGCTTATCGCAGCCCGATACGTTTACGGAGCTGATGTTGTTGCAGCCGCACCAGAGGTTCGTGAGCTCGGTGCAGCCGGAAAGATCGAGCTGGCCGTACATCACGCTTAAAACGCCCGCCTCGCAGCCGAAGGAAACTATGCGCTTGTCGTTTCCCTCTGTCCAGGAGAAGCCGACGTAGTCCTCAAAGCTCGGCTCGCCGCCCCATGTCGCGGGGTCTGCGGGATCGTAGCCTGCGGAAAGCTTAACGCCGTTCTTGACCCCAGTGGGATCCGTCTGTTCGAGGAACGCTACGAGCTTCTGATAATCGTGGTCGTTGTAGCCCTCGGGAGTGGGATGCGCGTCACGCGATCCAATGGCAAATACGCCCGTCCCCGGGAAAAGAACTGCGGTCATCGCCAAAGCGATGAGAAGTGAGATGATGCGCCTTTTCATGATCTGCCTCCGATTATTCCTTGATATTATGGAGCGGTTTGCGCTGCTCACCGCCTTACACTTATATAACGCATGAGAAGGGCGAAGGGTTCCCGCAAAATGTCATAAATCAATAATATATTATTGATCGCGAGCATGCTCCCCGCGCCAACTTTTTTTGCAAAAATGACAATGAGCACTTGAAAACGGGCGAATAATGTTGTATATTAAATGGGAACCACCAAACAGGAGGAGTATGTTATGGGTAAGTTTATTATCAAAAAGACCAAGACCGGCATCAAGTTCGATCTTAAGGCCACCAACGGCGAAGTCATCGCCACGTCCGAAGTCTATAAGGCCGAGGCTTCCTGCCGCAAGGGCATCGCAAGCGTCATGAGGAACTCCGTCATAGCTCCCATCGAGGATCAGACCGTAGAGGGCTATGAGACCCTGAAGAACCCCAAGTTTGAGGTCTACACCGATAAGGCGGGCGAGATCCGCTTCCGTCTCAAGGCGAGGAACGGCCAGATCGTCGCCGTATCCGAGGGCTACAAGGCCATGAAGAGCTGCCTGAACGGCATCGACTCCGTAAAGAGGAACGCCCCCGAAGCCCCGATCGAGATGGTCGACTGACACCCCGGGCAAATCAAATAGCGAACAATAAGGGCGCAGAAGCTTTTGTTTCTGCGTCCAATTCTTTGCCGGGAGGCGGGGGAGAGCCGGAAAACACTAAATATATTTTGCTTTAGGGCCGCGATTTTGAAATTAGGTGATGACAAACCGGAGATTATCTGTTATAATACCTATCCGTGCAAGCCAATGTAGCTCAGTTGGTAGAGCAGCGCATTCGTAATGCGCAGGTCCAGGGTTCGAGTCCCTGCATTGGCTCCAAATCTTATCGGCTCATAGAGCCGATAAGATTTGGCCTTTTTTGAAGGGACTCGAAGGCCCGTCAAGAAAACGATCCGGTGGATCGTTTTCAGGGCCAAGGGTTTTTCGCGGAGGCCGAGAAGGCGGCGGTCGAGCCGACTTCGAGAGCCGATACCGCGAAAAACGAGTCCCTGCATTGGCCGAAGGTAAGCAATGAGGTTCGTTTTGCACGGCCGAAGCTGTGCAGAGCGGAGCGCAAACAGCGAGCGCCAATGTGCAAAAACGAGTCCCTGCATTGGCAAAACGTAAGCAGATAAGACCGTTTTCGCGGAGGCCGAGAAGGCCGCGGTGGAGCCGACTTCGAGAGCCGATACCGCGAAAAACGAGTCCCTGCATTGGCCGAAGGAAAGCAGTTAAGTTCGTTTTCGCGGAGGCCGAAGAGAATTTTATCGGGGTGTAGCGCAGCTCGGTAGCGCGCCTGGTTCGGGACCAGGAGGTCGCGAGTTCAAATCTCGCCGCTCCGACCATTAAAAAACGGGATGCTGATGCATCCCGTTTTTTTATGGTCAGAAGAGAAACTGATTTAGAACTCCGAGAAATCCGCGAAAGCGGATTTCTCTCAGAGTTTCGCACAATCAAGACGCTTTAGAAAACAAGAAGATGCGAAACTCGGAGTTCAAAATCTCGCCGCAGCCTTTACTGTGCTCTCCGCTCTGAGATTAGAACTCCGAGAAATCCGCGAAAGCGGATTTCTCTTACGTTTCGCTCGCGCAAGCAGTATGGATATCGGCAACTGCGAAACGGGAGTTCTAAATCTCGCCGCACTTGTTTGCAACTGCGAAACTCGGAGTTCAAAATCTCGCCGCACAAATCTCGCCTCAGCGACTTCAAAAACCTTTCAATATATCTTCCGCGAAGGTTGAAATCCCGCGGCCTTTGCAGTATAATACATCGGTAACAAACGGAGCGGTATCGAAGTGGTCATAACGGTCCTGACTCGAAATCAGGTGTAGGGCAACCTACCGTGGGTTCGAATCCCACCCGCTCCGCCAAGACTAAAGCACCCCCTTGTGGGGTGCTTTAGTTTTGATGTCCGCTTCAGCGGCATATAATCCACCGGCTGTGCCGGTGAGAATAAAGAACTTTAGATACAAGATACCTCCTTTGATACAA
>JAFZYC010000074.1 GCA_017616435.1 Clostridia bacterium
CGCGGTGGGGGAGGCGAGCGCAGCCCTCTTGAGTACGGAAAGCTGAGCCTCGGTCAGCTTTTCGGGCGCGTATGCCCTTATGCTGCTTCTCTTCAATATAACGTCGAGCACTTGGTTCATCATTGTCGTTTCCTCCGTTTTTGTTTATTTGTTCATATTATACCATATCCTTCCCGAAAAGAACAGCGTTTTTCCTCTTGTTCCCGCTCATGCGGCGGCGATATTATGCAGATACTTTTATCGGCAGAAAATCGAGAGGAGGTATTTGCATGAAGCTTTGGGGCATGGCTCTCGGGATGGCGCTCGGCATGACCGCGGCGACTGTCGCCGTGACGACGATCTACCCGAGCGTCGGAAGAAGGATGAAGCGCGACGGCAAAAGGCTGATGCGCGGTATAGCGAACATGTTTTGACGGGATCGGCCGGCGGGGAAAGCTCCGCCGGCGGTTTTTTATGCCCAAAAACAATTATGCGCAAAATCGCATTTGACTATTGAGAGGAACCGAGATATATGTTATAATAAATTGAGGTCATATAGAGACTTTGCTCTTTTGGCCCGCGCTCCGAGAGATCGGGGCGAAAAGATCCGGCAGCTCTGCCGAGAAAGGAAGCCATAAGAAATAGGCAATAACGATCATGAGCGGAAACATGAACACGATCAAATTCAAAATGCCCAAGGATAAGCAGACCGCCCACGAGGTGCTTATGCAGGCCTATTCCTCCATGAAGGAGAAGGGCTACGATCCCGTGAACCAGATAGTCGGTTACCTGCTCTCCGGCGATCCGACCTACATCACGAGCTACAACAACGCGCGTTACCTCATCAGCACTCTGGAGAGGGACGAGCTTATAGAGGAGCTGGTAAAGAGCTATATCGAGGTCAACAGCTCCGGTGAAGAGGCGTGAAGTATTCCAAGCTCGGAAGAACGGGCATTGAAGTATCGAAGCTCTGCTTCGGCACGCTTACGATGGGTCCCTTCCAAAGGGGGCTCAGCGTAAAAGAGGGGGCGGCTCTCTTTGAGCGCGCCTTTTCCCATGGCGTCAATTTTTTGGATACCGCCGAGATCTACGAGACCTACCCCCATGTCCGTGAAGCCGTCCGGATGAAGCCGGACGTCGTCGTCTGCACGAAGAGCTATTCCTACGACAAGCAGACGGCGGAAGCCTCCTTCAAAAAGGCGGTCGAGGGCATAGGCCGCGACTATATCGACGTGTTCCTCCTGCACGAGCAGGAGAGCGGGCACACGATACGCGGGCATTGGGAAGCGATAGAGTACTTCCTCCGCAAAAAGGAGGAGGGGCATATCGGCGCGATAGGCCTTTCGACGCACTACATCGGCTGCATGCGCGCCGCGCTCAACGTGCGCGAGCTCCAGGTGCTGTTCCCCCTTATCAATAAGAAGGGCGTCGGCATCGCGGACGGCAGCGCGGAGGAGATGCTGGACGTCATCCGCCACGCGTGGGAGATCGGCCGCGGCATAATCGCCATGAAGCCCTTGGGCGGCGGGCATCTTATAGCCGAGCGCGAGGAGTCGCTCCGGTACGTGCTGGACAAGTTCTGCATCGATACCATAGCGATAGGCATGCAGTCCGTTGACGAGGTCGATTACAACTGCGCCGTGTTCTCCGGGGAGGAGCCCGATCCCGCCGTCGCCGAAAGGCTCGGCCGCGTCCGCAGGCGTATGCTCATACAGGAATGGTGCCAGGGCTGCGGGACCTGCGTCGACGCCTGCCGCAATCACGCGATCAGCATGGTGGACGGCATCGCGAGGATCGATTATTCGAAATGCGCGACCTGCGGCTACTGCGCGCGGGCGTGCCCCAATTTCAATATCAAAGTTATTTAACGGAAGGAAAACAACGGGATGTATCGCTATTTCGGCGTGGACGTCGGAGACAGGCGCATAGGCCTTGCCGTAACGGACGCCCTGGGCTTCACGGCGCAGGGGCTTGAGACCTATACCCGCACCGGCGACGACGAGAAGGACGCCGCCTACATAAGGGAAGCCGCAAGGAAATGGGCTCCCTGCCGCATAGTGTTCGGCCTGCCCCGAAATATGGACGGCTCCTACGGCTTCGCCTGCGACAAGGTGAAGGCCTTTGCCGAGCTCGTTCTTGACGGCTGGGAGGGCGAGCACGATTTCTACGACGAGCGCCTATCGACAATGGCCGCCGAACGCTTCCTCTATGAGGCGGAGCTCAAATGGCAGAAGCGCCGCAAGGTCGTCGACAAGATAGCAGCGCAGGTGATACTTGAAGGCTACATGACGTTAAAACCCGTAAAATGAAAGGTGCATACAATGGAAAACAAAGTATCTGAAAACGAGCTTCCCGCCGCGATAACCCTTATCGGCGAGGACGGAACAAGGATAAGCTTCGAGCATATACTCACGTTCATGTACGAGAACGAGCGCTACATGGCGCTTGCTCCCGAGGGAACGGAGGACGATGAAGAGGCCGACGTGCTCTTTATGAAGATAGTGAAGGCCGCGGGCGAGGACGCCCTCGAGCCGGTGGAGAACGAAGTGCTGCTCGACGAGCTCTTCGACGCCTTCTGCGAACTCATGGACGAGGACGGGGAAGAGGACGAGGAAGAAGAATAACAGGCATGATAAAAGAGGCGTTCGGGAACGCCTCTTTTTTTGTACTTATCCCGTTAAAACTCTTCCGCCCAGGCCATAAGCATCCCGAGCGCGGTATCGAGCCCGCCGTCGTCGAAACTGATCCCGAGGTTATAGAGTATCCCGCTGTCGACTATGTAGCCGGAGACCATCTGGCGTCTGCTGTCGTCGCCAATGCCGATCTCGGCATACTGGCAGAGCACTCCCTTGGAGGTCAGAAACTCCTTGTATTCGATACTGCCCGGATCGTAGTCGCCCCAGTCGCCGCCGGAGAGCATGACGGAGGAGCTGCTGTATTGGGTGAGTATCTTCACGTTGAAGAATGCTCCGAAGCGCATGGGATCGTCCCAGAGATAATGCTGCGAGGAGACGTCGATCTCTTTTATTCGCCCCTTTTTGTCTCCCGTGACGCTGACGGTCACGTCCTCGGAGAAGGGCAGGGAGACGTCCTTCATCGTGTCGAGCCCTATGTAATCGACCGCCTCTGTCAATGTCCCGAAGTCCTTGAAATACATATTTGGAAGGAAGGCTTTGTTCGAGTATATGGGCGGGGGAGTGAATGTCGCGTACTGCTCGACGATGAGCTCCGGCGCTTCGGTGATCTCGCCCGTGAACTCTTTCCATTTGTACTTTTCAAGCTCGAACTCCGCGGTGTAGCCGTGCGTTCCCTCCTTTATCGGCCCGAAACTGCCTCGGTGCAGCGCGACGGCGCCCGCCGTCACACAGCCGCAGACCACGATCGCCGCCGCGGCTATCGCGAGCCAGCGTTTGGCTCCCCGCCATGACTTGACCTTAACGGGGGCGGAGACGTTCAGCGCCTCCGGCTCCAGATCGTTTATATCCTGTAAAAAATCCAGTTCGTTCATCAGATAAGCTCCTCTCTTTCAAGCTGTTTCCTGAGCGCCGCGCGGAGCCTGAAAAGCATCGATTTGACCTTTTCGGGCCTCATGCCGTACCTTTCGGCGATGTCGGAAATGGGCTCCATGTACCAGTATCTCGATACGAATACCCGCCGCTTTTCGTCGGGAAGCTCGTTTACGAACCTTCCGACCGCGGCCGAAAGCTCCTTCCTTTCAACGTCCGCCTGCGGATCGTCGCCGGAGCGCAGCATGGCCGCTATCTCCGCGGTGAGCTCCGTGAAAGCCGCCCCGCGCTTTTTTGCCGACTGCGCGCGCACCCTGTCGAGCGCCCTTGCCCTCACTATCTTCGCGAGGAACGCGAAAAGGTATTCGCGGGGCTCGTGGGGCGGTATCCTGTTCCACGCCTCGAGATATGCGTCGGATTCGCATTCCTCCGCGGCGCCGGCGTCGCCAAGCACGTTGAAGGCTATGCGGCGAAGGCGCGCGCCGTATTTTTCCCGCGCAAAAGCCACAGCGCTCTCGTCACGCTCCAAAAACATATCGACAAGGGCGGAATCGTCCATCTGCGCGCTCCTTTCGTTCGAAGGCCTTCACTTATCAGATCGCAAAAACTCGGGCGAGGTTTCGCCCTTTTAAAAAATCGACCCGCGCCGGGTGCGACGCGGGTAAATAGAGCTTGATCATTCTGTCAATCCAGATCAAACCTGAACTGCTCCTCGACGGTCTCCTCGACGTACGGATCCAGCACGAGCACACGGTCCTCGCCGAGGGTGTTGCGGTATATGAACACCTCGCTGTCGTTGAGCTTGTGTATGCGGCAGTCCTGCACCGTGGAGATGAAGTTCTGGCAGTCGTCGATGCCGATATCGGTGAGCGGCGTCTTGAAATGCATGGGGATCACGACGGAGGGGCGGAGGTCGTTGGCGAACCTGCGCGCGCCGATGTAATCGAGCGTGTATCTGCCGCCGATGGGCACGAGCAGCACGTCGACGGGGCCGATCTCGGCAAGCTGCGCATGGGAAAGGAAATGCCCTATATCGCCCGCGTGCAGTATGCGGATGCCGTCCATCTCGTATAGATACATCATGTTGCGGCCGCGAAGCGCGCCTTCCTCGTCGTCATGGAAGGCGGGGAAGCCGATTATCCTTACGCCCTTGACTTCATGCTCGCCGTCGTCGGTGATTATTACGGGCTCGCCTTCGGCGGCCTCGATATAGTTGTGATCGAGATGATCGTGGCTCACCGTTACGGCGTCGCAGGGGATCTTGCCGATCTTGTAGCCGGTCTCGGGACCGCAGGGATCCGTGAGGACGGATACGCCGTTCTCATCTGTGAGCAGGAAACATGATTGTCCGAACCATTTTATCTTCATTTATCATCACTCCGTTCCGGGTAAATATTTTCGGTTTCAGAACCATTCGGTTAGCGCCCCCGCCATTGCGGAAGCGGTAAGACAGCCGAGCCTTTCGGGGCTGCCGGGCTTCGCCCTCCTGTGCGCGGAGAGGGCGGCCGCCGTCTCGCGCAGGGCGATCGCCAAAGCGGGATCCGAGGAGGCGAAAACCGTGTGCAGGAACGCCCTCCTCGCAAGTCCCTCGGGGACAAACGGATCCTCCGCCTTTGCCGTCGCTGCGGCGGTCATGAGCATCGCGCAGAGGCACATGGGGTTTGCGCCGAGCTCATAGCTTTCGGCGGGTACTGCCGCGCTTTGAGCGGCGTCTTCGGCAATGAGGACCATCGCCTCGGGGCCGAATGTCATATCGATAAAGCCATCCTCGATGCGCACTGCGGAAAACAAAGGAACACCGCGGAACTTTACCCTGTTCATAAGATTATATACTATGCCGTCCGCGCTGTCAAGTCCGTATTTGCGGGGCAGGGGTGAGGCGACGTCCTCGCCGCCGTGAAAGAGCAGATCTTTTTCGCCCGCAGCGGGAAAAAACTCCCGCAGCACGGGCAGTATCGCTGCTGTGACTGCCGCCCTCGTATCCATCAGCGCTTATTCGTGCGCTTAGCTCCGGGGAGCTTTATGCCGTTCAGAATGTTACCGAGCTTTGCGGAGGTCTTCTTCGCCTTCTTCTCCTCGGCGGGGACTACGGCCGCGGTCTCCTTGTTTTCCTTCTTTTCGGAGGCCTTCTTCCTGCCTCCGAACTTCGGCAGAGCGATCGGCCCGGTGGCGTAGAGACGGTCGTACATGGCCTTGTGATGCTTCGCGAACGGGAAATCGTATGCGAGGAACGGGAACTTCTTCGCGCCGAACGTGAACACCGCTATAAACGCCGCGATAAGCACGCCGAGTATCACGGCGGCAGCGGGAAGGGAGAGGCTGCCCTTATCGCAGAACGCGGCCACGCGTGAAGCGGAGAATGCCATTATGAGGTGCGAGAGCACAGCGGGGATCAGCGAGCGGAGCCGCCACGTCATCACGGAATGCACAAGGCCTACGCCGAGAGCTGTGAAGAGCGCGCAGCCTGCCGCGGCGGTCGAAACGACGCTCCTCGACATGTAGTTGTAGACGATGAAGTATGCCGCCAAAGCGTAGAGCACGGGGCAGAGGACGATCGCGACGATGGGATGGATCCTTTCAAGATAGCTGAATATGAAGCCGCGGAATACGACCTCCAGCACGACGGGCACGAAGAGCAGCGCGAACAGGCCGAACTTTTCGAAAGTAAGGCCGGAGCTGAGCTTTTCGACGAATATCCCGAACTCCGTGACCGCCTGCGAGGGGTAGGCCTTGAGCGCAAGGCAGATGACCGCGCTCATCGCGAGCGGTATAGCCGCGACGAATACGAGCGCGATGGGATTGAACCAGTTTATGCCGCCGCAGTCATGGGGCGGACGCAGGGAAATGAAGAATATGAGGGCTGCGACAGCAGCGGCGAGTATGAACGCCGTGCGGAAAATGCTGTCGAGGTTGGAGGTAACCGCCTCGCGCACGCTCTGATCGACGTAGCTCTGATCCACGGCGAGGCTGCCGCTCTCGATCCTGGCCTCGGTCATTTCGCGCGCTTTCGCCTCGTGCCGCGCGGGCACGGAGGAGAACGGGTAAGCGAACCCCGCAAAGACGAGCAAAGCAAGTATAAAGAATCCGATCGCTTTCAGCACCTTCATGTGTAAAACCGCCCGCGGGCCTCCCGCGGTCCTTCCCTCACGTTCATTGATACGCCCTTTTTGCGGGCGATATCTTCCTAACTTCATATTATAACAAAATAACAGCATTATTTCAAGTATGACAAACGCGCAAAAAGGAAATGATATCAGCGAGACAAAAAACGTTTATGAAAGGACGAAGTATGGACAGGACAAAAGACCCGAGCCGGGCCCGCACGAGAAGGCGCCGGCGAATCTCGCTGTTTTTAAGGAGGAACGCCCTCTTTATCGCCGCGATACTCTGCCTGGCGGCGCTTGGCGGCGTATCAGCGTTCCTGCTGAGCGGAAGAAGCGGGGAAGCCCCCGCGGGCCGATCGGGCGACGAGCGCCTTTCGGAGGCCGAGCGGACGAACCCCCCGCATGAGGAAGTTCTCACCGCGCGTCCGACAGAGGCGGAGCCCGCCGCTCCCACGCCGGGGCCGAGCCCGAAGCCGACCGTTATCCCGGATATGACCGTCCGCCCGATCGAAACGCCTCCCCCGGAGGGGACGACGCAGTGGAACTCGCCGGTCAAGGGCAGGCTCATTCGCTCATACGCAATGGATCACCTCATCTATTCAAAGACGCTCGGCCAGTGGATGACCCACCGCGGCGTGGATATCGCGGCGCCGATCGGCACGGAGGTCAGGAGCATAGAGGCGGGCACGGTCCAAAGCGTGTATGACGACGATATGCTGGGGACCACGGTAATAATCGCCCACGAGGGCGGCGTTTCGAGCGTCTACTCGGGGCTCAAGAAGGATCCGCCCGTAAAGGAGGGCGACGCGGTCGAGGCGCGAGGGCTCATTGGCTACGTCGGCGACACCGCGATATCCGAATGTTCGGAGGAGAGCCATCTGCATTTTGAACTTCTCCTTAACGATATCCCCGTCGATCCGAGGATGTGCGTGCTCTTCGCAGAGGACGAATAACGATAAAAACAATGCCCCGGAGGCACCTCCGGGGCATTTGTTTTTGCCGGAAAATATAAAACCTTTCTTCTATTGACAAGCGTGAAAAAAAGACTAATATTGATTATGCGACAATCACAGATTACAGGAGGCATTTTTCTATGCAGCTCATGGTCATTACGATAGACGACTGCGACGAGTTCCTCGAGACGCTCGCGGGGCTCAAGGCGCACGGGATGAACGGCGTCGTGCTCCAGTCGACGAGCCTTAAGCACGCCCTTTTGAACAGCACGATCGACGCCGCGCCGATATTCGGTTCCCTCTCGAAGGTCGTCAGCAACGATTTCGAATCGAGCCACACGGCGTTCCTGCTTTTGAACGACGATCAGATCGAGCACGCAAAGCGCGTCGTGCGCCGCAACACCAACGGCCTCGGCAAGAAGGGCGTAATGTTCACCGTCCCCATTTCGAGCTTCGAGGGCATAGAGGAAGAATAAGAGGATAGCGTTATGTTCTCCGATTTGATGATGATCGGGTTCGCAATGATAGCAGGCCTCGCGCTGACCCGCGTGATGAAGATATTCAATCTTCCGAACGTCACCGGGTATCTCATCGCGGGGCTCCTTATCGGGCCGAACCTGTGGAAACTGCTGACGCCCGGCTCCTTCGGCGGCCTCATAACCGAGGAGGGGCTCTCCGGCCTCAACGTGATAACCACCGTCGCGCTGGGCTTTATCGCCTTCTCGATAGGCGGCGAGTTCAAGCTCGCGACCATAAAGAAGCTCGGGCCGAAGGTGATCGTGATAACCCTCGTGCAGGCGTTCACGACCGTCGCCTTCGTTATGGTCACCATGATGTTCGTGCGCGGCGACTGCGAGTATTACGTATCCCGCGCGCTGCTCCTTGGCGCGATCGCCGCGGCTACCGCTCCCGCCGCGACCCTCATGGTCGTCCGCCAGTATAAGGCGAAGGGCCCTGTCACGGAGACCCTTCTTCCCGTAGTCGCGTTCGACGACGCGGTAGGCCTTATAATATTCTCCGTCTGCTTCTCGCTTGCGGAGGTTTTCGCCGTCGGCGGCAGCGTCACCGCGGAAAAGGTCGTGCTGGAGCCTCTGCGTGAGATAGGCCTATCGCTCGTCGTGGGCAGCTTCTTGGGCGCGGCGCTGGGCTTCATGTGCAGGTTCTTCAAGTCCCGCGACAGCCGCCTTATGCTCATGGTCTGCGCGGTCATACTCGGCGCGGGCCTCGCGCAGCTGTGGGATCTTTCCAGCCTCCTCGTATGCATGATGATAGGCGCAGTGTTCGCGAACATGCGCATCGATTCCGTACACATACTCTCCCACTGCGAAAAATGGACCCCGCCGCTCTTCATGCTCTTCTTCGTGATCTCCGGCGCGGATCTTAAGCTCGAGATACTTCCCAAGGTCGGCCTCGCGGGATTCATATATGTCGTCGTCCGCTCGATAGGCAAATACACCGGCGCTTTCGCCGGTTCCGCCATGGTCGGCTCCGAAAAGACCGTCCGCGATTATCTCGGCCTAACGCTGCTCCCCCAGGCCGGCGTCGCGATAGGTATGGCGCAGATGGTCGCCGCCTCGGCCGATCTTGCCGTCGTCGCGGATCAGGTCGTGACGGTTGTGCTCTTCGCTACCCTCGTGTATGAGCTCGCCGGTCCCGTCATAACGAAGGCAGCATTGACCGCCGCGGGCGAGATAGACAGGACAGCCGGCCGCGAAAGAAGGCCGATAACGCAGTTTTTCAAGCGCCGCAAGGCAAGAACGAAAGCAAATTAACGATACCTTTTTACAAGCTCCTCCGCCCATTCGGACGGGGGAGCTTCTATTACCGTGAAAACGGGCAGAGTGCCGTCGTCCGGGAACAGCAGCACGGGTATCGGCTCGCGCTCCCTGTCCGCCTCGATCCGCACATAGAGCAGCATGTACGGCGCGTAGCCCTCCGCGAACACGATGAGCGTCAGCCGCCCTAAGGAGCAGGGCAGCAGCCTGTCGTACTCGCGGTCTTGTATGACGGGCAGGCGCATGCGCTCCGTCATGCCGTCGGATCCGGTATAGAACGCCTCGCCCGTCTCGGGCACGACTACCCTCGCCCCGGGTATAGGCGTCTCGGAGAAGCCGTCCGTGACGAACACCCGCAGCGTTCCGAAGCGCGCTTCGGGCTTTTCCGCCCTCCCGCAGGAGACAAAGAGCGCGCAGACGAGAAGCAGAAATACGATTTTTTTCGGTTTTTTATTGAACATATCCCATCTTATGCGCAAAACCCCTTACAAAAACACCGCAAGCTGTGTTATAATAACATCAAATACCCGAAAAGGAGCAACAAGACTATGCGTATACGCATCGATTATACCAACATGCTCTCCTCCGCGGTCGGCTCTCGCGGCCTCTGCGAAGCGGAGCTTGCCGCCCGTATCGAAAAGGCGGGGGAGGCGATAGCTTCCCTCAGGGCCAAGAGGGATATGATAAGGTGGCGCGAACTGCCCTATAACCAGGGCGAGATCGTGAAGGAGATAAAGGCCGTCGCGGAGGACGTCAGGAGCCGCGCCGAAAGCTTCGTCGTGCTCGGCATCGGCGGCAGCGCGCTCGGCCCCATCGCCGTCCAGCAGGCGCTCAATCACCCCCGCTGGAACGAGCTGCCCAAGGATAAGCGAAACGGCCCCAAGCTCTACGTCGAGGACAATATCGACCCGGAGCGCATGGCGGCGCTTTTCGACGTCATCGATCCCGAAACGACCGTGTTCAACGTCATCACCAAATCCGGCTCCACGTCGGAGACCATGGCGCAGCTTCTGACGGTGATGCGCACGCTGCTCGATCTCTACGGCGAGGAGCATCTCAAGGAGCGCCTCATCGCCACCACCGACCGCGAGAAGGGCAACCTCATAGGCATTGCGAAGAAATACGGCCTAACGACCTTCTGCGTTCCGGAGGGTGTCGGCGGCAGGTTCTCCGAGCTCTGCCCCGTGGGTCTTCTGCCCGCGGCGGTCTGCGGCATAGATATCGAAGCGATGCTTCGCGGCGCAGCATACATGGATGAACTCTGCGACAACGACAGCGTTAAGGAAAATCCCGCGCTCATGTACGCTCTGCTCGAGACCCTCGCGATGGAAAAGGGCGCGAATATCGGCGTCATGATGCCCTACGCGGATTCGCTCAAATACTTCTCCGACTGGTACGCCCAGCTCTGGGCGGAATCCCTCGGCAAGAAGACCGAGGGAAGGCGCACCGGCCAGACCCCGGTAAAGGCGCTCGGCGTCACGGATCAGCATTCGCAGGTGCAGCTATACACCGACGGCCCGTTCGATAAGACGGTCACGTTCCTCGGCGTTGAAAACTACCGCAATGAGTTCACGATCCCGCATGCCGCCGACGAGAACCCGAACGTCGCGTTCCTCTCCGGGCACACCTTCAACGAGCTCATATCCGCGGAGCGCCGCGCGACCGAGCATGCTGTAACGGTCAGCGGGCACATGAACAAGACCATACTCCTTCCGGAGGTCAACGCCGAGACCATAGGCCAGCTCATAATGCTGCTGGAGCTCGCCACCGCCTACGCGGGCGAGCTGCTTAGGATAAACGCCTACGACCAGCCCGGCGTCGAGGAGGGCAAGAACATGACCTACGCGCTTCTCGGCCGCCCCGGCTACGAGAAAAAACTCGCCGAGATGGAAGAGAAGACGAGCAGGATGACGGTGTAAGTCGATATGCGTCTGCGGCGCATATCGAAGCGATATCGAGTCCTCGGCGAGGACATATCGAATCGGCGCAGTCCGAAAAATCGTTGACCGAAAGGATCTCCCTTGAGCCTTTACGACAAAAAAGATCTTAAAAGCATAGACTGGTTCACGGTGCTGCTGGTGTTCGCGCTAGTGGGCTTCGGCATCGTCGCGCTCGCCTCGGTGCTCGCGACCCCGTTCGACGGCACGGAGCAGGGCTTCGGCGATATAATGGCGAGGCTCAATCTCGACTATGTGCAGAGGCAGGCGATAAACTTCCTCGTCGGTCTCGCTGCGATGATAGTCGTGATGCTATTCGATTACAATATCTTCAAGCCGCTCATACCCTATGCATATATCGGCATAGTCGGCCTGCTCGCGCTGCTTTTCCTTTTCGGAAAGGTCAGGGGCGGTTCGCAGGGCTGGTTCGTTTTCGACAGCATACAGAGGAACATACAGCCAGCCGAGCTTTCAAAGGTCGTCGTGATAATAATGGTGTCGAAGGTCGCGGCCCGCGCGATGGACGCCGACGGGAGGCTTCTGAGGTTCCGCGATATCGCGCTGACGGTCGTCTATACGATGATCCCGTTCATACTCATCGCGCTGCAGCCGGATTACGGTACGGCGTTCGTGCTCATCGTCATACTCGCGTTCATCGTATTCGCCGCAAGGATCAAGTGGATATGGATCGCAGGGGCGGCCGTCGCATTGGGTACCGCGCTGCCGCTCGCGTATTTCTTCGTGCTCACGAGCAAACAGAAGGAGAGGATAATCTCCTTCCTCAATCCCGAATACGATCTTTTGGGCGCGGGCTATCAGGTCTCCAAGTCGAAGGTCGTGATAGGCTCGGGAAGGCTCCTCGGCAAGGGCTTCTTCTCCACGGGCACGCTCGCACAGCTCAAATACGTGCCGGAGCGCCACACCGATTTCATCTACTCCGGCATTGTGGAGGGGGTCGGCTTCGTCGGCGGAGCCATACTCATCGCCGTGTTCTTCCTGCTCGCGTTCCGCTGGCTCTATATCGCCGCAAAGTCGAGGGACAATTTCGGCATGCTTCTCTCCGTCGGCGTGACGGGCATGCTGATCGCGCACGTTTTCGAAAATATCGGCATGACGATAGGCCTTATGCCCATGACGGGCATACCGCTCCCGTTCGTCTCCTACGGAGGCTCGAACATGCTCACGAACATGATCGGCGTGGGCATCGTACTGAACGTCTACATGCGCCACCCGGTCAAAAAGAAGCGCCGGCGCGGCCGCTCGCACGATAAGGACGACATGCTGATAGGATGATTATAAGGAGCTTGTCCAAAAAGACGGGCTCCTTTTTTATTCCGGCTCCGGCTTCAAATAAATATATCTCTTTTTCGGCCCGAAATACGGTTGAATGATCGTTCCTTTGTGGTATAATTCAATTAGAAAAATATGCTTGCAAGACAAGCAGGATAAAGGAGTATCAATATGGCTTACGATCGTATTTACAACTTCTCCGCCGGCCCCTCCATCCTCCCCGAAAAGGTGCTCGAGGGCATTCGTGACAACCTCATGAACTATGAAGGCTCCGGTATGTGCGTCATGGAGATGAGCCACCGCTCTAAGGTCTTTGACAACATCATCAAGGAAGCTGAGCAGGATCTCCGCGACCTCATGAACATCCCCGATAACTACAAGGTCATGTTCATCCAGGGCGGCGCGACGCTCCAGTTCGCCATGATCCCCATGAACCTCATGAAGAACGGCGTCGCCGATTACATCGTCACCGGCAACTGGTCCAAGAAGGCCTATGCCGAGGCGAAGAAGTACGGCAAGATCAACCTTGTCGCCACCAGCGAGGACCGCAACTACAGCTATATCCCCGATTGCTCCGATCTGCCCATCAGCGAAGACGCCGATTACGTCTACATCTGCGAGAACGAGACCATCCACGGCACCACCTTCCAGAAGCTCCCCAACACCAAGGGCAAGATCCTCGTCTCCGACCAGAGCTCCATGTTCCTCTCCAAGCCCTGCAACGTCTCCGATTACGGCGTGATCTACGGCGGCGTACAGAAGAACATCGGCCCCGCCGGTATGGTCATCGTCATCATGCGTGAGGACCTCATCCGCGACAGCGCCGAGCTGCCCACCTGGGTACCCACCTACATGAGCTATCAGACCCACGCGGCCAATAACTCCCTCTACAACACCCCCAACTGCTGGTCCATCTACGTATGCGGTCAGGTCTTCAAGTACCTGAAGAGCATCGGCGGCCTTGAGGCCATGGCCAAGATGAACGAGCATAAGGCCAAGATCCTCTATGACTTCCTCGATCAGTCCAAGCTCTTAAAGGGAACCGTAGAGCCCGAGTTCCGCTCCCTCATGAACGTTCCGTTCGTCACCCCCACCAAGGAGCAGGACGCCGAAGTCGTCGCCGCCACGAAGGCCGCGGGCTTCGATAACCTCAAGGGCCATAAGAGCGTCGGCGGCCTCCGCGCCTCCATCTA
>JAFZYC010000075.1 GCA_017616435.1 Clostridia bacterium
TCCTTTGACTTATTGCCGTTTTTCGGCCGGTCATTTGTGACAGCTTGTGTATAATAGCACTTTCGACCCCCTTTGTCAACACTTTTTTTTGAGTTTTTTTACTCTTTTTTCCGTCCCCCTTTCACCCCCGGTTTTCCCTTTCCCCGCCTCGCTTTTTGCCGTGTCGCTACCCTCCCTTTTCGAACACGCTTTCGCATTATATTTTAAAGTATATCGCGCTATTTCACGCTTCTTTTTTGGGCTCCCCATGAAATAGGTAATACCAGTCTGCGATCCCCAAAGAAAAATCCGGCCGCGTTTTTTCACATACGGAAAAAATCTAAGGCCGGATTGATGTTTTTGGTATTACCTTTCTATTATTTCGTGTCGAACCAGCTGTGTCCTTCGGCTACATCGGCGACCAACGGGACGGAAAGCGCGATCTTTTGACCTATTTTAGTGGTGCTTTCGGCTTCGCCGCGGACAGGAACGCCCAGCATGCAGTCGTGGAGCAGTTTTTTGACGGGATCGACCTCATTCTTTGGGCAATCGATGATCAGTTCGTCGTGTATCTGGAGCACGAGCTTGGCTTTGAAGCCGCCTCTTTCGAGGGCGTCATGCACACGCAGCATCGCGAGCTTGATTATATCCGCCGCGCTGCCCTGCACGGGCATGTTCATCGCGACCCTTTCGCCGAAGGAGCGGGTGTTGAAGTTGCCGCTCTTGAGCTCCGGAAGGTCGCGGCGGCGGCCTGTCAGTGTAACGGCGTAACCGTTCCTCTTTCCTTCCTCCACGGCGCGCTTCATGTAATCGCGCACGCCTGTACAGCGGTCGAGGTAGCGTTTTATGTATTCGCCCGCCGTCCTGCGGGGGATGCCGAGCTGATTCGCGAGGCCGAACTCGCTTATTCCGTAGACGATGCCGAAGTTGACCGCCTTGGCAGCGGAGCGCATCTGCTTCGTGACCTCCTCCTGCGGGACGCCAAACACCTCCGCCGCCGTCCTTGCGTGGATATCGCCGCCCGATATGAACGCCTGCCTGAGCGTTTCGTCGCCGGACATGTGCGCGAGCACGCGCAGCTCGATCTGCGAATAGTCGGCGCCGACGAGCACGCAGCCGGGGCTTGCGACGAACGCGCGGCGGATCTCCCTTCCCTGCTCCGTGCGGACGGGGATGTTCTGAAGATTGGGCTCCGCCGACGAGATACGGCCGGTCGCGGTGACGTTTTGGTTGAGCGTCGTATGTATGCGTCCGTCGGGCGTGATCTTTTTGAGCATGGCGTCGATGAAAGTCGACCTGAGCTTTGTGAGGAAGCGGTATTCGATCACGGTTTCGACGATGGGATTCATGCCGGTAAGCGATTCGAGTACGTCGCTGTCCGTGGAGTAGCCGGTCTTTGTCTTTTTGCGCGGCGGGAGGCCAAGCTCCTCGAACAGCACGACGCCAAGCTGTTTGGGCGAGAGTATGTTGAACGAATGCCCCGCCAGCCCGTAGGCCTGCTGCTCCAGTTCCGCGATCCTGCCGGCCATGCCCTCGCCTATTGCGCGCAGAGCCTCCGCGTCGACCGCGAAGCCCGCCTGTTCCATGTCGAATAGCACAGTGACGAGGGGCAGCTCCACGCCGTAGTAGAGCGTTTCGACGCCCTTTTCGGCGAGTTGGCGGCGAAGTATCGCATAGAGCCTCATCACGGCGGCCGCGTCCCTTTCGGGGATGCCGACCGTCTCCGCTAGATACGCGAGGCTCTTTGCGGGATTTATGGCGTTTATGAGATAATCGGCGACGGTGATATCGAACGCGAGGCCGTTGAGCTTTACGCCGTATTGCGCGAGCTCCGTCATAAAATGCTTGGCGTCGAAAACGGCCTTTTCGATCCCCGCGTTTTCAAGCACCTCTTTGAGGCCGGAATAGATCTCCTCCGGCGTGAGGCCGGGCTCCAGCAATGTGCCGCCCGTTTTGATAATGTAATACTTGCCCGTTCCGGTGAGAACGGTCAGCTCCTCGCCCACGTCGATCGCGATGAGCTTTTCGCGCATCAGCTTATCGGCCGCGGCGTTCAGCTCCTCTTCCGTCGAGACCTCTACGGTCTCAGAGATCGGTACTGTTTCGATCTCTTCCTCGGGAGCGGGCGCCTCTTGAGCTCGGGGCGCGGTATGCGGTTCCATGCCCGACTTGCCGGAATCGGCAAGCGCCTTTATCCTTGCGCTGTTGGCCTTCATGCCGAGCTTGAGCAGCATCGGCACGCCGCCCTCCAACGCCGCGGGATCGAACGCGCAGTCCTCGAGCGTGATGCCGATGGGCGCCTCGCGGCAGATCGTACCTATATTATAGCTCATGCGCGCGGAGTCGCCGCCCTCCATGAGCTTCTTCTGCAGGGCACCCTTCTCGTTCGCGGCGTTTTGCAGCACGCCTTCGAGATCGCCGTACTTTTCAAGCAGGGTCTTTGCCGTCTTCTCGCCGACGCCCTTTATCCCGGGGATGTTATCGGAGCTGTCGCCCATTAGCGCCTTGAGGTCTATCATGTGCTTGGGCGTGAGCCCGTATGCCTCCATCAGCGCCTGCTCGTCGTACTCCACCGTCTCGGTGATGCCCTTTTTGGTGAGCATGACGTGGGTGTTTCGGGAAATGAGCTGCAGCGCGTCGCGGTCGCCGGTGACGATCAGCGAGTCGATCCCGGCGTTCTCCGCCATTTTGGATATGGTGCCCAGGATATCGTCCGCCTCGTAGCGGAAGCATTCGCAGGTCCTTATGCCCATGCTCTTCAGAAGCTCTCGCATGGCGGGGATCTGCGGGCGAAGATCCTCCGGCGTTTCCTTTCGGCCGCCCTTGTATTCGGGATAAACGTCGTGGCGGAATGTGCCGCCGTGCATATCGAACGCGACGAGCATGTAATCCGGCTTCTGCTCGATGAGCTTTATCAGCATCGCCGTGAAGCCGTGAAGGGCGTTCGTGGGAAGCCCGTCTCGGCTCGTCATGGCGGTCTGTATGGCGTAATACGCGCGGAAAAGCAGCGAGTTTCCGTCGATCGCAATGAGTTTTTTCATACCGTTCTCCTACTGTAAACCGTTATTTCACAATGTGCCGAAGAGCTTCATAAGTATGAACGCGCCGACGGCCGTGACGACCGACAGGAGCGTTCCCAATATGTAGTATTCCGCGAAATCGCGATCGTCGAGCTGGCGGAACCTGGCAATTGATTTGGCCGTGAACACCAGCGCGACTGAGCCGTACTGTTTAAGGGCGAGGAGCGCGATGACGAGCAGCCTTTCGAGGCATCCGATCAGCCTGCCCGCGCGGCCGTGCTCCGCGGACTTATCCTCCGGCTTCTCGGTAAAGAGCATGCGGCGGATGAACACGTTCGCGGGCTTCATTACGGCAAGGCCGACAGCGGCGTACGCGATGAGCGAATACGCGTCGCGGCCCAACGTCTCGCTTATACCGGCCATGAAGGGCGGTTCCGCGATATCGAAAGCGCGGGCGACCCACGCGCTCGCGGCGATCATTATCGCGATATGGAGCGCCTGATCGATCGTGAACGCGGCGCGCTCGCCCTTGACCGTGAGGACGCCCTGCTTCGCGGAGGAGTTGAGTATGATCTGCTTGACGACGTCGATCAGAAGATGCGTTGTGGCGGAGATAATGACCGCCCAGATATAGCCGCCGCCGAGCAGGAGCAGAGTGGCGAAATCCGCAGCGGCATAGATCGCGGCGTGCAGAAGCACCCAAAGGAGGCTGCGCGATTTGGCCTTGGCGAGCTTTTCGGGCTGGAAATAGTAATCACCCAGCAAATGTGCCGTAAAGAGCAGTGTGAACGCTTTCATATCAATCGTTCACCTCCCCCTTCTGTTCCGAGCATGTATTCCCTGAGCTGTTTTCTGATATAGAGCATGCCGCGGCAGTATTCGTTGAAGCCCGCGGCGGTCAGCCTTGCGTTGACGGTGCTCTGCCCCACTCCGAGCGACTTTGCGAGCTCAGTCTGCGTGGGCTTTTCCCCGCGCATACGTGCGAGCAGGAGAGATGACGCCAGCTCCTCCTGCTTTCTTGTCCAGTCGGCCGAGAGCCTGTCGCAGAGGGCGGCGACGGTATTTATGCATTCCGTCCTGTCCGGATCCGAAAGCGCAGCGCGGAGCCTCGCGCCGTGATCCGCCTTCATGTCCTCTACGGTGCTCCTTGCAAGATAGTAGGCGGGCCCGTCGGCGCCGATCGCAGCCTCCGCAAAAACCGGGGTCGTGATCTCGCCGCAGCCGATCGCAAAGCGTATCTCAAAGGGCTTCATCTCGCGCATTACGGTCAGCGCCGCCGCGACGGGATCGCCCTCCTCATTCATAAGTCCCTGGCATTCGTCGCCGAGGGTGATAAGGAACCTTGCCGCGACGCCGGGCTCGAACTCGGCGTTCACCTTTTCAAGCGCCGACCCGAGCTTTGCCTGCGCCTCCCGCCGCATTTCCGGCGAGAGCCGCCTTGAGCCGACAAGGTCTCCTATGACAGCGTAGTACAAAAAACCACCTCCCTTATTATTATACCATATCGGGCGGCGGTTTTGAAGTCATTATTGACATATTTTGCGATAAATCAAATTATTGCGATATTTATTCCTCTTCTTCGATCTCCGGCATGGGCGGGAGCTCCTCGATCGAGTGCAGTCCGAATCGCCTCAGGAAGGCGTCTGTCGTGCCGAAGAGCATGGGCCTGCCGACGACGTCCTTGCGGCCGAGTTCCTTTATGAATCCCTGCTTCAAAAGCTGGGAGACCGCGTACTCGCACCTGACGCCGCGGACGGCCTCTATATCCGCCCTCGTCACCGGCTGGCGGTAGGCGATGACAGAGAGCGTCTCCATCATGGAGTCGGAAAGGTTCTTCTCCTGCGGCGGGGAGAGCAGCTTTACGAGCCAGTCGTTATACTCCGGATTGGTGACGAGCTGCACCGTTTCGTCCGTCACGAAAAGCCTTATTCCGCGGCCGTTCGCTTCGTACTCGCTTTCGGCCTCGACCAAAAGCGAATTGAGCTCCAGCTGGCTGAGGCCGAACACCCTTGCGATCTCCGCCTTGGGGATGGGCTCGCCCGTCACGAAGAGCACGCTTTCAAGCGCGCCGATCTGCTGCGCCTGCGTGAGCGTTTCCTGCGCGTTTTCTTCCGTTATCACGTTTTCCGCGGCTTCGATGTTTATCTCCATGCCTGCCTCCAGATCATTCATCCGTTTCGTCGTCGTAGCTTATGTTCTCATCGTCCATTATCAGCTCCGCCTCTATTATCGCGATATCGCCGAAGCCCTTATCCTGCTTCAAGCGTATCTCGCCGCGGCGCATCATCTCGAGCATCGCCATGAATGTGACGATTATCTCGAGCTTGCACATGTCCTCGACGTATTTCAGGAACATGACCTTTCCGCCCTCTGATTTGAGCCTCTTTCTAAGGCTCCCCGTGCAGGCGCGTATAGTGTATCTGTCCGCCTCAACGCTGCGGACGGGCTCCTGAGAAACGTCCTTCGGCAGGCGGTTCAGTGCCACGAGCAGGGCGTGATACAGCCCTTCTACCGTGGTGTCCTTAAGTATTATCTCCTGCGGGGGGAGCGGGTACTCCATCGGAAGCCTTCCCCGCATCATAGCGGCCTCGCCCATGAGGCCCCGAAGCCCCTGCGACGCCTCCTTGAACGCCTTGTACTCGCGCAGCTGGCGTATGAGAGCCTCGCCGGGATCCTCCTCCTCTTCCTCATCCTCGCGCCGAGGCTTGGGCATAAGCGAGCGGGATTTCATGTAAACGAGCGTCGCCGCCACGGAGACGAACGCGCTCGCCTGATCCATATCGAGCTCGTCCAGCTCCGAAAGGTAGCTCAAAAACTCGGAGGTTATCTCCGAAATGAAGACCTCCCTAATATCGACCTCCGCCTTTTCGATAAGGTAAAGGAGCAGATCGAGCGGGCCGTCGAACTGTTTTATATGTACATGATAGCCTTTGTTTTCGGCGGAGAGTTCTTCCATATCACGGGATGAGGTTTGCAAGCGCGGTAAAGAGCGAGATGAACTTGAGATACAGCCAGTTGACTGCGGTGCCGAGCGGCGAGAATCCGAGCCTTGCGAACACGAAGTTCAGTATGAATATTCCGTAGAGAATGAAGCGGCCGTTCCTGTGCATCCACAAGAGCACCCTGCTGCCGACGAGCTTGCCGAATACGAGATCGAAAATGTGCGCGCCGTCCAGGGGGTACACGGGGATGAAATTGAATATCGCGAGGCTGCAGTTCAATATGCCGACTATATAAAGGAAGGTATAGAGCAGCTCCGGCATTTCGCTGCCCGTCCTGATCTCATATACCGAGAAGCCGACGTAGAGGAACGCGGAAATGAGCGCGATGATAAGGTTCGTGAAAATGCCCGCGAAGCTGACCCTGAACTCGCCCCAGCGGTAGTTCCTGTAATTGCGCGGATTGACCGGCACGGGCTTCGCCCAGCCGAAGCCCAGCAGCAGGAGCATGAGGAAGCCCGAAGGATCGATATGCGCCATGGGGTTCAAAGTCATCCTGCCGAGGTTCATTGCGGTATCGTCGCCCATGCTGTGCGCGGCGTGCGCGTGCGCCCACTCATGGAAGCTGAGCGATACTATTATGGCTATGAGATAGAGGGCGACGAATATGAGCTTTGTTTTTAGATCGCCGCTGCCTGTTAGTAGCTGAAAGAGCATTTGGTCTCTCCTTTTTCGTTTGGAGGACGCGGCGCCGCCGCATTCCCTCAATATAGTATTATACCCCTTTCGGGGGGATTTCGCAACAGCGGCGTTTCTTTATTTTCGGTTGCAAAAACGCGGCGCTGGTTGTATTATATATGTATTGATTTTTCTCATGGGAGGATCGGATATGAGCAGGACAAAAAAACCCGTCAGGATATGGAAGGTGCTCCTTTCCGTCGTGCTGGCGGCCGTCATATTGCTCGTCGGCGCGTTCCTTGCGCTGACGCTGACTGAGTATAAGCCCAAGGACGTTGAGGCGATAACGCCGCCCAAGGGCAGCGAGGCTGCCGACGCGGCCGAGACCATGACCGTGGTCATCTTCAACACGGGCTACGCCGCTCTCGGCGAAAACGCCGATTTCTTTATGGACGGCGGCACTACCACCATGCCGGAGGATAAGTCCGAGGTGGAAACGAACCTTGCCGGTATCGCGGCAACGCTCAAGGAGCTCGACGCGGATATCTACATGCTGCAGGAGGTCGACACCAACTCCAGGCGCACATTCGGTATAGACGAGGCGGCCTACTATGCGGAAGCTCTCGGGATGCCCATGAGCTACGCTTTGAACTACTCCTCCGTGTTCGTCCCCTTCCCCCTCTCTGATATGATGGGCAAGGTCAACAGCGGGCTTGCCACATTCACGGATCTGACCGTCTCCTCATCGGAGCGCATACAGCTCCCCTGCCCGTTCAGCTGGCCGGTGCGCTGCTTCAACCTCAAGCGCTGCCTCCTTATAAACAGGATACCGGTCGGCGATAAGGAACTCGTCATGATCAACCTGCATCTTGAGGCCTATGACAGCGGCGAGGGCAAGATCGCGCAGACGAAGATGCTCTACGATCTGCTCTCCGAAGAGCTCCAAAAGGGCAATTACGTGATCGCGGGCGGCGATTTCAACCAGACCTTCCCCGGCGCGTATTTCTACGAGCCCAAGAAGGATGGCAACTGGATGCCCGGCACTTTGGAGGATACCCTTCCCGAGGGATTCAGCTTCGTGTTCGACGACACAAAGCCCACCTGCCGCCTACTTGACGTGCCTTATAAGGGCAATCCCGATCCCCAGTATTACATAATCGACGGCTTCATAGTCTCCTCCAACATCACCGTACAGTCGGCGGAGGTAATCGAAACGGGCTTTGTCAACTCCGACCATCAGCCCGTGAAGCTTGTTTTCACACTTGACTGAAACGGAGGAAACGCATGAAAAAGATAAAGAAGAGCGAACCCAAGTATCTGTGGAAGGACAGGAAGCGCATACTCGGCCTGCCCATAACGTTCATCCGCTACCGCATGAGCGAGGACCGTCTGTTCTTTGAGACGGGCTGGCTCAACACGCGCGGCGACGAGATACTGCTTTACCGCATACGCGATATAAGCGTCACTATATCCTTCTGGCAGCGGCTCACCGGCGTCGGCACCGTCACTGTGACGTCGACGGACAACTCCGCCCCGATGCTCGCGATGCGCAACATCAAACAGCCCCGCGAGGTGAAGGAGCTTCTGCACACGCAGGTCGAGAAGGCGAAGATCGCCTACCGCGTGCGCTATACGGAGATGATGGGCGACCTCGGCCACGGCGGCCCGGGCGCCGCCGGCGGCGTTATAGACCTTGACAGCGACGGCATTCCCGACTCGCTGCAGGGCGAATGGTAAGACAATAGTAATAAGGCGCGGGAAGATCCCACGCCTTTTTTCATGCGCCGTTTACGCAGGAGGGCGGCTCGACCTCCTCCGGCGCAAACAGACTGCCGTTGATCTCGATATCGAGCCTTGTGAAATCGTATCGCTCCGCGAGCGTAAGCCAGAGCGAGCGGTAGGCCAGGCTGTAAAGCCCCTCCGTCTCCGCGACGGCGGCGAAATCCTCCGAAAGATTGATCGTTGCGACGCCGTTCTCTATCGCCGCGCCCAAAAGAAGCGTGTTCTCCGGGAAGCAGGATCTTAGGCCCTTCCCATTCGCGCCGTCTATCAGCGCAGCGGCTATCGAATAGACCGAAGGCGCTTTGCTCATGTACCTTGTTACGGGGACGGTCACCGCGCCGCTCATATTCGGGAAATATAGCGTCGCCGCCTCCGCGCCAGCGGAAGTCGCGAGCTCCTCGTTTTCGGGATTGAGATGATACGGTCCCTGCCTTACGGGGAGCTCCGTGCCGTTTTCGAGCGCGCCGCCCGTGCCGTCCCGTGTGATCGTTACGGTGGAGACCGTCGGGAAGCAGGTCAGCGTGTTGACTATCGCCTCTATCATATCGAGCTCCGCCTCCGCGGACGGGAGAGCGCCGAGCCCCGTTATATCGACCTTTGCGTTGCTGTCCGCGATCGAGACCGTGAAGGATACGCCTTCGGGTATGGCGGGCATGAGCCCCGCGCTGCGCGCGTATGCTTTGTTCTCCTCCGTCGCGGTCATGTAGCCGAGACAGGCCTTCGCTATGCCCGTCTCCCAAGGTATCAGCTTCGTTACGGGCACGATATAACCCTCGTCCGAAACGTAATAGAGCGTCGCCCTGCGGAAGGTCTCCTCCGCGCGGGGAGCCTCCGCGATCTGCGTTTCACAGGTCTCCGTCTCAATGGGGGCCGCGGGGCCGCCCTTGATCAGCCCGCATCCCGCAAAGCATATAATGAATGCCGCAAGCAGCGCCAATGCCGTTATCCTCATACAGTACCTCCCGAGATCATCTGCAGTTAACATTATTCAGGGCGGCGCAAAATAATGATTCACATTATCCCGCGGCTATGGTAAAATGAACTGTAATACATATCGGAGGTCGCAAAATGGCCGACAGGAACGAGCGCCCGCATCTTCATATCGGGCACAGGCAGAGGATAAAGGAGCGTTATCTTGAAAAGGGCTTTGCCGCGCTTGACGACAAGGACGTTCTTGAGCTGCTGCTTACCTTTGCCATTCCGCGCAGAGACGTCTACAATACCGCGCGCGAGCTCGTGGACGAATTCGGCTCGGTCATAAACGTCCTCGATTCGGACAGTGAAGCCCTGCGCGAGCGCGGCGGGCTTACGGATCACACGATAGTCCTCCTGAAGCTCGTCAACGATATCCGCCTGCAGCCTGACAGGTGCATAGAATACCGCCGTGAGCGGCTGAAAAACGTTCTGACCACCGTCGAGTACTGCCACGAGGTATTGGAGCCGTTCCGCGAGGAGACGATCGTGGAGCTCTTCCTTGACGACAACGACTATGTGAAGGAGGTCGTGAAGGTCTCCTGCGGGTCGAACGACGCCGCCGTGCTGCCGATCGAGACGGTCGTGGAGCTTGCCATAAGGCGCCGCGTGCACAGGATAGTAGTGGCGCATAATCACCCCTCCGGCAGCTCCGTTCCGTCCGCGGCGGATCTCATGGCGACAGAGGCTTTGAAAACGAAGCTCGCTTCCCACGGCGTCGAGCTTGCGGAGCATGTTATAGTCGCAAAGGACGAATGCACCGCGCTCATGCACCACCAGACGATATCGATGCCCGGCGGGACTTTCATACCGTGGAAGCAGCCCGATATGTAACAAAGCATATAAAAACGCTCTGCTGCCGCAGAGCGTTTTGTTATTCTGTTCAGTCTTCCTTTATTATCAGCCCGACGGGGCAATGGTCGCTGCCCCAGACGTCCTTGTAGATGAGGGCGTCGCCGATCCTGTCCATGAACCTGCGGCTCGCGAGGAAATAATCGATGCGCCAGCCGACGTCCTTTTCCCGCGCGCGGAACATGTAGCTCCACCAGGTATATGCCGCCCTGTCGGGGTAGATCTCACGGAAGGTATCCGCGAAGCCCGAGGAAAGGAGCTCCGTCATCTTGCCGCGCTCCTCGTCCGTAAAGCCCGCGTTGCCGCGGTTGGACTTTGCGTTCTTGAGGTCGATCTCGCAGTGGGCGACGTTCATATCGCCGCAGACGATAACGGGCTTGTCCGCATCGAGGGACATGAGGTATTCGCGGAAGGCGTCCTCCCACTCGCACCTGAACGCCAAGCGGGTGAGCTCCCTCTGCGCGTTGGGCGTATAGACGTCAACGAAGTAGAAATCACCCATGTCGAGCGTGATGACGCGGCCCTCGCCCTCGAACCTTTCGCCCATGTCCATACCGAGGAACACGCGCAGGGGCTCCTTCTTTGTGAATACCGCCGTGCCGGAATAGCCCTTCTTTTCGGCGTAGTTCCAGAAGCAGTGATAGCCCTCCGGGGCAAAATCGATCTGCCCCTCCTGGAGCTTGGTCTCCTGAACAGCGAAGATATCCGCGTCCTCGGCGGCAAAGAAATCGGCAAAGCCCTTGCCCATGCAGGCACGAAGGCCGTTGACGTTCCATGAAATAAACTTCACTTAATCCTCCAAGTCAGAATCAATTATCTCTTTAATTGGCAATTCATCAAGTCCGATCCTTTCGGTCAATACGGGTTTCATCTCCCATTGAGCGAGATCAAAGGATGTACCGTCAGATAAGTCGATTTTGATATGATGTATTTCTTTTCTTCCCTTGGTCATTGCATAAGCGATGACCGGACTCTTGGATACGCAATCTTTGTACAATACCGAAGTACGATCAAAAGGACCTTCGGTAAAACCGGATTCATAAATCTTAACACGGGTGGCTAAGCCGACTGCCGATATGATTAAGCATAGTAATCCAAAGATAGCAAAGAAAATGCTTAAACCTATCTTTCCGGTTTCGAGCCGAAGAGCAACGAGCGGAATACACATAAACTCCACTATCGAAATGGCTGCCATCAATATACTTGCGATAAATATGGCAGGACTGCGGATAATCGCAACTGGTTTTTCGCCTTTAAAACGCTCTCGGTCATCACTCATTTCAAAAGACAATCCCTCCGCCCCTTCGGGGCACCTCCCTTTGCACAAGGGAGGCAAAGAACGCTGTTTCCTGATCCCTGATCCCTAATTGTAGAAGCTGTTCCCGCCGATGAACTCGCGGAGAACCGAGGTGGGCGGTATCTCGTCCTCGACGTTCGCTTCGAGGAAATAGTTGAGGTATTTGACGATGGAGCGCGCCATGCAGTAGTACTCGCTCTCGGGCGGAACGGTCAGAAGCAGCGGGTAGACGTGGCGCTTCATGATGGCCGGCTCGTAGTGGAGCACGGTGTTCAGGATCATATCCGCCTCCTCCTGATAGGGGAATATCCAGCGCTTCTCGCCGCGGCGGACGCTCGCCCACATGGAGAGCGTGCGTTCCATCGAGGCGCCGCGGGTCTCGTAATCGCGGACAAGGCGGCGGAGTATCCTAAGATCCGTCGTGCGGACGCGGTTGTGATCGTCGAGGTTTATCGTCGTGAGCGCGGAGACATACACGCGGAACACCTTTTCACGGTCGATCCCATCCCCCAGCATCATGGGGTTGAGGCCGTGTATGCCCTCGATTATCATAAGCTGATCCTTGCCGCAGCGCATGACATTGCCGCGCTCCTTCGGTTTCTGCTCTATAAAATCGAATATGGGCGTTTCGACCTCCTCGCCGTCCATCAGGAGCTTGAGGTCGTGATTGAACCTTTCTATATCGAGGGCGTTTATATGCTCGAAATCGAGCTCGCCGTTCTCGTCCCGCGGGCAGTATTTGCGGTCGCAGTAGTAGTTGTCGAGCGAGATCATTATGGGGTCGACCCCCTCCGCGCGGAGCTGCGTCGCGATGCGGTTCGCGGAGGTCGTCTTTCCGGAGGACGAAGGCCCGGCCAGCATGACGGCCTTTGCGCCTTTGGCGATTATGGCGTCCGCCGTCCGTGCGAACATCTTTTCATGCAGCGCCTCGTTGACGCGTATGAGCTCGCGCACGGAGCCGTTCTCGACCCTTGTGTTGAGCTCGTTCGCGGTAGAGCAGGTCATGAGCCTGCCCCAGTCGTCGGTGCGCTTGAACACCGCTGCCATCTTGGGATAATCGACATACGGCGCGGCATGATCCGGCTCCTCCCTTGAGGGGCGCATCATTACGAGCCCGCCCGGCAGATAGTGCAGATCGAACACGGACACGAAGCCCGTGGAGGGCGCGGTCTCGCCGTAGTAATAATCTATGTATTCGCTGTAATCGGGGCAGCGGTAGACGTCGAAATAGCTGAACCTGCGCCATTTTAAAAGCTTCGCCTTGTCAAGCTGCCCGTCCTTTTCAAAGGACGCAAGCGCCTCCTGTATGCTCAGGCGCTTCCTTATGAGCTTATAGTCGGCGGCAGTGACGCGCTCCATCTCGGCCTTGAGGAGCGCCATGTCCTCCTCCGTGAAGGCGGGCTCGTTATCGACCGTCATGTAAACGCCCTTGCCGAGCGAATAGCGGACGAACACCCTCGCCCCAGGGAAGAGCTTGCGCATGCACATTATGAGCACGAACTGGAGCGTGCGCTCGTAGACCCTTACGCCCTCCTCGTCGTCGAAGCGGATGAGGTCTATGTCGACCTCGTGCATGGGGGTATAGGCGAGGTTGAATATCTCGCCGCCTATGCGGGCGGCAAGCGGGCGGTCCGAAACGGCGCTTCCCATGAGGCCCAGTGATTCGGCGGCCTCCATTATGGTCTGCCCGGGTCGGATATCGCAGGGATGCTTATCGATGTTGATGTTCATAAGGACGCTCCTTATCAGGTATTATCTGAATTATATTATAATCGGGCATCATGCGCAAGGCTTATTTGGGCGGGGCGTCCCCGCTTTTTTGCACATGCCTATTGCATTCGCCCCGCCAAAGGATTATAATGCGGATGAAAAACAGAATATCTCCGCTGGGCGCGCGATACGGTCATTCCGCATCGCTGAGATCGAGCCTTTGAACCTGTTGGGGTAATGCCTGCGTAGGGAAGCGGTACGGAAAATAAAAGCAATACGCCTTCCGCACCGAAACGGAGGGTTTTGTTTTGGGAGGAAATATGGTTTTGACAGTTCTCGGGATACTGCTCCTGCTCGCGGGCGGATTCGGAGTAGGCTACGGCTTCTTCGGCGATTTCTCCAACATAGCGGAGGAAAGCTTCCTTGCGAAGCTCGGCGAACAGGCTTCCAACACTTTCATCATCGTCGGCGCGGCGATATTCGTCATCGGCCTCATAATGCTTATCGTAGGCCTTAAGAACAGGCCCAAGGTGAAGACGCTGCAGCTCGTCGAGAGCGCGCTTATGATCGCGGTCGCCGTGGTGCTCAACGAGTTCCTTAAGATCCCCTCCCCTCTGGGCGGCGGTCTTACTGTCGTGAGCATGCTCCCCCTCGTTATTATCAGCCATCGCTACGGTGCGGGCTGGGGTCTGTTCACGGCGTTCGTGTTCAGCCTTATCGAGCTCGTATTCGGCCTTAAAAACGTCGGCTACGCCACGAGCACGATCATGGCCGCCGGCATCATATTCCTCGATTACATCCTCGCCTATACGGTGATCGGCCTTTCCGGCGTGTTCGGCAAGAGCCGCTCCGCCGTCGCCGTCGGCATCGCCGTCACGTTCACGCTCCGCTTCATATGCCACTGGGTGGCGGGCGCCTGGATCTGGGGCGAATGGATGCCGGAGGAATACATGAAAATGACCATGACGAACCCCTGGATCTACTCCGCTCTCTACAACGGCTGGTACATGGCCGCGGAGCTCGTGCTCACGGAGATCGTCGCAATGCTCATCTACAAGCCGCTTGAGAAGTACTTCCGCGGCGAGGCGCTGAGGTAAAAAGCCGCCTTGGGCGCATTCACATAAAGATACACAGCCTCAAAAGGTATCTTTTTGCGCCGTGCTTCGTTGAAAATGCTCGAAAGACCGCCCCGGGTATTCCTGCGCTTTTCGCCTTGCCCGGCACAAAAATCTCCCAGCCTTCCCCCGGGCGGGGAAGGTGTCACGCGCCGACGCAGTCGCTGCGTGACGAATGGGGGGTATATACTTACTATGGGTTTCGGTTACGAATCCCA
>JAFZYC010000006.1 GCA_017616435.1 Clostridia bacterium
CGAGGTTCTTCTCGAGCTTATCCTGGATGTACTTGAGCTTAACGACTTCCTTCTTGGGAAGAAGGTCAAAGTCGCCGTTCTCCTCCATGCGCTCGATCTCGCGGAGCTTCGCGATACGGCTCTGGATGGTCTTGAAGTTGGTCAGAAGGCCGCCCAGCCAACGCTGGTTGACAAAGAACATCTCGCAGCGCTTGGCTTCCTGCTCGATGCTCTCCTGAGCCTGCTTCTTGGTGCCGACGAAAAGAACGGTGCCGTTATCCATGGCAACGTCGCGGACGAAGTTATAAGCCTCGTCGATCTTTTTGACGGTTTTCTGAAGGTCGATGATGTAGATGCCGTTACGCTCGGTGAAGATGTACTCGCGCATCTTGGGGTTCCAGCGGCGGGTCTGATGACCGAAGTGCACGCCCGCTTCGAGGAGCTGCTTCATAGAAATGACTGACATAAAAATAACCTCCCGTTAATTGATTTCCACCCCATGCTTCATCTCCGCGGGGACCGCTTTTTTGCGGACGGGCCCACGGATCGACACGGGTGAGTTTTATGCCAAAGAGGATTATAACATAACGAAACGCGCGATGCAACAGGCAATTCGCGCGTTTTTCTATATATTTTAACGAAAAAGCGGGGCGAAAGGGGCAAAACGTCCCGTTCCTGCCGCTTCAGTTCACCCGGTTCAGGAGCCCCGATCCCGTCACATGCTCCGATACGGAGTCGTAACGGATCCTGATCTGGAGCTCGCCCGCGTCCGCGGAGCAGATCTCGTACTCGCGGTAGAGGAGTATGAGCCCGCCGAACGTGAACAGGAAGGGACTTTCATCGGTGATATCGGGGATGCCGGAGATCACGGTGTATCCGTTCACCGCTACGTTCCTCTCCACGATCGCGCGGAGAGAAGCGGAATAGGAGCCGGCGCCCTCCCCGAAACAGTCGGAGACGAACACGCGCCTGCCGGTATCGCAGTCGAAGTTCGCTGCGTCGGAACATATCAGCTGACCGCTCTCGGATCTGTACGTCACGAGGAAGGAGAGCAGGCCGTAGCGGTTGAACTCTACGCTGTAGCCGAGCTTCCCGCCGTTCACCTCGAATTCGTCCGCGAACTCCATGAACACGGAGTGCATGGTGATATTGAGGGCGTCCATACCCGCGCTGCAGATATAGGGATACTGCACGGTACAGCCGTTGATCGAGGCGCTCTTTGCCATGATGGGGAGCGAGTGGCGGACTATGCTCTGCGGAGCAGCGAGGTCTTCCGGCTCGACGTAATACACCGGCCGGGAGGTATCGGATCCGGGCTTGGTCTTTTTGGCGCAGCCGGACAGCGCGAACGCGAGCAGCGCGAACGCGACAGCGAGCATATACGCCGTGACAAGCCTCATCCGATTCATCTGACTATCATCAGCTCCGTGTTTTCTATCGCTTTCTCTATCATTTCGCTGAAATCGACGGCGGCTTCGCTCGCGCGGAGCTCGTCGAGTTTGGGCTTCGTTACCGGGTGTTTGGGCACAAATACGGTGCAGCAGTCCTCATAGGGGAGTATGCTCGTCTCGTAGGTGCCTATCCTGCGGGCGATATCCATTATCTCGTCCTTGTCAAAGCCTATGAGCGGGCGGAACACGGGCATCGAGACCGCGTCGTTGGTCACGCAGAGCGCCTCGAGCGTCTGGCTCGCGACCTGACCGAGGCTCTCGCCCGTTATGAGCGCCATCGCGCCCTCGCTCCTCGCTATCCGCTCCGCTATGCGCATCATAAGTCTGCGCATGAGCACGGTCGTTTCCTTGGAGGGGCATTTCTCGTAAATGGTCATCTGGATATCCGTGAAAGGCACGAGAAAGAGCCTTATCTCGCCGGCATATTTGGAGACGAGCTTCGTGAGCTCAACGACCTTGTCGCGCGCGCGGACGGAGGTGTAGGGGTAGGAATAGAAATGCACCGCGGAGAGCGTCAGGCCCCTTTTCGCCATCATGTATCCCGCGACGGGGCTGTCGATGCCGCCGGAGATCAGAAGGCTCGCCTTGCCGGCGGTGCCGGTGGGCATGCCGGAGGGGCCGGGGATCTCGTCGCAGTAGATATAGGCCATGTCGCGTATCTCGACGGAGAGCTTTATCTCCGGCTTGTGGACGTCGACGGAGAGGGTGGGGAAGCGATCCAGCACCCTGCCGCCGAGCTCCTTGTTTATCATGTCGCTGTTCATGAAATAGCGCTTGTCGGAGCGCCTCGCGAGCACCTTGAACGTCGCGTTCGGCCTCTCGGAGACCATGGGCTCCATGAGCTCCAACGCCGCGGAGACGACGGTCTCCCAATCCTTGTCGACGGCGACGGCGGGGCTGATCGAATGTATGCCGAAAACGCGGGTCAGCCGGTCGAGCGCCTCCCCGAAGTTCTCCTCCGCGATACCGCGGACGTATATGCGGCCGTGCTCGCGCTCTATCCTGGGCTCGAGCCCGCGGAGCGAACGCTTCATGTTGTCGACGAGCGCGCGCTCGAAATAGGGGCGGTTGAGGCCCTTCAAGTGTATCTCCGTGTACCTGACAAGCAGTACCCTTTCCATTTGTTCCTCCTGTTGTTATGGGCGCGTCATCTGCGCCTGAACCTTCTCAAAATGTTGACCTGTTCCTCGATGAGAGCGGCCGCGCGGTCAGCCTCGTCGGGCGTGTTGAAGTGCGAAAAGCTGAAGCGTATTGCTCCGTCCTGCCTCTCTCCGGTTATGCCCATCGCGTTCAAAATGCGGTTGCGTCCGCGCTTGTGCGCGGCGCACGCGGAGCCGGTGGATACGTACAGCCCCTTTTCGGAGAGCGCGTTCAGAAGCACCTCGCCGCGTACGCCCATAAAGCTGACGTTCAAGATGTGCGCTGCGGCATGATCTATATCCGGCCCGTTGAGCTTGACGTCGCGGATGCGCGAAAGATCGCTCAGGAGGCGCTTCTTCACGGCGAGTATCTGCTCGCGGTATTCGGCGCGATGCTCTGAATAATCGGCGACAGCCGCTGAAAAAGCCATTATCGAGGGCGCGTTGGTCGTTCCGGAGCGGAACCCCGACTCCTGACCGCCGCCCAGAAGATAGGGCTTCACATGCACGCCCTTTCTGATATAGAGCGCGCCGACGCCCTTCGGAGCGTGGAGCTTGTGCCCGCTTACGGAATACATATCGCAGCGGACTGGCGCCTCCCGCATGAAGGCCTGTACGCCGTCGACGTGCAGCAGGCACTCCGGCGCGGTCCTCTTTATGAGGGCGTATATGGCGTCGATATCGTTCACGGCGCCGGATTCGTTGTTGACGTGCATACAGCTGACGAGCCTCGTATCCGGCGAAAGAAGGCCGGACAGCTCGTTCAAAAGCACCTTTCCGGTAATGTCAACAGGCGCGAGCCGTACGTCCCAGCCCTGCTCCTTAAGGTCCATCGCCGCCTCGTAAACGGAGGGGTGCTCAACTGCGGAGATAATAACGCGGCCCTTGCCGCGCATGGCCTTGAGCGAGCCGAATATCGCGGTGTTGTTGGATTCGGTCCCGCAGGAGGTGAATATGAGCTCCGATGGATCGGCGCCCATGTTCGACGCGATAACGGCCCTCGCGGAAGAAACGTCCTTTTCGAGCTGTACCGCGGGAGCGTATGCGGCGGCGGGATTGAAATACCTCTCCGTCATGTATTTTTTTGCCGCTTCGACCGCGGCGGGGATGCAGGCGGTCGTTGCGCTGTTGTCAAAATAGATCATCAAATCAACTCCATTTATGTAGAATAGGGATATCCCCCTATTCCAAATATATGAATGATATCCTGTGCGCGCAATAGCAGCGCGGCAAAACTGCCGTGCTGCTTAAAAGAAAGTGCGGCGATCTTCGTCAATCCCCTCCGGGCGGATCCGTCGGCGCGGGGGTCTCCGTCGGCGAGGGCGGCTCGGAAGGCTCGGGCGTCTCCTTGCCTCCCGGCTGATCGGTCTCGGTCGCGATAGGTACGGGATAAAGCCCGGAAAGATACGTGTAATTGGTCTTCAGCTGATCCATACACGTCTTGATGGTATCGTAATTCTCCGTGGGAAGCGCCGCCTGCAGAGCGTTGACAAGGGATATGAGGTTCGCCCTGTCGGTATCGGGCAGCGTCTGCACCTCCGCAAGGTAGCTGTTGACTTCGGCGATCAGCTCATACGCCTTGCTTACGAGCGCCTCGAGGCTGGTGGAGCCGCCGCCTCCGCCGCCGGAGCCGTGCACATGGCAGACCTTGCCGTGGCGCAGACAGTAGGAGTGGTAGTGCTCGGGATCGAGCTCGGTGATCACTCCGTTGGGGAATATCGTTTTGAAGTAGTCGAGATAATCGTACTCGTTCTCGTTCAGCATCACGGGTTCGCCGTTCTCATCGTACTGGATAACGGTCTTCAGCCTTGCGAATACCGAATCGGGATGCACGAGCAGCACGCATTTGTTGTACCTGCAGCTGGAGGGGCAGTAGGGGCCCGCGAGCTCGTCGGAGGCGGAACAGCCCTCGACCAGGCAGTGCATTGTGCAGTACTCGGAGGGCATGTTGTCCACCGCTACCCAGTCCGTTATGGGCGGGTTGTAGATATCGTGCATGCAGGCCTCGGTCGCGAGCTTGCCTGAAACGGAGCAGATCGTGACCTGAGCCAAGCCGATCTCGACGGGCGAAACGTCCATTATGGGCTTGTCGGGCTTGCCCTCGTGGATCTTGGACATGAACGCCTGCCAAAGGGGAGCGGCGGAGTTGCCGCCCGTGGAGCCGGATGCCAGCTTCTCGGAATAGAGGTCGTGGCCGATCCAGAGGGAGCAGGTGTAGTAGCCGGTGAAGCCGGCAAAGTAAACGCTGGTGTAATCGTCGTTCGTACCGGTCTTTCCGGCGACAGTCATGCCGTCTATCTGCGCGCTCTTGCCGGTGCCGTTCTTAACGACGTCCTTGAGCATGTCGATGAGCATGTACGCGCTCGTTTCCTCGAACACGCGGTAGCTCTTCTGGCAGTCCTTTGCGTCGAGCACGACGTTCATATCGCGGTCGAGCACGACGGTGAAGGAAATGGGCTGGTTATAGACGCCGCCGTTGGCGATGGTGGCGTATGCAGCCGCCATCTGTATAGGCGTGATGCCCGTCGTGCCGAGCGCGAGGCCAGGGCCGTCGACGTTGATCTTGGAGGGGTTGACGCCGAGCTTGATGAGGTACTCTGCGCCGACCTGCGGGGTGACGTATTCGAACAGCGTCCTTGCGGCGACGATGTTAAGCGAACGCTCGATACCGCGGCGGATGGGGATCATGCCCATCCAGCGGGTGGAGCCGAGCGCGGGATAGCCCTTCGCGCCGCCGTAGCCGTCGATAGGCACCTCGGCGTTCAGTATGGGCGTGTTGCAGGAGAGACCGAGGTCGAGGGCGGGGCCGTAGACCGAAAGGGGCTTTATCGCGGAACCTACGGGCATGGAGCTCTGGTAGGCGCGGTTGAGCTGTTTTTTAAGGGTGGGCTCCTGCCTGCCGCCGATAACGGCGCGGAGCTGGCCGGTAGCCTGATCGATTATGACCGCAGAAGCCTGCGGCTGGAGCACCTCCATAGTCGTGCCGTCGGCGTTGGTCGTTATCTGTACGGAAGCGGAGGGATTCTGCAGACCGGGGTATTCGGCCCAATTCGTGATCGTCTCCTGCACGAGGTTCTGTATCGCGGGATCGACCGTAAGGTAGATATGGTAGCCGCCGGAGCGGAGCTCGTTTTCGATCGCGGTGCGGTTGTTCTTCGTATCGTCGAGACCGCGCTGCTCAAGAAGATGCGTGATGACGTCATACACGCCGTATTCGACAAAGTACGGCATGTCGTAAAGCTTCGTCCTCTCGCTCTTTTCGACTATGCGGACCTTTTCCTCGAGCGCGGACTTGTACTGTTCGCTTGTGATGCAGCCCGCCTTGTACATCGCGGCGAGCACTACGTCCGTCCTCTTGTCGGTGACGTCCATCTTGTTCGTGCCGTCCTCATAGAAGCGGGTGTAGGTGTTGGCGCGCGGATTGGTGTAATAGGGCTTCTGCACCATGCCCGCGAGCATAGCGCATTCCCTTATCGTAAGCTCGTTGAGCGTCTTGCCGAAATAATCCTTGGCGGCGGCGGCAAAGCCGTAATTGGATTCGCCGAGGAAAACGTCGTTCATGTATGCTTCGAGTATCTTGTCCTTGGAGAGCACGTTCTCCAGCTCATAGGAAAGGTACGCCTCCTGGATCTTGCGCTTGTAGCTCTTTTCATTGGAAAGTATCTTGTTCTTTATGAGCTGCTGCGTGAGAGTGGAGCCGCCGTGAGTGTTCTCATTGCGGAAGGTGTTGACTATCGCGGAGAAAAGGCGCTTGAAGTCGACGCCGCCGTGCTTGTAGAAACGGACATCCTCGATCGATATGAGCGCGTTCTTGAGCATGTCGGGTATGTCGGAGATATCCACCCAGTCGCGGTATTCCATGCCGGCGAAGGTCGTTATGAGGTCGCCGTTCATATCGTAGATGTAGCTCGTGCGCTCGGACCTCGTAAGGCGTGAAACGTCAAGCGAGGGCGTCGTGTCGACGTATGCCTTCGCAACGCCCATCACGAGCCCGAACACGCCGAACCCCGCGAGCACTATGAGGACCGCCATGAGCTTCAGGGTATCGAAAAGGAAGCTCAAAAGGAAGGGCCTTGCGGTCTTCCTCCTGCGGAAGAGACGGCCGGAGCCTTCTTCCTTTTCCGCCGTTTTCCTGCGGCGGGGCTTTGCCTCGGCCTCCTCGATCACCGCAAGCTCCGAGGGCTCTATGTCCTCAGCTTCCGCGACGCTCTCGGGAGCGGGGGAGGGGGCCTCCTCGTCCGCGGGAACGACGAACTCCTGCGTGTTTTCGGCGTTATTTATATCGAACTTATTGTCTTCCATGAGAAAACTGCCTTTCATACAATTATCCATTATGATTATAACATACTTTGCCGCACAAGGCAATCCATTGTTTTTTCTGCGCTTTTTTCAGGGGCGGATATGTACGACCGAAAGGTGCGCCAAAAGCGCGCCGCGGCGCGCGCTTTTGGCGCCGAACCAAAGGATTTTTATCTTTTTTATTAA
>JAFZYC010000076.1 GCA_017616435.1 Clostridia bacterium
ACCGCGCCGGGCGGCCGCACCCACAACACTGTGCCCACAAGGCGCTCCTCATCCTCCGGCTACTCAAGGCCCTCCTCGGGCTTCGGCTCCGGCCGCGGCTCCTTCTCGGGCAGCGGTGCGGGCTCCGGGCGAGGCTCCTTCGGAGGCAAGTCCGGCTCCTTCGGCGGAGGCAAAAGGTAATTCGATAAGCATAATGAAAAGGCCCTTCCTGTATCCGGAAGGGCCTTTTTACGTGTACTTATTTCAGCTTTTCGCAGAACTCGCAAAGGAGCCTTTCGTTCTCCTCCGAGGGGCGCGTCACGGGATCCGTGAGCACGGTCTCCGCCTCGAACGCGTCGACTCCTATGAGCTCGCGCAGCTTTGACGCCGCCTTGTCCGCGCCGCCGCCGCTGAACGATAGCAGGCAGGCGATGCGCTTATTGCGCAGGCCTTCGATGTTCCGCGTCACGAAAGAGCGCATGGGCGGCGTGATATTGCTCGCCCAGACGGGGCTGCACAGCACCACGCGGTCATAAAGATCCGCGTCGAACGGGCAGGGGAGAAGCTCCGGCGTTGCGCCGGTCACCGCCGCTCTTCCGCCGTGTATGAACTTCCTGAGCCCCCGCGTGGGATAGGCCTTGACCGGCTCGACGCGAATAAGATCCGCACCGAGCGCCTCCGCGATCTTTCCAGCGGCATACTCCGTGTTGCCGCTCATTGAATAGTAAACAACAGCGGTCTTCATGCTAAAGTACCGGCGCTTAATCGACGTTGGCCAGCGCGTCCTTCTCTTCGAGCGCCTCCGTGCCGTATCGGCAGATGACGGAGACTACGAGGAAAGCTATGCCCATGCCGATCGAGTATCCGCCGCGCAGCTCGTTTTCGCCGAGCTGGGGATAATACTGCTTCGCTATGGACCAGCCGATGCTGACGACGATCGCGAACGCGAGAGAGAGCACTATGATGAGTATGCCGAGGTCGCGCATCTCGTTGGCAAGGGAGAGCCTGAAGGGCGTGCCCTCTTCGAGCTCATGCTTGAAGTAGCGGACGGCCTTCGCGGAGACGATCAGCTCGATTATGAGGGCAGCGCATACGATGCACATTACGGCTACCGCCTTTTCAAAGGGCATGTCATAATCTACGAAGAGGTCCTGCAGCTGCTGCGAGCCTTCGGTCTTCATGTTTTTCGCAATGAACATGCTGCCGAGACCTAAAAGGCTCAGCACGAGGGCGACTATGCAGAAGATCATGACGATCTTGGAGAGCACCTTGCCGACCTTGGCGAGCGTCTGGATCGTTTTGAGACTTTTCATTTGATACCTCCAAAAAAGTATTATTAGTATGGAACTATTATAATCCTTTCCGCGCGCGCGGTCAATCCGCAAATAATCGTGATTGCTTTCCCGTTTGGGATATGATATACTATCCTTACAAATACGGATATGTCAGAAAGGCAAGGGACGGTAATGGAGACAAACAGGTTTTTTCCGGAGATACACGGCAATTTCGGCTTCGGCTGCATGCGCCTGCCCATGAACGGGGAGGAGGTCGACCTAGAGCATTTCACGCGCATGACCGACGCCTTTATCGAAGCCGGCTTCAACTATTTCGATACCGCGCACGGCTATATAGGCGGCAGGAGCGAGAAGGCTTTAAAGGTCTGCCTCACTTCGCGCTACGAAAGGGACAAGTACCTTTTGACCAACAAGCTCTCGTCCTATTTCTTCAACAGCACGGAGGAGATACGCCCGCTGTTTTTAAGCCAGCTCGAAGCCTGCGGCGTCGACTGTTTCGATTTCTACCTCATGCACGCGCAGGATAAGCGCAGCTATGAAAAATACACGCGCCTCAAGGCCTACGAGACGGCCTATAAGTTCAAGGAGGAGGGGCTCATAAGGCATTTCGGCCTTTCCTTCCACGACAAGGCGGAGGTGCTGGACACGATACTTACCGAGCATCCGGAGATCGAGATAGTCCAGATCCAGTTCAATTACGCCGATTATGAGGACGCCTCGGTCGACAGCCGCCGCGTCTACGAGGTCTGCGAGAAGCATAACAAGCCCGTCATCGTTATGGAGCCCGTCAAGGGCGGCAGCCTCGTAAAGCTGCCGGAGGAGGCGCAGAAGGTATTCGACGAATTGGGCGGCGGTTCGAGCGCTAGCTACGCGATACGCTTCGCGGCGAGCTTCCCCAATATCGCCATGGTGCTCTCCGGCATGAGCAATATGGAGCAGATGGAGGACAATATCTCATTCATGCGGGATTTCAAGCCCCTCGACGAGAACGAGTGGGAAGCGGTAAGGCGCGTCTGCGGCATATTCCGCAGCATGGATCGGATACCCTGCACCGCGTGCCGCTACTGCGTGCTCGATAACGACTGCCCGAAGGATATCCTCATCCCGGATATCTTCGCCGCGTACAACGCGTTCAAGACATTCGGAAGCAGGACGGGGCATTTCTATTACAACAGCGTGCTTACGGTCGGCCACGGCAAGGCCTCCGAGTGCGTGAGATGCGGCAAATGCGAAAGGATCTGCCCGCAGCATCTCAATATAAGGGAGCTGCTTCCCCTGATGGCGGAGACGTTCGAGAAAAAGGACTGACAACGCCCTCTGCGGGCATGTGATAAAAAGCTCATCGGCGCGGCGCCCCATATCGGCTCCACGCCGATTTTTTATCATTCCGAGCATTTTATATTTGACACTCATCTCCAATGGGTTTATAATTTTTAAGGTATGTATGTACCCAATCTAATAGCGGAGGTTCTTTGATGCCCACTGTTTTTGAAATGAGCCGTGAGGAGCTTGAAGCCCTCTACGGATCCGCCTCAGCAAGGTATGAGGAATGCAAGGCCATGGGCCTGAAGCTCGACATGTCAAGGGGCAAGCCCGGTCTCGAGCAGCTCGCTCTTTCCGACGACATGCTCAACATGTTTATCGATCCTTCCGAAACGAAGATGGATGGGGTAGAGGCCCGCAACTACGGCGAGCTCATGGGTCTTCCCGCCTGCCGCAGGCTCTTTGCGGAGCTTCTTGGCGTCAAGTATGAGCAGGTATTCGTCGGCGGGAGCGCCTCCCTCGAGATGATGTATGACGTCATCGCGAAGGCCTATACGCACGGTCTTCTCCATTCTCCCGAAAAATGGGCGAAGCTCGACCGCGTCAAGTTCCTCTGTCCCGCGCCCGGCTACGACAGGCATTTCACCATCTGCGAATCCTTCGGTATGGAGATGATAACCATCCCCCTTCTGGAGGACGGCCCCGATATGGATATGGTGGAAGAGCTCATAAAGGATCCCGAGGTCAAGGGCATGTGGTGCGTACCCAAGTACTCCAATCCCGACGGCGTCGTTTTCAGCGAGAAGACGGTCGCCCGCATCGCGAACATGAAGCCCGCCGCTCCCGATTTCGTACTCATGTGGGACAACGCCTACTGCGTGCATGAGTTCGAGGGGAGCTTCGTACCCTTCCTTAACATACTGGAGGCCTGCCGCCTCGCCGGCAATCCCGATATGGTATTCGAGTTCGCCTCCACTTCAAAGATCACATTCCCCGGCGCGGGCGTTTCCTGCTTCTGCTGCTCGGAGGACAATATGGCTTACATGAAGAAGCTCTGGAACGCCCAGATAATTTCCTATGATAAGCTCAATCAGCTTCGTCACGTCAAGTTCTTCGGCAGCGCCGCGGGCGTGCTCGCCCACATGAAGCGCCATGCCGCCGTATTGAAGCCCAAGTTCGATATGGTGCTCGATACTCTGGAGGAGGAGATAGCGCCCCTCGGCATCGCCAGCTGGCATAAGCCCACCGGCGGCTATTTCGTGTCCCTAAACGTGATGGAGGGCTGCGCTAAGCGCGTCCACGCCCTCTGCAAGGAGGCGGGCGTAGTCATGACGGGCGCAGGCTCCACCTTCCCCTACAAGAACGATCCGAAGGATTCCAATCTCCGTATTGCCCCCAGCTTCCCCCCGACGGAGGAGCTTTCACAGGCGATGCAGGTGCTCTGCCTCGCGATAAAGCTCGCCGCGCTCGAAAAGCTGCTGAATAAGTAATAAACATATTTCAAAGAAGGACGGCAAAACACTATGAAAAAAATGATGGATGCGCTTGTAAAGACAGAAGCGGCAAAGGGCCTTACCCTCATGCAGGTCCCCGTTCCGGAGGTACACCACGGCGAAGTGCTCATCAAGATCCACAAGACTGCGATCTGCGGCACCGACGTCCATATCTACAACTGGGATCCGTGGAGCCAGGCTCACGTCAAGCCCGGCACGACGATCGGCCACGAGTACGTTGGCGAGATCGCCGCGATAGGCGAGGGAGTGGACGGTCTTGAGATCGGCCAGCTCGTCTCCGGCGAAGGCCATATCACCTGCGGCCACTGCCGCAACTGCCGCTCGGGCAAGAGCCATCTCTGCGCCAAGACGGAAGGCGTCGGCGTGCAGAGGAACGGCGCTTTCGCGGAGTATATCTGCATCCCCGCGCGCAACGTCATCCCCATAACATGGGATATCCCGGAGGATATAATCTCCTTCTTCGACGCATACGGCAACGCAACCCATACCGCCCTCATGTTCGATGTGATCGGTGAGGACGTTCTCATCACCGGCGCCGGCCCCATCGGCATGATGGCCGCGGGCATCTGCCGCCAGAACGGCGCGCGCAAGGTTGTCGTTACGGACATAAACGATTACCGCCTCGGCATGGCAAAGAAGATGGGCGCGACCAGGGTCGTCAATACCATGAAGGAGAACCTCGAGGACGTCATGAAGGAGCTCGGCATGACCGAGGGCTTCGACGTCGGCCTTGAGATGAGCGGAAGCGGCATAGCCCTCAACCAGATGATCTCCGCAATGCGCAACGCCGGCAAGGTCGCCCTCCTCGGCATAGCCAAGCCCGGCACCGCCGTCGACTGGAACGAGGTCATATTCAAGGGCCTCACCCTGCAGGGCATCTACGGCCGTCAGATGTTCGAGACCTGGTACAAGATGGGCGCAATGGTAGAGGCCGGCCTCGATCTTTCGCCCATGATAACCCACCGCTTCAACTACCGCGATTTCGAAAAGGGCTTCGAGGCCATGAACAGCGGCATGAGCGGCAAGGTCGTTCTCGATTGGACCAAATAAGTTGAATACAATATAAAGGAGATACGTTTATGAAAAAGGCATACGAGATTTTCCGTAATGAGCTCGACGCCATCCGCGAGGCCGGCACCTGGCGCGAGGAGCGCATCATCACCACCGAGCAGCGCGCAAGGATCGACACCACCAAGGCAAAGGGCGTTCTCAATATGTGCGCCAACAACTATCTGGGCCTTGCCAACAACCCCGAGATAATCGAAGCCGCGAAGGCCAGCTACGAGAAGTGGGGCTACGGCCTCTCCTCCGTACGCTTCATCTGCGGCACGCAGCAGATCCATAAGGAACTCGAGCGGAAGCTCGCCGACTTCCTCGAGATGGACGACTGCATACTCTACACCTCCTGCTTCGACGCGAACGGCGGCCTCTTCGAGACCATCCTCGGGCCGGATGACGCCATAATCTCCGATGAGCTCAACCACGCCTCCATCATCGACGGCGTAAGGCTCTGCAAAGCCAAGAGGTTCCGCTATAAGAACAACAATATGGATGACCTAAGAGCTCAGCTCGAGGCCGCGAAGGACTGCCGCATAAAGCTCATCGCCACCGACGGCGTATTCTCCATGGACGGCATCATCGCCAACCTTCCCGCCATCTGCGATCTCGCGGATGAATATGACGCTCTCGTCATGGTCGACGACAGCCACGCGGTCGGCTTCATGGGCGAGCACGGCAAGGGCACTCACGAGGCCTGCGGCGTTATGGGCCGCGTCGACATCATCACCGGCACCCTCGGCAAGGCCATGGGCGGCGCGTCCGGCGGCTACACCTGCGCGCGTCAGGAGATCGTCGATATGCTCCGTCAGAAGAGCCGTCCCTACCTCTTCTCGAACACCCTTGCTCCCGCCATCTGCGCGGCTTCCATCAAGGTCATCGACATGCTGAACGAGTCCACCGCGCTCCGCGACAAGGTGCATGAGAACACCAAGTACTTCCGCGAGCAGCTCGGCAAGATCGGCTTCGACGTCATCGAGAGCACCCATCCCATCGTGCCCGTTATGCTCTACGATCCCAAGATCGCTCAGGAGTTCGCCCGCCGCATGCTCGATAAGGGCGTTTACGTAGTCGGCTTCTGCTATCCCGTAGTGCCCAAGGGCAAGGACAGGATAAGGACTCAGGTCTCCGCCGGCCACACCAAGGAGGACCTCGACTTCGCCGTCAAGTGCTTCAAGGAAGTCAAGGAAGAGATGGGGATCTGAAACCGAACCAAATAATAAACGGGCCGCTTTTGCGGCCCGTTATTCATTATTTCAATTACTCCTCCGGCCTAAACTCGATCCACTCGTTATTGATCAGCACCACGATTGTCCCACCGTCAATTGTCGCGTAGGGCGTGCCCGTTTCACGGTTGAAATTATCTTCGCCGTCCTTCGAGGGGATCCCGTTTTCGGCGTAAGAGGTCGTATGCCTTATCGCGCTCTCGTCCGGCTCGACGGGGATCGCCCTGCCGGTCGAATAATAGATCGTGTCGCCGATCCTGATCGCCGCGGGGCGGTCGCTTGAGACGGGGCTTGCGCAGCCGAACAAAGAGAACGCAAGAATAATGCACAGCGCCGCGGCTATCGTCTTTTTCATAGTAATACCTCCTTTACAGATCCGTTAACTAATACTATAGCATATCGATGAACGAAACGCAATAGGATAATATATTTCAATGTCATGGTGCTATTCCCGCCCTTTTGTGCTATAATCCATACAATTATATTTTTTAAGGAGGCTCTTGAAAATGGAAAAGAAGATCATTTTGAGCGGCATCAAGCCCACGGGCATTCCCACGCTCGGCAATTACATAGGGGCTCTCCGCAACTGGAACCTCATGCAGCAGGACGATAACTACTGCTATTATATGGTGGCGGATCTTCACGCTCTCACCGTAAGGAACGATCCAAAGGAGCTTCGGGAGCAGACCCGCTCCATGGCCGCGCTTTTGATCGCATGCGGCATCGAGCCTAATAGGAGCCCGCTCTTCATCCAGAGCCACGTGCATCAGCACGCGGAGCTCTCGTGGCTTTTAGGCTGCACTACCTACATGGGCGAGCTTTCCCGCATGACCCAGTTCAAGGACAAATCCGCCAAGCACGCCGATAACATCAACGCCGGCCTGTTCACCTATCCCGTGCTCATGGCCGCCGATATACTCATCTACGGCGCGCATCAGGTGCCCGTCGGCGAGGATCAGAAACAGCACGTCGAGCTGGCGAGGAATATCGCGATTAGGTTCAACAACGCCTTCGGCGAGACATTCATCGTTCCCGAGCCCGTGATGCCCAAGTTCGGCGCAAGGATAATGGGCCTGCAGGATCCCGAGCATAAGATGAGCAAGACCGACGCTAACCCCAACGGCTATATCTCCATGCTGGACGATCCCGCCGTTATCACCAAGAAGTTCAAGAAGGCCGTCACCGACTGCGAGCCCACGATCGCCTATGCCGAGGGCCGATACGGCTGCAACAACCTTCTTACCATCTACTGCGCGTGCACCGGAAAGACCATGGACGAGGCCGTGAAGGACTTCGAGGGCATGGGCTACGGCAAGCTCAAGGCCGCCGTCGCGGAGGCTGTCATAGCCGAGCTCGAGCCCGTTCAGAACGAATACCGCCGCATTTTGGATGATAAGGAATATCTTGACGGCGTGCTCAAAAAGGGCGCCGAGCAGGCGGCTGAAAAGGCGCAGAAGACTTTGGATCTCGCTTACGAGAGAGTCGGCTTGAGGTAAAACGCAACACAAAAGCGGGCGGCGTATGCCGCCCGCTTTTAATGTGCAATTAATTATCCGCTCTGTTATACCCGTTCTTCATAGTCACGCTCGCCTCATGGAGCACATTGCCGAGTACCTTCGTCGACTGTTCCTTTGCCATTTCGGCAAGCTTTTCGTTGGCCTCCTCGAGCAGCTTCATATCGCCGGTCTCGCCGAACCTTTTATCGTACTCGATAATGAGCTCGCGGCCCTTTGTCATTACCGCGCTCTGGTAGCGCTGCACATGCTGTATGCAGGTGTTGTAGCTGTGATCCGCAAGCGCGCCGATCAAACAGCTCGCCCAGTAGAAGTTCTCGGTGGAAACGTCCAGCGTCACGTCCGAAAGGTATTTGGGCATCCTGCGCACGTTGGGATAGACGGGCAGCAGCGCGTCGAAGGTGGTGGAGGCGAAGCAGATCCATTCAAGACCCTTTACGCCCTCGGGAACGCCGCTCCTTATCTGGCAGACGGAGGTGACGCCCGTGCGGTTTATGCCGATGGAGCGGTATTTCCCCCGCAGCCCGGTATCCTGATTGAGATAGGGGTTATACGGCGTGCCCTGATAGTTGGAGGAGAGCATCGTCTTCACGTCCTCCACGGCGATCTTCCTTTCGGGAACGAAGCACCATGGGATATCGTCGCTCTCGGGGGTGAAGTCGGCGTTTTCGCCGTCCCATCTGTACTTGCGGGGATTCAAGAACCTGCCCATGTACCACGCGCGCGGGGTGTTGTAGATATGATCCTGATCGGAATGGGAGCCGAATGCCTTGCGCGGGTCGAATTCGCCGTTCTGATTGCAGTCGAGATGGTTTTTAGCAATGAACTCCTTTAGATCCGCGGAGCAGAGATGCGCCTTTTTCTTTCCGAACGCGTCCTCAAGATCGAACCGGTCCATCCCGAACTGGTTGGGCATGACGACCACGACGTCGTCCGGCACGCGCTTTGCCATCCAGTGATGGCCGCCTATGGTCTCCATCCACCAGATCTCGTTTTCGTCGTTAAAGGCGATGCCGTTGGATTCGTATGTGCCGTACTTTTCAAGAAGCTCGGCAAGACGAAGCACGCCCTCGCGCGCGGAACGGATATAGGGGAGCACAAGCACGACGATATCCTCCTCGCCGATGCCGCCGGGGATATCCTTTTCGCCGCGCTTTTTGGCCTTTTTGAAGGTAACGAGCGGATCCGCCGCGAGCACGCGCGGGTTGGAGGTGATGGTCTCCGTCGCGGTCATGCCCACGTTGGCCTCGTTTATGCCCGTCGCCGCCCAGATACCGTTTTTGGGGTCCACGCTGGGGCAGGAGGTGTACCGCATGGGGTTTTCGGGAAGCTCGATCTCCACATGCGAAATAACGGACTTGTACTTCTTTTTCTGATCCTTGGGCTCGACGACGATGAGCTTTTTCGTGTCGAAATGCCCGTCGTCGGTGCGGGCGATCATCGTTGAATAGTCATTCGAGGCCTTTTTGCCTACCAGAACTGTTGTGCAGGGCATAGTCGATCGTTCCTTTCTTAAACCTTATAGATCTCGTCGGCCTCGGGAGGCGCGACGGTATTCCCGTTCGTGTCGGTCACTGAAGCCGCTCCGGCCGTCGCCCGGCCGATAACAGCGGCGCTGACGCCGAGGCGCTTAAGCCCGCGGCAGAGCTTTTTTCCGTCGGGGCAGGCGATGAGCATCGAGCCCGAGGAGATGAGCTTGTAAACGTCGATCCCGTAATGAGAGCAGAGCTTGAGCGTTGCGGGGTGGACGGGGATCAGCGACCTGTCGAACTCGATACCGCAGTTCGATGCGGCGCTCATCTCCCAAAGCGCGCCGAATACGCCGCCCTCGGTGACGTCGTGCATCGCGGTTGCGCCGTGCCTTGCTGAGTATAGCCCCTCTTTCACGACGGTCGTAAGCTCCGCAAAGGAGCGCACCTGAGATAGCTCGGCATCCGTAAGCACGTCATTTTCTTCGGGCAGTTTGTCCGCGAGTATTATCGCGCCCTCGAGCCCCGCGTGCTTGGTAAGAACAATATCGTCGCCCGGCCGCATGCCCTTGGGCGTAATGAGCGCGTCGCCCACGGGCTGCGCGATGACCGTCGCGCAGGTGACTATCCTCGTGACCGCGGGGGTGATCTCCGTGTGTCCGCCGATTATGTCGACGTTCGCCGCGGCCGCCGCCTCAACGAGCTCGTCCATGAGCGAGCCGACCTCCTCCTCCGTAACGGAGGGGGGGAGGAGGAATGTGACCATAAGTCCTATGGGCTCCGCGCCGGACGCCGCCGCGTCGTTGCAGGAGACGTTGACCGTCAGCCTGCCGATGCCGGTCTCGGCAGCGGTGATGGGATCGCATGAGAGCACGGCCAAGCCCTTGTGAAGGGCGACCGCGGTGCAGTCCACGCCTACGGAAGGGGCGCAGACGACCTCCCTGCGGGTATGGCGAAGCTTTGAAAGTATAAGCTCGTCAAGCTGTTCGTTTGTGAGTTTGCCCGTTCTCATATCATTGTCCGATCATGTCAAAGAACTCTTTTTCGGTCAGCACCGTGACCCCGAGCTCGCGCGCCTTGTCGAGCTTCGAGCCCGCGTTCTCGCCGCAGACGACGTAATCCGTCTTGCGGCTCACGGAGCCGGCCGCCTTGCCGCCGAGGCTCTCGATAAGCGCCTCTATCCCGCGGCGGTCGATCCTCTCCAAAGTGCCCGTCACGACGAGCGTCTTCCCGTCGAGGGGCTTTGCGGAGACGTCGGCTTTCTCCTCACGCGGGGAGACGCCAAGCGCCGTCAGCTTGTCGATCTGCGCGGAGAGCGAGGCGTCGTTAAGGAAGCCGATTATGCTGTCCGCGACTATCTCTCCCACGTCGCGTATCGCGACGAGCTCATCCCGCGAGGCGTGACGGAACGCGTCGAGTGTGCCGAACACGCCCGCGATATCGCGCGCGGTCTTGATGCCGACGTTGGGGATGCCCAGCGCGAATATGAACGAAGCGAGCGAGCAGTCCTTGCTCTTTTCTATGGCGTCAAGTATGTTCCTCGCGCGCTTGTCGCCAAAGCCCGCAAGACCCGAAAAGCTCTCCTCCGTGAGCTCGTAAAGCTCGGGGATATTTCGAAGGCCGATCTCGTTTATGAGAAGCTCCGCCGTCTTTTCGGAAAAGCCCTCAATATCCATTGCGTCGCGTGAGGCGAAATGCGCGAGCCTCGCCGTTATCTGCGGCGTGCAGGAGAGCGAATTGGTGCAGAAGATATGCGCGCCGCGCTGCTCCGTGTGCGCCCCGCAGTAGGGGCAGCGTGCGGGCGGGAATACCGGATGCTCCGGCTCGCCCTCGTCGGCGCTCGATAGTATCTCGGGTATGACGTCGTTGGAGCGCCTTATGAACACGCGCGAGCCTATGCCTACGCGCTTTCTTTTTATGTCGTCGTAATTGTTGAGCGTCGCGCGCCTGACGGTCGCGCCCATTAGCTCGACAGGCTCCACGTGCGCGAGCGGCGTGAGCTTGCCGGTACGGCCGACCTCCCAGGTGATGTCCTCGATCACGGTGGTCTGTTCCTGAGCCGCGAACTTGTAGGCGATCGCGCCCCTCGGGAACCTGTCGGTGTAGCCGAGGCGTTCCGCAAGCTCCATGTCGTTCAGCTTTATGACCATTCCGTCGATATCGAAATCGAGCGTGAAGCGGCGCTCCTCGGCAGCTTCGATCTCGCGAAGCACGCTTTCGATCCCGCCGACAAAGCCGAAATCGTTCACGGGGAAGCCGTTTTCACGCAGGAAGTCCAGCATCTCCGTCTGATAACGGAACGACCTTCCCTCGATATAGCCCACGTCGTAGGCCGTGAAATCGAGCCTGCGCGAGGCCGTCACCTTGGGGTCGAGATTGCGTATCGCGCCTGCCGCAGCGTTGCGCGGGTTCTTGAGCTGCTCCTGGGACGTCCTGTTCAGCTCCTCCAGTACGGAAACGCGCATGTAGCATTCGCCGCGCACCTCGAACTTGCCCTTGTAGGGGATGGTGAGGGGAATGCTCCTTATCGTCTTCGCCTGAGCGGTTATGCCCTCGCCGATAATGCCGTTGCCGCGGGTCGCCGCGTATACGAGGGCGCCGTTATCGTACGTGAGGTTTATCGTAAGGCCGTCGAATTTGTATTCGAGTATGAAGCTCTGGCCTTCGCCGCATTTTGCCGCCCATTCGGTGAGCTCGGGGAAGGTCTTGACCTTGTCGAGGCTCCATAGCCGCCTTATATGAGCATGCTCCTCGAATTGGGAGAGCGGGCTTCCGCCGACCCTGTGCGTGGGCGAATCGGGGAGCACCGTCCCGGTCTTCTCCTCAAGCGAAACGAGCTCGTCGAAGAGCGCGTCGTACTCCGCATCGCTCGCCGGGGAGGCGTCGTTCTCGTAATAGGCCTTCGCGAGCCTGTTGAGTATATCTACAAGCTCCCGCATCCTCTGGGTATCGTTCATCATTCCTCCTCCAGCCGCATGGAAACGTAAGCCGCGGCGAGCCGTTTTACTCCGAATCTTTCAAAATCCACTGTTATCGTTGCCGTGTTGCCGCTGCCCGATACATCGAGAACCACGCCCCGGCCGAACTTATCGTGCACGACGCGCTGCATCTTTTTGTATTGCGAGCCGACGAGCACCTTCCCGCCGGCCTTGGGAGCGGGGGAGACGGGCTTCTGCCCGAACCCGCCGTAGGCGCTCGGGCTTTGAACTGGCGTGATCTTCGTGCTCCTTTGCACCGAGGCGAAAGGATCGCGCTGCTTCGCCTGATAGGGCGAGGCAGTTTTTGCGCCAAAGCCCCTGCGCTGCAAGGCGTCTTCCTCGACAAGCCCCATCTCGGTCAGGAACCGCGAGGGCGGATTCATCATCCTGTCGCCGTAAAGCATGCGCGAGCGGCAAGCGAGAAGATAGAGCTTCTGCATCGCGCGCGTAATGCCGACGTAGCAGAGGCGGCGCTCCTCCTCCATGCGCGTCTCCTCCTCGCGGGATCTTGAGGAGGGGAATATGTTTTCCTCCATGCCGGGCATGAATACCACGGGGAACTCAAGCCCCTTCGCGCAGTGCATGGTCATCAGCTTGACAGTGCCGTCGTCCTCCGAGATATCGTCGGAGGATGAGAGCAGGGCTGCGTTTTCGAGGAAGGAGTTCAATGGATCGGCGTCGCTGCCTGTGTTTTCGGCCATGTGCTCGCGCATTGCGCCGATGAGCTCCTCGATATTCTCAACGCGCGTCTCCATGAGCCCGTCCTGCTGCTCCGCAAGATAGTTCATGTAGCCCGTGCGCTCAATAACGTATTCAGCGAGCTCGTCCAGGGGCTTTTCGCGGCGCGCTGCGAATATGTCCGCCATAAGCTCCACGAACGGTGCGAGCTTCGAATGGATCTTCTGGGGGATCATCCCCTCCATGGTCGCCGCGTTGAACAGCGAAACGTCCATGCTCCCCGCGAACGAGGCGAGCTCCGATATGGTAGCCGCGCCGATATTGCGCTTCGGGACGTTCACGATCCTGCGGAACGCTACGTCGTCGTTGGTGTTCGCGCACAGCCTCAGGTAGGCCAGAATGTCCTTGACCTCCTTGTATTCGTAGAACCTCGTGCCGCCGATCAGCGAAACGGGTATGCGGAAGCTCTGCTGGAGCGTCGTCTCGATAACGCGGCTCTGCGCGTGCGTGCGGTAGAGCACGGCGTAATCGTTATAGCTCCTGCCGCGGCGGTGTCCCTGCGCGATGATGTTCGCGATGGCGTATGCCTCCTCGCGCTCGGAATCGCAGGAAATGAGCTCCACGGGCTCTCCGCGGGTGCGCTCGGTCCAGAGCGATTTTTCCTTGCGGCCCTTGTTGTTGCCGATAACGAGGTTCGCCTTGTCGAGTATGGGCTTTGTGGAGCGGTAGTTCTGTTCCAGTCTTACGACCTTCGCGCCGGGGAAATCCTTTTCGAAATCGAGTATGTTGCGTATGTCCGCGCCGCGCCAGCCGTATATCGACTGGTCGTCGTCTCCCACGACGCAGATATTGCGGCTCTCCTCCGTGAGAAGGCGTACTATCGCGTACTGTATGAGGTTCGTGTCCTGGTATTCGTCCACGAGCACGTAGCGGAAACGGCGGCGGTATTTTTCAAGCACCTCGGGGCAGCTCTCGAAGAGCTTGACCGTGACGACGAGCAGATCGTCGAAGTCCATCGCGTTCGCGGCGATGAGCCGCCTGCGGTATTCGCGGTAGATCTCAACGGCCTTGCCCGAAACGTCGCCCGCCTCCGCGATGTACTGCTCCGGCGACTCGGAGCTGTTCTTGGCCTCGCTTATAAGTGAGCGGATGTAGCCCTTCGGCACCCGCTTCTCGTCGATGCCCATTGTTTTGAGTATATCCGAGATGACCGTGTTCTGGTCGGAATCGTCGTAGATGGTGAATTGGCTCGTATAAACGCCGAGCTCGGCCACGTCGAAACGGAGCACCTTTGCGCAGAAGGAGTGGAATGTGGTGACCCACATATCCTTCGCGTCGATGCCCGTCAGCCGCTCGGTGCGCTCGCGCATCTCGTTCGCCGCCTTGTTGGTGAATGTGAGCGCGAGTATCTGCCACGGCCTAACGCCGTGGTTTTCGATAAGGTTCGCTATCCTGTATGTGAGCACGCGGGTCTTCCCGCTGCCCGCCCCCGCAAGCACGAGAAGGGGACCGTCTACATACTCGACGGCCTCCCTCTGCGGCGGGTTCAATGTGGACAGATCGATCATTATTTAATCTCTTTTACCGCTATTTCAAGCCTGTTAAGAGCGGAGACAAGCTCCGACTGCGGCAGCGCGAGGTTCCATCTGCGGAAACCGTCGCCCGCGGGGCCGAACATAAAGCCGTCGTTGTCGGCGATGAGCGCCTTTTCGGCCATGAACGCGTTCAGCTCCTCATGCCCCATGCCGAGCGCGCGCATGTCGATCCACGCGAGGTAAGTGCCCTCCGCGCGGGTCACCGTGAACTCGGGAAGGCGCTCTTCGATAAAGCCGTACAGGAGCGCGAAGTTCGCTCTGACGACGGATAAAAGCTCGTCCAGCCACTCGGCGCCCTCGTTATAGGCGGCTATCGTCGCGAACCTCGCGATATAGGGCACGCACCCGCACCCGTCCCTGTGCGCCTGCTCGGAGAACTTTTTGCGAAGCTCCCCGTTCGGAACGAATATGTTGGAGCAGGAGAGCCCGGCAAGATTGAACGTCTTCGATATCGCGGTGCAGACTACGCAGTTGTCCTTCGCCTCCGCGATATTCGCGAACACCGTGTGCTCTTTATCGCCGACGATGAGGTCGTTGTGGATCTCGTCGCTCACGACGATAACGCCGTTCTTCAGGCAGATATCAGCTATTCGGGCAAGCTCGCCTCGCGTCCAGACGCGGCCTATCGGGTTGTGAGGACTGCAGAGGAGCATGAGACGGACAGAGGGATCCGCGGCCTTCGCCTCAAGATCCTCGAAGTTTATCTCATACCTGCCGCATCTTTCTATGAGCGGGCTTTCTATAAGCTCCCTGCCGTTGTCCTTTACCGCTCCGTAGAAGGGGTGATAGACGGGCGTCATGATGAGCACGCGATCGCCCGGCTCCGTGAACGCGCGTACGGCGATCCCGAGCGCCTGGACTATGCCGTTCGTCACGACGTACCAGTCCTCGTCGATATCCCAGCCGTGGCGCGTTTTCTGCCAGCGCTTGACCGCCTCAAGATACTCGCCCTGCGGCCCGGTGTAGCCGTAACAGCCGTGCTTGGCTGCGCGGATAACGGCCTCGTTCACCTGCGGCGGGGCGGAAAACTCCATATCGGCTACCGTCATTGGGACAATGCCCGAGCCTTTTAAAGGCTCGGGCATGAAGTCGTACTTGAACGCACCGGTGTTGGACCGGTCGATTATGGTGGTGAAATCGTATTTCATCAATAGTTGTAACCCCTGTCGAAGGCCATAAGGTTGACGTCGAGGAACTTGGGCTTTACGCAGCTGGTGATAGCCTTTTTCCACTCCTCGGCGGAGAAGGGCATCGTCTTCGCGAGCACGCCGAGCAGAACGACGTTGGAGGCCTTGTAGGTGCCGCACTCATGCGCGATCTCGACGGCGTTGAGCTCGATGGTCTTGACGGCCGCCCTCGTGCGCTCGAGGCAGTTCGCGGGATACTGCGCCGCGCCGGTGATGACGGGCATGGGGAGTATCTCCTGCGTGTTGATGATCATTGTGCCTTCCTTCTTCATGTAGGGGAGGGCGCGTACGGCCTCGAGGTTCTCGAAAGCCAGGACGACGTCCGCCTGACCCTGCTCCACGATGGAGGAATAGATGGGCTGATCGTTCGAGATGCGGACGTAGGTGACGACGCTGCCGCCGCGCTGGCTCATGCCGTGCACCTCGCTGACGCGGACGTCATAACCGTTGTTCATTGCGAGCTGGCCCAATATCTTGCTGGCAAGCAGGGTGCCCTGACCGCCAACGCCTACTATAACGATGTTGAACATAACAGTACCTCCTATTATTCGGCGGCCTTCAGAGCGCCGAAGTGGCAGAGCTGAGTGCACATGCCGCAGCCGACGCACTGGGTGGGATCGATCTTAACGCCCGTCTCCGTCTTGATGATGGCGGGGCAGCCGACCTTCAAGCACATGCCGCAGCCGACGCAAACGTCTGGATCGTTCACAACGGGCTTATTGGTCTGCTTGATGATAAGCGCGCAGGGACGGCGGCTGATGACGACGGAGAGACCGTCGCGCGCGACCTCTTCCTTGATGACCTTCTCGGTCTCCTTGAGGTCGAAGGGATCGACTATCCTGACGGAAGCCACGCCCATCGCCTCGCAGAGCTTGACGATATCGAGCGCGGTGGTGGGATCGCCGTGTATGTCCTTGCCGTTCGCGGGGTTGTTCTGATGCCCGGTCATGCCGGTGATGGAGTTGTCAGCGATTATGACGGTGCCGACGGAGCGGTTATAGGCCATGTTCAAAAGGCCGGTCATGCCGCTGTGGCAGAACGTGGAATCGCCGAGCACGGCGACGGTGCGCTTGGCCTGCTCGGCCCCGCGTGCCTTCTCCATGCCGTGAGCCATGCCGATGGAAGCGCCCATGCAGACGCAGGTGTCGACGCCGGAGAGGGGAGGCAGAGCGCCCAGAGTGTAGCAGCCGATGTCGGAACATACGGTGAGCTTGAGCTTGCCGAGCACGTAGTAAAGACCGCGGTGCGGGCAGCCGGGGCAGAGCACGGGAGGACGGTTCGGTATGTCGGTCGTGTTCATGGGACCTGCGGGCTCGGCGCCTAAGAACTTCTCCTCGATCTTGTGCATGAACAGCTCGCCCTGTACGCCGGTCTTGTCCTTGCCGGAGCAGGGGATGCCCCAGGCCTTGACGGTGTCCTCATAGAAGGGCTCCATGTCCTCGATGACGTAAAGGGTCTCGACGCCGGCGGCAAACTCCTCGATGAGCTTTTTGGGCATGGGGTAGGCGAGACCGAGCTTCAGAACGGAAGCTTCGGGCATGGCCTCCTTAACGTAGTTGTAAGCCGCGCCGGATGTGATAACGCCGACTTTGCGGTCCGCCCACTCTATGCGGTTGAGCGCGGGCATGTTGTTGGCGTCCTCGGCGAGCCTCGCCTCGCGCGCCTCAACGAACTTGTGGCGGCCGATCATGTTGGCGGGCATGGAAACGTATTTCCTGATGTCCTTTTTATACTCCTTGAGCTCGGGCAGCACCCTTTCGCCGACCTCGACGAGCGTGCGCGCATGCGCGATGCGGGTGGTGAGCCTTACGATAACGGGGGTGTCGTACTCTTCACTTATCTCATAGGCGAGCTTCATGAAGTCCCTGCACTCCTGGCTGTTGGAGGGATCGAGACAGGGAGCGTGGGACGCGCGGGCAAGGAGCCTCGTGTCCTGCTCATTCTGAGAGGAATGCATGCCCGGATCGTCCGCGACGATGACGACCATGCCGGCGTTGATGCCGGTGTAGGTCGCGGTGAAGAACGGATCCGCCGCGACATTGAGGCCGACGTGCTTCATGCAGGCCATGCTGCGCGCGCCGCTTACGGCAGCGCCCAGAGCGACCTCTACGGCCACCTTCTCATTGGGAGCCCACTCGGAGTAGATCTCCTTATAGTTCGCGATGTTCTCGTTGATCTCCGTACTGGGGGTTCCGGGGTAAGCGCTGGATACGCGGACGCCCGCTTCCCATGCGCCTCTGGCAATAGCTTCATTGCCGAGCATAAGCTGTTTCAAAACCTTTTACCTCCTTGTATGTGTTAACAGTTTCCAAACTGCTTTCAGTCCCTTTAATTATAATGTAAAAACGGCCGTAAATACAGTATATTCACTAATATATTTGCAAAATTACGCAAATACTTTTTCAAAAAGGGCGGCGAATGCCCGAAGCGGAGGCAAAAATGGCGTTTTTAAAAGGGAAAGCAAAACGGATCCTGCGGTTCGACGTGGGCGACGGGCGATTCGAGCTCACGGAATCGGAGCGCGGAGCGCCGCGCATGCTCGGGGGAAGACGCGATAAAAGCCGCGTCAAAAACAGAGGGGACGAAAGAAGACCCATCCCGAAGTCGACGAAGAAGCTTCGCGAGCTTCTTTGTGCGGAGTTCAGCACGGACAGGAACCCCGACCTGATACTCCGCCCTTTCAAGGTCGGAGGCGGCAGGGACGCGCTCGCGGTCTACATGAACGGCATGGCCGACGACGGCAGTATCAACGATTTCATACTGCGCCCGCTCATGCGGTACGCGGGGGGAGACATGAGCCTCGGCGCGCTTTCGGAGGACGCGATAGAGATAGCCGAGACAAAACGGGAGGACGACCTTTCAAAGGCGATGAGCGCCGTATTGGACGGTATGACCGCGCTATTCGTCGACGGAGAGAAGCGCTGCCTGCTGCTCGAGACCCGCGGTTATGAGAAGCGCGCGATAGGTCCCGCCGAAAACGAGCAGGTCGTAATTGGCCCTAATGAGAGCTTTACGGAGAGCCTTCGCACGAACATAACGCTTATAAGGAGGATACTTCGCATAAAGGAGCTCATCGCGGAGCCCCTTCCCTCGGGCGGCGGAAACGATACGGATCTCGCGCTCATATACAGGAACGGAGTAACGGACGAAAGGCTCGTTGCGGAGGTCAAACGCAGGCTGGATAAAGCCGACGCGTTCGCGCTGACCTCATCCGGCATGCTCGAGCAGCTGATAGAGGACAGCGGCGTTTCTCCGCTTCCGCAGATGCTCTCGACCGAAAGGCCCGACAGGGCGGCGGCGCATGTCATGCGCGGGAGAGTATGCATACTCCTTGAGGGCAGTCCCAAGGCGCTCATACTGCCCGTAACGCTCTTCACGCTCCTCGACAGCCCGGAGGACTTCTATATGCGAAGGCCGTTGGGGACGGTCATACGCGTCGTGAGATACGTAGGCGCGGCGGTATCCGTGCTGCTTCCGGGCTATTTCCTCGCGCTCGCGCTCTATCATCAGGGCGTGCTTTCGACGGAGGTGCTCTCGACGGTCATCGCCTCTCGCAGGATGGTGTTCGAGCCGATCGGGGTCGAGATGATACTGCTCCTTCTGATATTCCAGATGATAAGGGAAGCGGGGCAGAGGGTGCCCGGCAGCATAGGCCAGGCGATAGGCATAATCGGCGGCCTCATAATGGGACAGGCGGCGGTCGCCGCGAATCTCGCAAGCTCCGTCGTACTCATTATCGTCGCCGCATCGGGCCTCGGCAACTTCTGCATTCCCGATTATCAAACGCAGATCGCGGCATCGTATTTCAGGATGGCGCTCGTGATATCCGCATGGATGGGCGGACTTTTGGGCATCGTCGCAGCGCTGCTCTTAAGCCTCTGCCTGCTTTCGGGGATGAAGAGCTTCGGCGTGCCCTTCCTTGCGCCGTTCGCCCCGAAGACCGAGCGAAACAAGCCGCTCGTGATAAGGGGGAGGCTCGGAGGCAGCCCGACCGACGACGAGCTGAACACCTCCTTTGACGCGCGGATAAGGGGGACGGAGGATTGAGGCTGAATGAGGGCAGGATAGGCTATGCGGAGGGGATCGCGGCTGCGGCCGCCGCGGTCTCGGTGTGCGCGATATTCTCCGTCGATCCCGCATCCGCGTACACGAACGGCAACTCGACATATATCTCGATCCCGCTCGCGGCGCTCATATCGCTCGTTCCGGTGCTCGCGGTCTCACGCGCTTTGGAAAGATCGGGAAAGGGAGGGCTCGCGGAGCACTTGGAATGCGCATACGGAACGGCCGGCGCGGCCCTGTTCGCGCTTCCGCTCACTGTTTCGCTCCTGTTCTGCGCGGCAAGGCCCATGACCTGCTTTTTGGATGTGCTGCAGAGCCTCATCTACGACGGCGTATCCTATGCTTCGCTCGCGGCGTTCGTGTTCCCGGTCATGGCGCTCATCGCGTGGAAGGGCTTCGAGAGCATAGGCAGGCTGGCGCTCATTGTTTCGGGACTGCTCGTGTTTTCGCTCGTGTTCGCTGTCGCGTCCGCCGCGCCGAGCTTCGAAACATACAGGCTTTACCCGCTCATGGGCGTAGGCGCGGCGCGTTTTACACAGTTCACGGCCTCCGAGCTGATGTTCACGCTGACGCCGATGAGCGCGCTGCTCGTGTGCGGAAAGGGGCTTAACGGGATCGCTCCGATGCGGAAGACTGCGGCCGCGGCGTCGATCGTATCCGCCGCCGTCTGCTTTTCCGCGCAGTTCGCGATATCGCTCGTCTATTCGTACAAGGGGCTTACGGGGCTGCTCATGCCGCTCTATCGGATCAATTTTCTCAGCCTTGCCCAGAGCTACGCTTTGAGGCTCGACAAGCTTTTCGTAATGGTATGGCTGAGCGGGGCGATAGTATCGTCCGCGTACTGCGTATACGCCGCGGCGAGGCTCCACGCAGGCGTGTTCCGCGAGCGCGACATAACGCCCGCCGCCGCATCGTTTTCGCTCGTCGTTTGCGCCGCGGTGCTCGCGGCAGCAAGAATGGATTATACTGCGGTAAAAACTGCGAACGGAATAATGCTGAGGTTCGGCGCCGCGCTGCCGACAGTGACGCTGACTGCGGCGCTCGCAAAGGGAAGAAAGGAGAAAAAGTGCTGAAACGCATGGGACTTTTAGTGCTGCTTACCGTCGCGATACTGAGCTTGGCCGGGTGCCTTAAGCCCGTTTCGCTCGACGCGTACGGATATGTGATAACGATAGGAGTGGACAGGGGAGAAGCCAAAAAATACTATTACACTTTCGCCCTTCAAAGGGAGCTCGAGGGGCAGGACACCTCCGGCGAGGGCGGCGCAGCGGTGCTCTCCTGCGAGGGGAACAGCATTTTCGAGGCCGTGAGCGAGCTGGAGGGGAACATACCGTACTCGCTCAATTTCAGCCGCACGGGCTTTATCACGTTCAGCCGCGAGCTCGCGGAAGGAGATGCGGTAAAGGAGTTCGTATCCGCGTCGCTCGACGCGCTTAAGATAAGGACCTCCGCCGTCATGATAGTCTCCGAGGGCGACGCCTGCGAGTTTATAGACGGCATGTACGCCAACAACGACGCCAACATAACAAAGCTGCAGTCCGCGCTGATGCTCGACAAGCAGAAGACGGGAATGGTGACCGTAATGAGCATATCCCGCCTAATCGAGGCCTGCGAGGACGGCAGGTTCGATTACTGCTCGGCATACGGAGTGTATGACGCGGGCGTCATTACCGACACGGGCGAGAAGAAGTCGGAGAGCGAGGGCGAGGATCCCACGGGAGACGCCGAAAGGGGAGAGCGCGCGGGCGGACTGCGCTCGAGGATCGCGGGCGCGGCGCTCTTTTCGGGATGGAGCATGACGGGCACGCTCACCCGCGGGGAGACGGTCTGGCTCAACATAGCTAACGGCGAGTTCAAGAGCGGCGTCGTGGACGTAAAATACGGCGAAGGGGAAGAGAGCGTCTCAGTGGGGCTTTCGCTCGAAAAGGTGACAAGAAGGCTCGCGATCGGCGGCGACGGCGCGGTCACGGCCACAGTCGACGTCGTGCTCGGCGTCGGCGTCAGACGAATGGATCAGGGGACGCCTCCCGTGGAGATCGACGCATGGCTCACGGAGGACTTTGCGCGGTACGCGGAGGAGATGCTGCTTTCGGTCTTCATGAAATGCCGCTTTGCCGAAAGCGACGCAATGCGCTTCGGTACGGAGGCGGTCAGAAAGTTCCGTACGGCGGAGGAATGGGAACGTTTCTGCTGGAAGGAACGGTATCTGGATCTCGTGCCCGAGTTCCGCGTCGTCACTGTGAACGCGGAAAAGTATGCCGCGGAAGGCATGCAGTAGGAGGCGGCATGGCGTTCTTCTTCGCGGCGGCCGTCATCTGCGTCGTCTATAACGGCATGTACCTGTTCCACTGTCTGAAAACGGGGCAGAGGGAAGCCTCCTTCGGCGCCGCGGCGACCCTTGCGGCGGCGGTACTCGCAGCCCTTATAATGCTTTTATAATTTATATTTTTTTCCGCTATTGAAAAAGCGCCGAATGTGGTATATGATAAGCTTGACTAAACATGGAGGTGTTTAACTATGTGGAAAGAGTTCAAAAAGTTCGCTCTTAAGGGCAATGTGCTCGACATGGCCATCGGCGTTATCGTCGGCGGCGCGTTCGGCGCGATCGTAACCTCTCTCGTCAACGATGTGTTCATGCCTCTTATCGGCCTCATATTCAAGACGGGCGACCTCAATGAGAAGTACATCCTTCTCAAGGCTTCCGAGACCTACACCGAGAACATGACCGCCACGCAGGCCGTCGAAGCCGGCGCGAGCATCATGAGCTACGGCAAGCTGATCGGCGTCATTATCAACTTCATCCTCATCGCCATCATCCTCTTCTTCGTCGTAAAGGGCATCAACAAGCTCATCGAGCTCGGCAAGAAGGAAGAGGAAGCGGCAAAGCCCGCCCGCAAGTGCCCCTTCTGCAAGTCCGAGATCGCGGACGACGCCGTAAGGTGCCCCCACTGCACCTCCGAGCTTCCTCTCGAGGAATAACAGCATGATCTCCCGGGGGTCCGCCCCGGGTGCTCATAAAACCGAATACGCAATAAAAATCACTTGTTAAAAGGAGATTGCTTTATCATGGCCAAAATCCAAATGAAGACCCCCCTTGTAGAGATGGACGGCGACGAAATGACCCGTATCATCTGGGCGATGCTCAAAGAGCACCTCATCCTCCCCTTCGTTGACCTCAAGACCGAGTATTACGATCTCGGCCTCGTCAAGAGGGATGAGACCGACGATCAGATCACGATCGACGCGGCCAACGCCTGCAAGAAGTACGGCGTAGGCGTCAAGTGCGCTACCATCACCCCCAACGCCCAGCGCATGACGGAGTACAACCTCAAGAGGATGTACAAGTCCCCGAACGGCACCATCCGCGCCATCCTCGACGGCACCGTTTTCCGCGCCCCCATCACGATGGACTGCCTCAAGCCCAGCGTCCGCAGCTGGCAGAAGCCCATCACCATCGCCCGTCACGCTTACGGCGATATCTACAAGAACACCGAGTTCCGCGTACCCGGCCCCGGCAAGGCGGAGATCAAGTTCACCGATGCGGAAGGCAACGTCCTCTGCGACGAGACCGTGTTCGATTTCAAGTGCCCCGGCGTCTTCATGGGCATGTACAACAAGGATGACTCCATCGAGAGCTTTGCCCGCGCCTGCTTCCAGTACGCGATCGCCACAAAGCAGGATCTCTGGTTCTCCACGAAGGACACCATCTCCAAGAAGTACGATCATACCTTCAAGGATATCTTCCAGAAGATCTTCGACGAGGAGTTCAAGCCCCAGTTCGATGAGCTCGGCATCACCTATTTCTACACCCTCATCGACGACGCGGTTGCCCGCGTAATCCGCTCCAACGGCGGCTTCATCTGGGCTCTCAAGAACTACGACGGCGACGTTATGAGCGACATGGTCGCCACCGCCTTCGGTTCCCTCGCCATGATGACGAGCGTGCTCGTTTCCCCGGACGGCAACTATGAGTACGAGGCCGCGCACGGCACCGTTACGAAGCACTACTACAAGCACATGGCCGGCGAATCGACCTCCACCAACTCCATGGCGACCATCTTCGCGTGGAGCGGCGCTCTCCGCAAGAGGGGCGAAAAGGACGGTCTGCCCGAGCTTATGCACTTTGCCGACATGCTCGAGAAGGCTTCTCTCGAAACCATTGCTTCCGGCTATATGACGAAGGACCTTGCGCTCCTTGCCGATATGGAGGACAAGCACATCGAGACCACCGAGGGCTTCATACTCAAGATCAAAGAGAATCTTGAGAAGCTCCTTGCCTGATCCAACGGACGCCCCCGATTAGGGGCAATGGTGCAATCAAATGAGCATTTATCAGGAATGGCTTGATCTGGCGCAGGATCCCGCGCGCAGCAAAAGGGACAACGATCTTTTCTGGCAGCAGTATTTCGATGAGGAAAAGGAGTTCTACCGTGTGCTCCTCTCCGATCACGATACGACGTATTTCGGCACCTTCGATACCCTCGCGGACGGCTTCGAGTGGGATCATACCCGCTTCATCGGCTTCCTCGACGGCATCAATTCGAGCCTTAATACCGAGCTCGATATCGGCAGCATCGATCACGATACCGAGATAACCCTCGATATCGACTTCGAAAAGCTCCTCTTCAACATGTACGAGGCGAAGGCCCCCTGGCTCTATGAGCTTGCGGAGTGGGAGGACGTCCTCCCCGCCGAAAGGCGCGCCGAGATACAGAGGGAGTGGAAGGCCTCCAAGGTCTTCGTAGCCGAAAAGAAGGTCGGCCCGAACGATCCCTGCCCCTGCGGCAGCGGCAAGAAGTACAAGAAGTGCTGCGGCAGACTTGCCGATTGAGCAAAAAACAGCAATAAAAGATCCCCCGGATGATCCGGGGGATCTTTTTCGTTATTCGCTATCAGTCCGCATAGGGGATCTGTGCGTATTCGTCCTGAGACACTCCGTTAATGTAAATGCCCCATTCGAGCTCGTCGGTCGGGAAGCTGACTTCCGCCCTGCCGATACGGCCGTCCTCGAGCTTTACGCAGACCCAGCTTTCAAGATCGGTCGCGTAGGGAGTGACGATACCGCCGACGGGCACGGTGATCTTCTCGCCGGTGGGTTCGCAGTTCTCGTCCACGAGCTCCAGCTCGAGCTCCCTTACAAGCTCAAGATCACGCCATCCGTCGTCGTACACGGGGTAGGTGTAGTACGGGGAAACGAGCTTGAAGCCTTCCTCGGTCACGGTGTAATACGCGTTGACGTCGGTGGTGCCGAGTATGTCGGTGCGGGTGAAAATGGGGAAGCCTTCCTCGGAGGAGTAGGCGTAGCCGTCGGGGATTATGATGCCGCAGTAATCCTCGAAGGTATCCATGCCGTTTGCTTCGTTATTCACGCGGAACGCAGCGCTCGTCCAGTCGTCGCTGTCCTGACAGTAGGAGAGCACGACGTCGAGCTTAGAATCGGTGGGATCGCAGTCCATGATCCACGCGGTCACGCCGTAGGAATAATTCACCTTGTAACTGAACACGGAAGCGTTGGATCCGCCGAATGTTACCGTGAGCATCGACTCGAATTCGCCGTATTCCAAAGCGCCTTCACTCAGTATGACGGTCTCCTCCTGGCCGTCGAAGTTCAGATCGACGTTAACGGCCTTGTTCTTCTCGAGAACAACGAAATAGTCCTCAACGCCGACAAGTCCCTCGGGAACGGGGGTGTTCTGCTCAGCGGGCTCCTCGGTGGGCTCCTCGGTGGGCTCTTCGGGCTCGGCCGTGGTCTCGGGAGCCGCGGTGGGCTCGGCGGTGGGAGCGTCTGTGGGCTTTACCGTGCCGCCGGCGGCGCAGGCCGCGAGCGAGAGCAAGAATGCGAATGTGATGATGACTGCAATAAGCTTTTTCATATTATTTCTGTCGCTTGGATACCAAGCGTCCTTTCCCGGCAGATGACTGCCGCATATTGTTTTATTCGGCGCGCGTCGGGAGGTAACCTCCTTTTCGCACGGTCACTATTATAACGCACGAAGGGGCGGTTTGGTTTCACCGTTTTTGAGAAAAAACGAAATATATTTTTGCGTGAAAAAAGGCGAGCCGAAGCCCGCCTGTGTTTCGTGTGGTTTTTTACCCCAAAAGCTTCACGCCGTTGGAGGTGCCGAGCCTCGACGCTCCGGCTGCGATCATCTTTTCCGCATCCTCGGGAGTCCTTACGCCGCCGGAGGCCTTGACGCCGAGCGCATCTCCCACGACGGAGCGCATGAGCGCAACATCCTCCGGGGCAGCGCCGCCCGTAGAGAAGCCCGTAGAGGTCTTCACATAGTCGGCGCCCGCGCGCATTGCCGCTTCACAGGCCATTACCTTTTCTTCGTCGGTCAGAAGGCAGGTCTCGATGATGACCTTGACGAGCGCGGTCTTGCCCTCAATGCCGTCATGGGCGACGTTGACGACAGCGCGGATGTCGTTCTCCACAAATCCCCAGTCGCCGTCCTTAGCGGCGCCGATGTTGATCACCATGTCGATCTCGTCCGCGCCCCGCCCGACACAGCAGGCCGCCTCGAAAGCCTTGGCCTCGGTCATCATTGCGCCAAGGGGGAAGCCGACCACGCAGCAGGTCTTGACACCGCTGTCTTTAAGCTGCTCCGCGACGAATGCGCAGTAGCAGGAATTGACGCAGACGCTCGCGAAATGATGCTCCTTCGCTTCATCGCAGATCTTTTCGATCTGATCCAGACGCGCGTCGGCCTTCAAAAGGGTATGGTCGATGTATTTTTCTATGTTTTCCATGGTTTTTCCTCCCATTTCAGGTTTCAAATATGTCGGGCAGCGGCTTGAGCGGCGTGATCCCGTCGATCTCGCCTCCGCCGATGCATTCGTCGCCGTCGTAGAGCACGGCCCACTGGCCCTTGGTAATCGCCCTCTGCGGCTCGTCAAAGTCGATGCGGCACCCGCCCCCCGTGAGCGTCACGGTGACGCCCTGATCCGGCTGGCGGTAGCGGAACTTCGCAGTGCAGCGGAACCGCTCCTCGTTGGGCGGACGCGTCACGAAGCTCACGCTTTCGCAGGTCAGCGAGGTCGAGAACAGCTCCTCGTGCTCGCCCTGCTGGACAATGAGCAGGTTGCGCTTTATGTCCTTTCCCACGACGAACCAACTCTCCCCGGTGCCGAAATCCTTTCCGCCTATGCCGAGGCCGCGGCGCTGACCGATCGTGTAGTACATCAGCCCGTCGTGGCGGCCGATGACCCTGCCGCTAAGATCCACGGTGTCGCCGGGGGTCGCGGGCAGGAAGCCCATAAGGAACTGCTTGAAGTTCCGCTCCCCGATAAAGCAGACGCCCGTCGAATCCTTTTTGGCTGCCGTGGCGAGCCCGGCCTCCGCGGCGATTCGCCGCACCTCTTTTTTGTCGAGATCCCCGACGGGGAAGAGCACGCGGTCGAGCTGATGCTCCTTCAATCCCGCGAGGAAATAGGTCTGATCCTTGTTCAGGTCGGCAGCCCGCAGGAGCCTGAGCCTGCCTCCCGCGCGGTCGAGCCTCGCATAGTGCCCGGTCGCTAGATGATCCGCCTCCATGCCCAATGCGAACTCCAAAAACGCCTTGAACTTTATCTCGGTGTTGCAGAGGATGTCGGGGTTGGGCGTCCGCATCTTCCTGTACTCTTCAAGGAAATACGAGAACACCCTGTCCATGTACTCTTTTGTGAAGTTGATCGTGTAGCAGGGGATGCCGATCTTATCCGCGACGCGCATCGCGTCCTCGTGATCGGCCGTTGCCGTGCAGACGCCGTTCTCGTCCTTTTCCTCCCAGTTTTTCATAAAAACGCCGATAACGTCATAACCCCGCTCCTTGAGAAGGAGCGCGGCAACGGATGAATCGACACCGCCCGAGAGGCCGACGATCACGCGCCCGTGTTCCATTTACGCTTCCTCGATCGAGATGACGTCAAAGCCGAGATCCTCTATAGAAGCCCGGACAGCGGCGGGATCGCCCTCAAAGCCGACTGTGAAATCGTTGAGAGCCATTGACCTGATCTCGGCGCCCATGGCGTTGAGCGCGTTGGTCACGCGGGCGATGCAGTGGGGGCAGCCCATGCCTTCCGTCTTGATCCTGTAATCCATAATTTAAGCTTCCTTTCGGTTGATAAGGTTATTATACCAAATCATTCACGGAAAATAAATACGCAATATATATGACGAATTAAAAAACTGGGACTGTACATGAGACAAAAAACGTGTTAAAATAACAAGTAAACCTAATTCCGGGGGAAATTGAACTGTGAAAAGACTGACATGTTTTTTTGTTTGTCTTGCTGTGATAATAACGGCGATGATACCGTCCGCGGCTTCCGCAACGAAGTCGCAGCTCGACGCTATCACGACGCCGCATATAATACTTATGGAGGCGGGATCCGGTTCCGTCCTGTATGAGAAGGCCGCTTACTCCCGCGCGTATCCCGCAAGCACGACCAAGATCATGACCTGTATCGTCGCCCTTGAGACCTGCTCCGATCTCGACAGGCAGTACCAGTGCGGTTACGAGGCGGAAAACGGCTTCTATTCGCAGAGTTCGCTTCTGGGCCTCAAGCACGGCTATATCGTGACCATCCGCGATATGCTCTACGGCCTCATGCTCTGCTCCGGCAACGACTGCGGCGCTTGCCTCGCCGTCGCCACCTGCGGCTCTATGGAGGGCTTCGTCGAGCTCATGAACAGGAAGGCGCAGGATATCGGCATGACGGAGACCCACTACACCAACGCGCACGGCCTCCATAACGACGAGCACTACACCACCGCGTACGATATGGCGCTGCTCATGAGGTACGCCCTCGGCAACCAAACGTTCCGCGAGATCATCCGGACTCTCGAATACACCGTCGTGGAAGCGAACGGCAAGTTCACAAAGACCATACAGACCTCCAACAAGCTGCTCTTCACCAAGCCCGATATCGACTGGGAGGACAATATCTACCAGTACGCGATCGGCGGCAAGACGGGCGAGACCAACATAGCGGGCTACTGCCTCGTCGAGGCGGCGGAAAAGGACGGCGTCACGCTGATCACGGTGCTCTTCGGCGATCCGAACAACTACGTCACGAGCCCGTATTACCGCTTCCATAACGCAAAGCTGCTCTTCGAATACGGCTTCGCGCAGTATGTGTCCTACGATATGGCGCATTTCAACGTGCCCTATTCGTTCAACGTGCAGTCCACCGGCTTCGATCCCGACGATCCCGCGAACGGCGTCGTCACCGCGGAGGTCGATATCTCGGAGCTTGAGATAAAGGGCGCTTTGAGCGACCTTTCGGGCATTACGGATCAAAGCTTCTCATGGGAGGAGCCGGAGCTCGATCCCGACGCCGTGAAGGCCCCCATCTCCATCGGGGACAAGCTCGGCACTGCGACGCTGCTCTGCAACGGCCAGCCCTTCTATACGGGCGATCTCATCGCCACTACCGCGGTAGGCTCCGATCAGAAGGGGAACAACGGCAAGCAATCCGATATCATAAAGGACAATTCCTCCGGCAGCCGCGACGTATGCAACCTCACCGTGAGCAAGAACGGCGGCGACGCGGAGTACACCGTCTGGGTCTACTACAAGAACACCATGTTCACCATGAAGGAGCTCAAATGGCATTACCTCTTCTGCGACGGAGAGGTGTTCCGCTCCGCAAGGGTGCCCGGCGTCACGTACGACCTCATGCTTTACAAGCGCGTCACGGATGAAGACGGCAGCGTATCCTACGTTTATTCGGAAAACGCCGAGGCGGGCGAAAGCTACGTCATAGTCTCGCAGGGAAGGGCGCTCCAGGCCGTGAAAAAGGGCAGGAGCCTCGCCGCTGTCCCGGTCGTAACGGATGAGCAGGGGAACATCACCTCTCAGGTCGCGGACAACATGGTCTGGACATTCTACGAGAACGGCACGGGCTATCAGCTCATTTCGAACGGCCTCTATCTGCACAGGAGCGACGGGGACGGTCTGCTGTTCTGGATACTGATCGGTGTGCTCGCCATAGCGCTCATAATCGTAATCCGCCTCCTCGCGACGAGCAGATCGAGGCGCCGCAACCCCAGAAGGCGCGGCAAGTATAAGATCTATCGCATGTGACGAAAGATCCTGACGAAACCGAAACGGCATTGACAGGCGCCTTTTGAACCGGGACTTGCCAAAGCCGTTTTTATGTACTATTATACGCTTATGCAGTACGGAAAACTCGCAAACCTATACGATAAGTTCATGTCGGACGTCGACTACGGCGCCTGGGCGGATCACATTGCCGATCTGATCCCGGACGGCGCCAACGTGCTCGAGGCCGGCTGCGGCACGGGAGAGATCAGCATAAGGCTCGCAAGGCGCGGCTTCACCGTCACGGCCACCGATATCTCGGAGGATATGCTGATTGTCGCCTCCCAAAAGATGCGCGAGTGCGGCGTCGGCGCGCCGTGGCTCCGCTTTGCGCGGATGGATATGCGCTCCCTCGCAAGCCACAAAAAGGTCGACTGCGTGCTCTCCTGCTGCGACGGCGTGAACTACCTTCTGAGCCGCGAGGACGTGCTTCGCTTCTTCCGCTCTGCGGCGGATGTATTGAAGCCCGGAGGCATGCTCATATTCGACGTTTCTTCAAGGCACAAGCTTTCGGCGATACTCGGGAACAACAGCTTCACCGACAACGGCATGGACGCGGCGTATCTTTGGCAGAACACCTACGACGAAGGCTCGAAGCTGATCCGCATGGAGCTTTCGTTCTTCGTCAGGAAGGGCGAGCTCTACGAGCGCTTCGACGAAACGCATATCCAGCGTGCGCATTCCGTTCGCGAGCTCGGCTCTTGGCTTGAGGAAGCGGGCTTCTCGTGGAAAGCGCGCGGGTTTTTGAAGGACGGGCCTCCCTCGGAGGACGAGGAGAGGATCGAGTTCATCGCAAGAAAAAACAGCTGATAATAAACAGAGGATCGATAATATGGAAACTGATTCGAATATCAAGGAAGACAGGCTGATCCGAGGGCTTCTCTGCGAGGGAAGCATCAATATGACGGCCGTCTCGGGCCGTGCTCTCGTTGAGTCGGCAAGGCAGGCGCACGGACTTTCGCACGTATGCACCGCCGCATTGGGGCGTCTGCTGATGCAGACCGCGATGATGAGCGTTCAGCTCAAGAACAAGTCCGATAACCTCACCGTGATACTGGACGGCGACGGCAAGGCGGGCCGCTTCGTCGCCGTGGGGCATGAGGGCGGTATCGTTAAGGGCTATGTCGACTGTCCTGCGGTAGAGCTCCCGCTCAAGGAGAACGGCAAGCTCGACGTATCGGGCGCCGTCGGCAAAAACGGCGAGATCCGCGTGATACGCGATCTATCGCTCAAGGAGCCCTACGTCGGCCGCTGCGCTATCGCGGACGGAGAGATCGCCAACGATTTCGCGAACTACTTTGTAATCAGCGAGCAGCAGCCCTCGCTCGTGTACCTCGGCGTCAGGGTCGACCCCGCGACGGGGGAGGTCAGGGCGGCTTCCGGCATAATGCTGCAGCCGCTGCCCTTCTGCCCGGAGCGCGACATCGCTTATCTAGAGATGAAGGCGCAGGATATCACGAACCTCACCCGCCTTATCGACGAGGGGGAGGATCTTGAGGGCGCGATAATCGAGCTCATCGGAGAGCTGCATCCGGAGTTCACAGAAAGGACGGTACCGGAGTTCAGATGCGACTGCAGCCGGGAGAAGATAGAGTCCGCGCTCATCTCGCTGGGCAAGAGCGAGCTTTCCGACATGATCGAAAAGGATCGCGGCGCGGAGCTCAAATGCAGGTTCTGCAACAGAACGTACAAGTTTGAAGAAGAGGAACTCAGGTCTCTGCTCGAAGAAGCACAGAGGCGTGAAGAGGATGACTGAGAGGAACGGACAAACCGATAACACGACCCGCGGAAAGATACTGCATTTCGCGCAGGGCCCCGCTTTTTACGCAAAGCGCGGGGACGCTAAGCGCGCCCAAAACGACCCCGTGAGCGCGATCGCCATGTATAACGAGGCGCTCGCCATCGACCCGGAGGATCTCGATACGAGGCTCGCCGCGGCCGAGGTATTGACCGACATGTCCCGGTTCAACGACTCCAACCGCATGCTGATACCCTATATGCACATGGACGAGGAGTTCAAAAAGGACGCTTACTGCATAGTGGGCTTCAATCTTATGGGTATGGGCGAGCTCGAAGGAGCCAAGGGCTGTTTCAACCGATTCCTCGATCTCACGGACGAGGTCTCCGAAAGAACGGACGCTATGCTCGACGCGCTCGACTACATCGATTCAGCGGAGGAGCAGGGTCCCGCGCTCACGGACGCCTCCGTCGCGGAGTACGACGCAAAGCTGCAGAAAGCGCACGAGCTGTTCGACATGAGCGATTTCGAAGGCTCTGCCCGCATACTCCGCTCACTCAATGAAAAGGATCCGGACGACTGCCGCGTGCTCTACGAGCTCGCGCTCGCATGCCTCTGCAGCCATGAGAACGCGGAGGGTGAGGCGTATGTCGACCGTTTGCTCACAATTGAGGAGAACAACTGGCACGCGCTCAGCTTAAAGCTCATGTTCGCGAAGGCCGCGAACAACGAGCTTGAGATCAAAAAGGTCTGCAAGCGCTTTGAAAAATGCGATTCCGAGCAGCCGGAGGAGCTGCTCCGCATAAACGGCGCGCTCCTTGAGGCGAACTGCAATGAGCTCGCTTTGAGGTTCGCGGATAGGCTGCAGAAGCTCCTGCCCTATGATACGCTCGTCAACCACAGGCTCGCGGTTTCGCTCATCAAGCTCAAGCAGTACGCAAAGGCCGCGCGCATATACGATAAGCTCCTTAGGATAGACAGGAACGACTATATAGCAAGGTATCACCGCGCCTGCTGCGCGGAAGCTTTGGAAGGGGAGGGCTTCGCCAAGGAGCGTCCTATAATCCAGTACCAGCTCCCGTTCGACAGGATAATCTCAATGGCCAAAAAGCTCCTTGACAATAAGGAATGCTCTGTCATGGAGATCCGCGAGAAATGGGAGAGCGACTCCGATTTCAGGGATACCGTAAAGTGGGCCTTCACTCTCCACGAGTTCAACATCACCCACGCCATGCTCAATCTCCTTAGAGTAGCGGGGGATAAGCGCGCGGAGCTTCTCATAAGGGAGGTCATGGCCGATATCGACGCCGGACGAGCCGTGATAAACGACGGCATGGGCATTTTGAAGCGCATGGAGGCGCCAGAGCCGTTTTTCGCGACGGTCGACGGCTGTCTGCTCGAAGGCAGGGTGAACGTCATCGATCTTTCGGATATCCATATCCCAAAGCAGTACTGCGATATCTTCCCGCGGTTTTCCGAAAAGGCCGGGCAGCTTTACAGCGGCGAGGTCGTGAACACCGCGGCCGGGATAGTGGAGCGCTTTATCGCGAACACCCGCGGCGTGTTCCGCAGGATGACCAACGAGCAGTCCGCCGCGCTTTCGGCCGCCGTCGAATACCTCGCCTGCGATCAGTGCGGGGTGCTGGTAAGGGATGACGTCACGGAGCGCTACGGCGTTACCCAAAGGCGCATTATGAACGCTATCAACAGGATAGTCCGCACCGTGCTCTCGGGCTCGGCGGAAATCGACGGAGGGGAAGAATGAGGTTTATCGCCACGTGTAAAATGGGCCTTGAATCGGTAGCCGCGGATGAACTGCGCGCGCTCGGGATCGAGATCGAATCCGTCAGCGACGCAAAGATAATATTCGCCGGCGGCTATTTCGAAATGGCAAAGGCCTGCCTCTGGCTCAGGACCGCGGAGCGTGTGCTCATGATAGTCGGCGAGTTTCACGCCGAGACCTTTGAAGAGCTGTATTCAGGAGTCCGCGCCATCAGATGGAAGGACTATATCGGCAGGAACAGCTTCATCCACGTCAACGGAAAATCCGCAAAGAGCAAGCTCTTCGCCGTTTCCGACTGCCAGAGCATCACCAAAAAAGCGATCGTCGATTCGCTCTTTGCGGCGTATCATGTGAACTCCCTCCCCGAAAAGGGAGAGGAGATAATCGTCGAGGTCGGCCTCCTAAGAGACGAGGCGACGCTTGCGCTCGACTGCTGCGGCGCGGGGCTTTCGCGGCGCGGTTACAGGACTTGGAACGTCGCCGCCCCGATAGCGGAAACATTGGGCGCGTCGATAGTAACGCTCGCAAGGTACAGCAGCGATATCCCGCTCGTCGATCCCATGTGCGGCTCCGGCACAATGCCTATCGAGGCCGCAATGATCGCCCGCAATATGGCGCCCGGGCTTATAAGGAGCTTCGCCGCCGAAAAATGGGCGTTTACTCAGGGAAGGCCTTTTGAGCTCGCCCGCAGCGAGGCGCGCGATCTCGTGCGCGATATCGCCCCGGATATCCTCGGCAGCGACATCGATCCGCACGCGATCGACGTATGCAAAAAACACGCCAAGAAGGCGGGCGTCACCGTCCGCTGGGAGGTCAAGCCGCTGTCGGAGTTCAAGGCTCCTGCCGAGAGCGGAATAATCGTCTGCAACCCGCCCTACGGCGAAAGGCTCATGGAAAAGCGCGAGGCCGAAAAGCTCTATCGCGAGATGCGCCGGGTGTTCGATACGCTTCCGCATTGGGACAAGAACATTATCACATCCCATAAGGATTTCGAGCGCATTTACGGCAAGAAGGCCGACAGGCGCCGCAAGCTTTCAAACGGCGGAATGACCTGCACGCTCCACCGGTATTTTGCGGAGGAGGGCTTTATAAGGGAGTGATCATATCCTGCCCAGGATATCGTAAAGCTTCCGCTTCTGCTCCTCATTCAGCATTGGCAGTATCGTACTAACGCCTTTCTGCAGCGCGGCGCTGTCAAAGCTGCCCTCCGCCTTCTGGCGGCTCGTTGCGGCGATCAGCTCCCGCATGAGCTCGTTTTCGCTCATGCCGGAGTATTCGTTCATAAGCTCGTTCACGCTCCTGCCGACGTTGTTCCTTTCGGGTCCCGCTTCGGCGGGCTCTTTTTTTGCGATGCTGTCCCTAAGGCTCCTTTTCATATCTGCCTCCTTTTATTCCTCACGTTATTCTATGCCGCGTCTGCACGATACGATCCCGCCGCGAATATAATGGACTGTGACGGGAGGTGTGTTTATGCAGCGGATACCATCAAGGACTGCCCCGCGGTCGGCCGGGACGCAGAAGCAGGAGGAGCCCTCGCCCATGCTCAGGATCGCAAGACGCATCCGTGAGGAGCAGGGCGCGGAGCAGGTGCGCGCGTTTCTTGCGGCGATGCTCCCCTTTGCGGCCCCAAACGAGATCCGCCGCATAGGGGAGGGCTTCGGGATACCGTTCGAAAGCATAGAAAGCCTCAGAGCTCCCCAGATCGCGCCTCCCGCACGGCAGAGCTTTAAGGAGCCGGTAAGGCAGGCGCCGTTTCAAAGCCCTGTGATGGGCTCGGGGATACCGCAAACGGGGGACGCTGGCATCGACAGAGCCGTGAACAGCCTCAACATGATAAGGACGGTAATGCAGCTGAAAAACGCGATGGCTGGCGGCGCCGATCCTATGAAGCTTATGGGGATGCTGAACGGCAGATGAAGCCCAAATCGTTGTAGACAAACGGCATGAAATATGGTATTTTATGCGTATGGAAACGAAAGAAAACAAAAAAGATATCGCCTCGTGGCGCAGAGCGGTGCTCGACGGGCTTGCCATGCAGCATCCCGACGCCGCGCCGGAGCTCGATTTCACGAATCCCTATGAGCTGCTTATCGCGACGATACTCTCCGCCCAGTGCACGGACAAGCAGGTGAACCGGGTGACGCCCGCGCTCTTTGCGGCATATCCCACGCCTGTCGATCTTGCAAAGGCCGAGCCTGAGGAGATCGAGCCCCTGATCCGTTCCTGCGGCTTCTATCACAACAAGGCGGCGAACATCGTCTCCGCCTGCCGCGACATAGCGGAAAGGTTCGGAGGCGTAGTGCCTTCCACGCGGGAGGGGCTGGAGTCCCTTGCGGGCGTCGGAAGGAAGACCGCGAGCGTCGTGCTTTCCAACGCGTTCGGAGTGCCCGCTATCGCCGTCGACACACATGTATTCAGGGTGTCGAACCGCATCGGATTGGCTTCCGCAAAGAATGTCGAAAACACCGAGGCGCAGCTCATGGAGGCGATACCCATGGACGAGTGGTCGATCGCGCACCACTGGCTCATATTCCACGGCAGAAGGGTCTGCCATGCGAAAAAGCCCGCCTGCGGGGAATGCATGATCAGGGAGCTGTGCAGGTATTACAGGGCTGCGAAGGAGTAACGAATGAACTTTGTAGATAAGATACACATTTTTATAAAAGCGGGCGACGGCGGCGACGGCTGCTCCAGTTTCCACCGCGAAAAATACGTCAACCGCGGCGGCCCCGACGGCGGCGACGGCGGTACGGGCGGCAGCGTTTGGTTCGTCGCGGACGACAATACCGATACGCTCCTTGATTTCAGGTTCACGAAGCATTTCAGAGCGGAGCGCGGCGAAAACGGAAGGGCCCGCATGCAGACCGGCAAGAACGGCGCCGATATAAGGATATTAGTTCCCGTCGGCACGCGCGTGCGCGACGTCGAATCCGGCAAGATAATCGCCGACGTAAGCTGCTCCGGCTATGAAAAATGCGTGCTAAAGGGCGGCAGGGGCGGCAAGGGCAACGCAAGGTTCGCCACTCCCACGAAGCAGGCGCCCAAATACGCTCAGCCCGGACAGAAGCTGAAGGAATACGAGGTCGAGTTGGAGCTCCTTACAGTAGCGGACGTAGGACTTATCGGCCTTCCCAACGTCGGAAAATCCACGATACTGTCCGTCGTCACGAGCGCGCGTCCGAAGATCGCGAATTATCATTTCACGACTCTCACCCCGAATCTCGGCGTTGTAAAGCGCTACGAGTCCTCGTTCGTGCTTGCGGATATCCCCGGGCTCATCGAGGGCGCCGCGGAGGGAGCGGGCCTCGGCCGCGCGTTTCTCAGGCATATCGAGCGCACGCGCATGCTCGTACACGTCATCGATATCTCCGGCTCGGAGGACAGGGATCCCATCGAGGACTACTATACCATAAGGTCGGAGCTGTATGATTACAGCCCCGCGCTCCATGCCCTGCCGCAGTTCGTCGCGGCTAACAAGATGGACATAACGGGGGCGGAGGAGAATCTTTTAAGGCTCCGTGAGGAACTTAAAGATGAGGACGTCCCCATATTCCCCGTATCGGCGGCGACCGTCTCCGGCTTCGAACCGCTCATGGACGCGATAGCAGCCAAGCTCAAGACACTGCCCAAAACACGCGCCTTCGAGGAGGAGGAGCTTATCCAGGAGGACGAGTACGAGCGCGGCTTCACGATCGAGGAGGAGGACGGCGTGTTCACAGTATCGGGCGGCACCGTGGAATACCTGCTCGATACCACCAACGCGGAGGATGAGATCTCCATGCGCCGCTTCCAGCAGCTCCTCGTGAAGGAGGGCATAGTCGACGCTTTGCGCGAGAAGGGCGCCAAGGAGGGCTGCACTATAAGGCTCGGCGATTGGGAGTTCGATTTCGTTGAATAAAACGAACTAATATCAAGGCCGCGTTCACCCGCGGCCTTTTTCTGTGCCGGATTTTTTAGCTGCGGCGTCCCGTATCGCCGCAGCCCCGCCGAGGCCGAAGCAGATCGAGGCGACCGCTCTGAAATACAGCCCGCGCTTTACAAAAAACGAAAGCAGCAAGAGCCCCGCTCCGACAGAAAAGTATCGGAACGCCCGTTCCCGCGTCAGCGCGAAAACCGCCTTGATATCGGGTTTTTTCAACAGTTCGGAATGCTCTTTTATGATCGCTTCCTCGGCCTCCTCCCGCGAGACGGGATAGAGCTCGAATATCCTTTCGCCGAGCCTTTGGGCGGGGGATACGACCTCGACCTTACCGGGAAGCGCCGCCATCACGGAACGCGCTTTTTCCGTCGGAGCTGCGGCAGTCACGACAGTCAGCGGATACTCGCACTCCTTTATGAGCAGTAGCAGATCGTCAGCCGTGAGACTGTCCGCGCCGCGAAACACCTTGAGGCGATCCGTCCTATGTATCTCGTCAAGCGCGGGGGAGGGGTCGAGCAGCAGCTTGGTCTCCGCCGCGCGCAGACGCGCCTCCATTTCAAGCTTCACGATATGGCGCGCGTACCTTTCGCGGTCGATAATAATACATGAGCAGAGTATTATCGAAAACGACGACGCCGTGACGAGCGCGGCTGCAGTTCGGTTTTTGAAATGCGGTCGGACAATTATCCAAAGCACCAAAACGAGTATCAGGAAAGCGAACGCCGTATCGATGACGAACGCCGCCCTGCGCCGCCCCTTTCGGAACGTTATCCTGAATAACCTGTTCAGCTCGCCGGCTCTTTTATCGCTTTTCGGTCCCATACCTCATTTCTTTCCGATTTTTGGAATCGCTATTCACAAACCCGATAAAATGTTGTATAATCATTTATTATGAAGATAGGTATATTCGGGGGTACTTTCGACCCGGTCCATCTGGGACATATATGGACGGCGCGATCCGTACGTGACGAGCTTGGCTTAGACAAGCTCTTTATGGTCGTTGCCGCGGATCCGCCCCATAAGCCGGATCCGGATCGTACCCCGGGTTCCGTCCGATACCGCATGCTCGAATCGGCCCTTCAGCACGAGCAGGGGATCACAGCCTCCGACGTGGAACTGAAGCGCGAGGGGAAGAGCTTCACCGTCGATACCGTCGCCCATTACAAGGGTCAGTACCGCGGCGCGGAGCTGTTCCTTATCGTCGGCGGCGACATGCTCGAAAACTTTCCCCTCTGGCGCGAGCCGGAGCGGATACTCTCCATGGCGAAGCTCGTCGCGGTCTCCCGCCCGGATGAGCGCCGCGACATGCGCGCGATCGCCGATTCCATCGAGGAACGGTTCTGCGGCCGTGTGCTGCTCTCGAGCTTCGACGGCCCGGATATCTCATCGACGGAGGTCAGGCGCCGCATGAGGGATGCGCTGCCCGTGGATATGCTCGTCGCAAGGCCGACGGAGCATTACATGTACACGAACGCCCTCTACATGCCCAAGGAGGTCGTCGAGATAAGATCGAGGCTTTCCAAACTGTTGAGGCGCAAGCGCCTCAACCACACGATGCTCACCGCGTGCGAAGCCGTGAAGCTTGCCGCCCGCTACGGCGTCGATACCGAAAAGGCGAGAACGGCCGCGCTCCTTCACGACTGCGTGAAGCTGCCCAACAAGGAGCTTCTCGAATACTGCTCGGAGCACTGCTACGATCTCACGGAGGAGGAGAAGAACAACCCGTATCTCATCCATGCCCGCTTAGGCGCCGTGCTTGCCTGTGAGGAATACGGCGTGACCGACCCGGAGATACTTCAGGCGATAAAGAACCACACGCTCGGCCGCGTGGGGATGAGCCTGCTCGATAAGATAATCTATGTCGCCGATAAGATAGAGCCCACAAGGGAGTTCGAGGGCGTGGACGAGATCCGCGACATAGCATATATCGATATCAACCGCGCCATGCTGCTCGTGATGCGGCATTCGGCCGAATACACCGTGATGAGCGGGCGGGCGATCAACCCCTCCACTCAGGCGGTCATGGACTATCTTGAAAACGAAATGAGAACAAATACGGAGGATAATGATGTATAACGATATTTTCCCCAACGAGATCGAGCTGCGCATAAGAGCGGAGGAGAGGGAGCAGGTGATAAAGCTGCTCGACATCCTCGATAACAAGAAGGCGACCGATATCATCGCGATCGACGTCGCGGACAAGACCATAGTCGCCGACTGGTTCGTAATATGCAGCGGCACGTCCGTTATCCAGGTCAAGGCCATCTGCGACGAGGTGCTCGAGAAATACCCCGAGGCGGGGCTCACTCTGCGCCGCAACGAGGGCTATACCGAGGGAAGATGGATCGTGCTCGATTTCGGATATGTGCTCCTGCACATCTTCTATCCTGAGGAAAGGGAGTATTACAATATCGAAAGGCTGTGGACAGACGGAGCGAATGAGGTCATCCGCTGGCCGCTGAAAGCCGCAGAGGATAAATAAATGGCATACAGCGCATTATACCGCAAGTTCCGCCCGGAAAGATTCGGGCAGATAATCGGACAGCCGCATATCACGACGATACTGCTCAATCAGATAAGGAGCGGCAGGGTCGCGCACGCGTATCTGTTCTGCGGCAGCCGCGGAACGGGCAAAACGAGCACGGCAAGGATACTGGCAAAGGCCATCAACTGCCTTTCGCCGGAAAACGGCGAGCCCTGCGGCAAATGCGAAGCCTGCCTTTCGGAAAACAACGTCGACATAATCGAGATGGACGCCGCGTCCAACTCCCGCGTGGAGGAGATGAGGGCGCTCATCGAGCGCGCGGAGTTCGCCCCGCTCCATCTTAAGACCAAGGTCTATATAATCGACGAGGCGCACATGCTCACGAAGAACGCCTCGAACGCCCTTTTGAAAACGCTGGAGGAGCCGCCCGCGCACGTCGTGTTCATACTTGCCACGACGGAGCCGCAGATGCTCCCCGCGACGATAGTATCAAGATGCCAGAGGTTCGAGTTCCACCGCCTCTCCGTATCGGATATGGTCGGATCGATGAAGCGCTCGCTCTCCTCAATAGGCGCCCATATAGAGGATGAGGGCCTCATCGCGATAGCGAGGGCCGCGGAGGGCGGCATGCGCGACTGCCTTTCGATAGCGGATCAGTGCCTCTCCTTCTGTGGGGACAACGTCTCCGCGGACGACGTAATGAGCGTGCTCGGAAGCGTCAACACCGGCTTTCTGTTCAAGATGGCGGACGCCGTCATCGCCTCCGACGCTGCGCAGGTCATGCGCCTCGTTGGCGACGTAGTCACGAGCGGCCGCGACCTCGGCGTGTTCGCGCTCGATATGGCTTCGCATTTCAGGGCGCTGCTTTTGACAAAGATCTGCGGCGACTGCAGGGACATACTCGACTGCACGGGCGAGATGATGCGCGACTACCGCGAGCAGGCCGCCCGCATATCAAAGGAGAGGGCGGAGCGCGCCGTGGAGGAGCTTTTGAAGCTCCAGCTCGATCTCAAACTCGTGACAACTCCCCGCGCGCTTGTCGAGAGCACGATGCTCCGTATAATTCGCCCGCAGGACGAAGCCTCGTTCATAGCAATGAGCGACAGGCTCAACGAGCTCGAAAACAAGCTCAAGAACGTTTCGGCAGAGGCGATAAAGGCCGCATCGGCCGCGCAGCGTCAGCCTGAGCCGATCCGTGACGAGCAGCCGGAGCCCGCTCCGCAGAAGCCGGTGAAACAGGAGGCGCCATCGCCCGGCCTCGTTTCGGTACCGGACGCAACGCCCGATGGGGACGAGCTCTACTCCAGGCTGCACGAAGCGCTGATGGACGCCGATCAGACCCTATACTTTGCGATAGAGACCTCACAGGCGCACTGGGTGGAGGACGGCGTGCTCCATATCTGCTTCGACGGCTTGTCGGCAAACATGTATGAATACGCGAATATGGCCTCGATGAGGCAGATAATAAACGATACCGCAAGAAAGACCATAGCTCCCGTGACTGTGGAGCTTGAGCTCAGGAAATACGGCGTAATAAAACAAAACACGGTCACCGAGCTGTTCGGCGTACCGATTGAGACAGAATGACCCCCGATAAGGGTTTTGACCAGGAGGATAAAATGCAGCAGATTCAGGCGCCAAAAGGCACAAAGGACGTTACCCCGGCCGAAAGCCGCAAATGGCACTATATCGAAAAGACAATGCGCGATCTTTGCGCAGTTTACGGCGCGCGTGAGCTTCGCACGCCGATAATAGAGCATACCGAACTGTTCCTTCGCGGCGTCGGCGACACGACGGATATCGTACAGAAGGAGATGTACACGTTCCTCGACAAGGGCGGAAGGTCGATAACCCTAAAGCCCGAGGGTACCGCGGGAATGGTGCGCGCTTTTATAGAGAACAGGCTCTTCAACGAGCCGATGCCTCAGAAGCTCTATTATCTCAATTCGCCCACTTTCCGCTACGAGAAGCCCCAGGCGGGCAGGTACAGGGAGCATCATCAGTTCGGCATCGAGACGGTCGGCTCCTACGCTCCGGAAACGGACGCGGAGGTGATACTTCTCGCGCTCACGCTCTTTGAGAAGCTCGGAGTCAGGGATCTTTCCCTGCACATAAACAGCATCGGCTGCCCCGAATGCCGCAGGGATTACAACGCCGCTCTTAAGGAGTATCTATCAGGGTATCTTGGCGAGATGTGCGAGACCTGCCGAGGCCGCTTTGAGAAGAACCCCATGAGGATCATCGACTGCAAGGAGCCCCGCTGCCGCGAGATAGTGAAGAACGCCCCCCGCACAATCGATTATCTCTGCGACGACTGCAGGAAGCATTTCGAGGGAGTGAAGGCCTGTCTTGACGCCGCCGGCGCGGAGTACGTGCTCGATCCCGATATCGTGCGCGGCCTCGATTATTACACCGGTACTGTGTTCGAGGTCATCTCCAACCGCATCGGCGCGCAGGGCGCCGTCTGCGCGGGCGGCCGCTACAACGGGCTCATAGAGGAGCTCGGCGGGCAGCAGCTTCCCGCCGTAGGCTTCGGCCTCGGAATGGAGCGCCTTATCGCGGTCATGGAGACGAACGGCGTCGTCTTCCCGGACGATCCGGAGCTCGTGGTCTATTTCGCCGCCAACGGCGAAGAGCCGAGGAGAAAGGCGTTCGCACTCGTTCAGCAGCTGAGAAAGGCGGGCGTTTCCGCTGAGTTCGATCACATGGACAGGAGCTTCAAGGCGCAGTTCAAGTACGCGAACAAGCTCGGCGCAAAGTACACCGTCGCGATCGGCGATGAGGAACTTGAAGTCGGTTCCGTCAAGGTCAAATGCATGGCCGACGGTTCTGAGACGGAGGTCAGGCTCGACCGCCTCCAGGAGTATTTCAGGGAATGACAGCGATATGAGCGTAAAGGCCGGGGAAGACCCCGGCCTTTCTGTTTTTGCTGTTTCCAAAAACAAAAGAGACCGATCGCTCAGTCTCCTTTATGGGCGAAAAAAGGTGTCCTACCGGACCTCCCCGAGCCATGCCGCGATATCATCGATATCCTTCTCGGTAACGTTGCCGTTCGCGTAGAACGCTCTGACAAGATCCGAGACCGAAGCGCCGGGCTCACCGTTGAACAGATGCCCCTTTGTAAGAGCTATGTATTCCGCACGGGTCACGCAGGGAACGTATTCGAAGCTCCTGACACGTTTACCGACCATCTCTATGAAGCCTTTCATATGGAGGCGATTAACGAAGGTCTGTACTGTCTGGTATGTCCACTTGTTTTCACCGATAGTCTGCCAAACGTCCTTGATCGTGGTCGGCTTGTCCGCTTCCCAGATCTTGGTCATGACTTCGAGCTCAGCCGCCGACACGTCCTTGATTATCATACAGAAACCCCCTTCCGATAAAATTACAATCATTATATAGCATGTAAATTGTCTGTCAAGCATTTTTTTCACAATTTCGTTAATTTTATGTTAACACTCGCAGATTTCTCTATTTTTTCTATGATATTTTTATTTCAATGAAAACAAACCATAAATATTATATACAATTACAAACAGGAAAAGCAGTAATTCTTTTTCAATTACAAAAACTAAGCTGCCCATTGGATAATTTAAGAATCGGTCTCAGCCGCCTATATCGCCCAAAAGCTCGGCGTATCTTAACGCCGCTTTTATGCGCAGTTCCTTCAATGCGGAGGAAAACTCAGTTCGCGAGGCGGAGGAGGAAGCCGCCTCACGGATAAAGCCGATGATATCCGAATAGTACCCGCTCACATGCGAGAGCATCGTGTTGAGCTCCGCCGCGTCCGCGATCCCGCTCGCGGCGTTCTGCGCGTTCAGACGGATCTCGGCGAGCAGGCCCTGCCCGTATTCGATGCTTCGCGTTTCCGCGTCGAAGTCGAGTGCGAGCGCGTCGAGCTCCGCGACGAGGTCGTACGAATATCCGAAAGCGGTCCTTACAGGGAGCAGCCTGTCTTCCGAAGCCGTGATCAAAAGCTCAACGCCCGAGCGGGTGAGCTTGAACACCGTGCACGGATGGCCCTCGTCCGCAAGCCGTGCGCGGACGCTCTCGGCCGAAGCCTCGTCGGAGTATGCCGCCGCTATGAGCCTGAGGCTGCCGCTGTCGTCGTAAACAAGGCCCGCGGCGCCCCTGGCTTTGAGCGCCTCGGCGTAAGGCGCGCAGCTCTCGGCGTCATCGAATATGCCCATCTGGAGCATATAGACCTCGAGCGCGGGCAGGCTGACGCTTGCCGTCTCGCCGGTCGGCGCCACCGTGGGGGAGGGGGTATCGGTCATTATCTGAGATATCCCGCCCGGAACGGTGGGAACGGGAGTGGACGCGAGCTTTCCCCTGCAGCTGTCGATAAGAGAATACGCCATGCTCTCCTTCAGTCTTTGCCCAGCGCCGGAGCCTAGCAGCAGGTATACCGCCGCCCCGAACAGAACAAGCAGCACGAACGCGCGCAAAGCGCCTCCGGAGGCGTTCCTTCTTCTCGCGGACGATCTTCTTCTGCGCCTTATCTCCATGCGGCTTCCTCCTTTCCGATCCTCAAAAAACGATATGACGCGCACACGCGCGATATGCCGCAAACCGCTTTTTCTGCGTTTCATCCCAAGCAATATACAGCCCCGCGAGCCTTGACCTTTATGCCCCTTTGCGATATAATAAAACAGTTGAACCAATAATTCAGAAGGAAGAAGGAAATTGAGCAATGGCAGTTGTTATCGACGGCAGATCCTTAACGTTGGATGAGGTCGCCGCGGTCGCGCGCGGCTTTGAAAAGGTCGTAATGTCCGACGAGGCGAAGGCGAATGTCAATAAGGCGAGGGCCTATGTCGAAAAGAAGCTTGAGGAAGGAGCCGTCATATACGGCCTCACTACAGGCTTCGGCAAGTTCTCCGATACTTTCATCCCCGCGGACGAGACGGCTCAGCTCCAGAGGAATCTTATTATCTCGCACTCCTGCGGTATGGGCAGCCCCCTTCCCACGGAGGAGGTAAGGGCCGCGATGCTCCTTCGCTGCAACGCCCTCTCAAGGGGTCACAGCGGGATAAGGCTCTCCACGATAGAGACCCTTCTCGCCATGCTCAACGCCGGCGTTCATCCCATCATCCCCGAGAAGGGTTCTCTGGGCGCCAGCGGCGATCTCGCGCCCCTTTCGCACATGGTTCTCGTAATGCTCGGCGAGGGCGAAGCGGAGTATATGGGCGTCCGCATGAGCGGTAAGGAGGCCATGGCTAAGGCCGGCATCCCCACGATAGAGCTTGCCGCAAAGGAGGGTCTTGCCCTCATCAACGGCACGCAGATAATGACAGCGATAGGCTCGCTCTGCACGATAGACGCGCTCGATCTCATGAAGACCGCCGATATCGCCGCCGCAATGACTGCGGAGGCGCAGCTCGGCATAAAGGCAGCTTTCGACCATAAGGTGCACGACGTCCGCGGCCATCAGGGTCAGAAGGACGCCGCCGAAAACCTTTTGAAGCTTCTTGAAGGCTCCGAGCTCGCTCTTCGCACCCAGCCCGATAAGGTTCAGGACGCCTACGTTATAAGGTGCGTCCCGCAGATCCACGGCGCCAGCCGCGACGCGATCAATTACGTCAAGGCCGCAGTCGAGCGTGAGATCAACGCCGTTACCGACAACCCCATCATATTCCCGGATGAGGACGAGGTCATTTCCGGCGGCAACTTCCACGGCCAGCCCATGGCGCTCGCGTTCGATTTCCTCGGCATCGCGGTATCTGAGCTCGCGAACGTTTCCGAGCGCAGGACGGAGCGCATGGTCAATCCCGCTCTCTCATTCGGTCTTCCCGCGTTCCTCGCGAAGCACGGCGGAGTCAATTCCGGCTTCATGATCGCCCAGTATTCGGCCGCCTCCATGGTATCCGAAAACAAGGTCTACGCCCATCCCGCGTCGGTCGATTCGATACCTTCCTCCGCAAATCAGGAGGATCACGTCTCCATGGGCACCACCGCCGCAAGGAAGGCGCGCATGATCCTCGACAACGCGCAGAAGGTGATCGCGATAGAGCTCGTCACCGCGCATCAGGCGCTGTGGCTCAGGAGCGAGGAGGGCAAGGGGCAGATGGCTCCCGCTACGAAGGCGGTCTATGATCTCATCGACAGCCGCATCCCCGCAAACGAGGTCGACGTCGTGATGTATCCCAATCTCGCCGCCGCCGATGAGCTCATCAAGGCGCACGCGATCGTTCCCGCAGCGGAGGCCGTCTGCGGCGAACTCAAATGATTATGATCGGGGGCAGTTTCTGCCCCCGTTAAATGTACAGAAAGGAATTAAGCTATGGAAAACAGCAAGATCTCCGGCGCGATGACTATCAAGCTCGACGCGGTCCTTCCCGAGTATCCGAAGTTTGAAGAGGGCAAGCGCCGCGCTCCCGACAGGGGCTTCCGCCTGACAAAGGCGCAGACGCAGCTCGCACTGCGCAACGCTCTCCGCTATGTTCCCGAAGAGCTGCATGAGGTTTTGGCTCCCGAGTTTCTGGAGGAGCTCAAGACCCGCGGCCGCATATACGCCTATCGTTACCGTCCCGAAGGACGCATCTGGGGCAAGCCCATCGACGAGTACAAGGGCAACTGCATAGAGGGCAAGGCGTTCCAGGTAATGATCGACAACAACCTCGATTTCGAGATCGCGCTCTATCCCTATGAACTCGTTACGTACGGCGAGACCGGTCAGCCCTGCCAGAACTGGCTCCAGTATCGCCTGATAAAGAAGTATCTGGAGGAGCTCACCGATCACCAGACCCTCGTATTGGAGAGCGGTCATCCCGTAGGTCTGTTCCCCTCCAAGCCCGAAGCGCCCCGTGTGATACTCACCAACTCCATGATGGTCGGCATGTTCGACAATCTTGAGGATTGGGAGATAGCGGAGGAGATGGGCGTCGCCAACTACGGTCAGATGACCGCGGGCGGCTGGATGTACATCGGCCCGCAGGGCATAGTCCACGGCACGTTCAATACGATACTGGGCGCCGGCCGCAAGGAGCTCGGCATCCCCGAATCCGGCGATCTTACCGGCCGCGTGTTCGTGTCCTCCGGCCTCGGCGGCATGAGCGGCGCTCAGCCCAAGGCGGCGAATATCGCGAACGCCGTCGGCGTATTCGCGGAGGTCGACCGCAGCCGCATAGAGACCCGCTTGAACCAGGGCTGGGTCAACATGATCTCCGACGATCTTGACGAGGTCTTCCGCATAGCGGAGGAGCACAGGGCAAGCGGCGAGACAATCTCCATCGCATACCACGGCAATATAGTCGATCTCTTGGAGGCTGCCGTCAAACGCGGTTTCAGGATCGATCTGCTCTCCGACCAGACCTCCTGCCACAACGTGTATAACGGCGGTTACTGCCCCGTCGGTTACACCTTCGAGCAGAGGACGGAGCTCCTGCATACCGACCGCGAAAAGTTCAGGAAGGCCGTTGACGCTTCGCTGCGCAGGCATTTCGACGCGATCTGCGCGCTCAAGAAGGAGGGCACATACTTCTTCGATTACGGCAATTCATTCATGAAGGCCGTATATGACGCGGGCGTTAAGGAGATCTCGAAGAACGGACACGACGAGAAGGACGGCTTCATATTCCCCTCGTACGTTGAGGATATCATGGGCCCGATGCTCTTCGATTACGGTTACGGCCCGTTCCGCTGGGTCTGCCTCTCCGGTAAGGAGTCCGATCTTATCGCGACCGACCACGCCGCGATGGACTGCATCGATCCCGAACGCCGCTTCCAGGACCGCGACAATTACAACTGGATCCGCGACGCCGAAAAGAACAAGCTTGTCGTCGGCACTCAGGCGAGGATACTCTATCAGGACGCCGAGGGCCGCACCCGCATCGCGCTCCGCTTCAATGAGATGGTCAGAGAGGGCAAGATCGGCCCCGTCATGATCGGCCGCGACCATCACGACGTTTCCGGCACCGATTCCCCCTTCCGCGAGACCGCGAACATCAAGGACGGCTCCAACGTAATGGCCGATATGGCTGTGCAGTGCTTCGCCGGCAACGCCGCGCGCGGCATGAGCCTCTGCGCGCTGCACAACGGCGGCGGCGTAGGCATCGGCAAGTCCATCAACGGCGGCTTCGGCCTCGTTCTGGACGGCTCCGAGAGGGTCGACAATATCATCAAGTCCGCTATGATGTGGGACGTCATGGGCGGCGTGGCGCGCCGTGCGTGGGCGAGGAACCCCCATTCCATAGAGACCTCCATGGAATACAACAAAAAGCATGAGGGCGAAGCTCATATCACCATCCCGTATCTCGTGGACGATAAGCTCATCGAAAAGATGACCGAGGACATGTAATCACTATCCAAAAGGAGACGAATAAAAATGGCAAAGATCATCGAATGCGTACCCAATATTTCCGAAGGCAGGAACCATGAGGTCATAGAGGCCTGCGTCGACCAGATAAGGAACACCGCGGGCGTAACGCTCCTCGATTATTCCTCCGACGCTTCCCATAACCGCAGCGTCATCACCTTCATGGGCAGCCCTGAAGGCGTCATAAACGCCGCTGTCGCTCTCGCGAAGAAGGCCGTCGAGCTCATCGACCTCAACCACCATAAGGGCGAGCATCCCAGGATGGGCGCCGTGGACGTGTGCCCGCTCATCCCCTTGAAGGACTGCACCAAGGAGGAGACCGTCGAGTACTCCAAAGTGCTCGGTCAGCGTATGTGGGAAGAGGCCGGAGTGCCCGTGTTCCTCTATGAGGATTCCGCTTCCGCGCCGCACCGCGTCAACCTCGCCGATATCAGGAAGGGCCAGTTCGAGGCCATGCCCGAAAAGGTCAAGGATCCTATGTGGACCCCCGATTTCGGCGGCGCGTTCTGCCATCCCACCGCGGGCTGCACGGCCGTCGGCTGCCGCATGCCGCTCGTCGCTTTCAACATCAACCTTTCAACGGATAATGTCGAGATAGCGAAGTCCATCGCGAAGATCATCCGCCGCAAGAACGGCGGCTTCGACTGCGTAAAGTCCAACGGCTTCCTTATCGAGATCCCCGCCGATCCCGAAAAGGGCACTCCCGAAAGGAAGTACGCGCAGGTCTCTATCAACATGACCGACTTCAACCGCACTCCGCTCTACCGCGTAGTCGAGGTCACCAAGGCCGAGGCGCGCCGCTGGGGCGTTTGGGTAACGGGTACCGAGGTCATCGGCCTTACTCCGATGAAGGCGCTCATCGATTCCGCCGAATACTACCTCCAGCTCGAGGGCTTCGACTTCGATAAGCAGGTCATCGAGAACTACATGCTCTGATGGCTATGCTGCTCATAAAGAACATAGGCATGCTCGCTACCGCGGAGGGCAATGAGCCCCTTCGCGGAGCGGCGCAGCATCAGGGCGTGAAGCTCATAAAGAACGCCGCCGTGCTCATAAACGACGATACGATACAGGCCGTCTATGAAAACGGCGAAGCGCCCGAGTGCGATAACGTGATCGACGCGGAAGGCCGCCTTGTGACGGCCGGCCTTATCGACGCTCATACGCACCTCATATTCGGCGGCTGGCGTCAGCATGAGGTACCGTTAAAGCTTCGCGGCGCTTCGTATCTTGAGATACTGCAGGCGGGCGGAGGTATCCTAAACACCCTCATCGCGACGAGGAACGCCTCGGAGGACGAGCTCTGCGAAAGGGCTGAAAAGGCGCTTTCGGAGATGCTCGATCACGGCATCACGACAGTCGAGGCGAAGTCCGGCTACGGTCTCGACGCGGAAAATGAATTGAAGCAGCTGCGCGTGATAAGGCGTCTAAAAGACGAGGGCGGCTTCAACGTGATACCGACCTTCATGGCGGCGCACGCCGTTCCTCCCGAGTTCAAGGGCGATCCCGACGGGTATATCGAGTACGTCTGTACCAAGATACTCCCGCTCGTGGCCGAAGACGAGCTCTGCGAATTCGTGGACGTCTTCTGCGAGACTGGCGTGTTCGACGTCGAGCAGTCGCGTAAGATGCTTACCTACGGGGCGGCATACGGCTTCAAGACCAAGATCCACGCGGACGAGATCGACGCGATAGGCGGCTCGGTCCTCGCGGGTGAGATTGGCGCGACCAGCGCGGAACACCTCATCGCGATAGACGACGCGGGAATATCCTCCATGGCGAGGGGCGGAACGATCGCATGTCTCCTGCCCGGAACTTCGCTGTATCTGAACAAGGAGTTCGCTCCCGCAAGGAAGATGATCGAAGCCGGCGTTTCCGTTTCGATCTGCACGGATTTCAACCCCGGCTCCTGCCCGTCGAACGATCTTCAGCTCTGCATGAATCTCGGCTACCTCAAATACCGCATGACCCCGGAAGAGGTGCTCGCCGCGGTCACGATAAACGCCGCGTGCGCGGTTGACCGGGGAGCTTCGCTCGGTACGGTCGAACCCGGCAAGCAGGCCGATCTCGTCATCTGGGATGCGGAGGATCTTGACTACCTCGTTTACCGGATGGGCACAAACAAAGCTATTAAAGTGATCAGGAAAGGAAAAGAAGTCAAATGAAACTCATCGAAATGACAGTTACCGAATATCTCGATATCCTCGCGTCCGACGCACCCGCCCCCGGCGGCGGAAGCGCGGCGGCGCTTTGCGGCGCTCAGGGCGCCGGCCTTGTGACCATGGTCGCGGGGCAGACCACCAGCAAGGCGCGTTATGAGGAGGAATGGCCCATAGCGCAGCGCGTCATCGACGAGGGCACGCCCATCTATCAGGCGCTCACTCAGCAGGTCGATAAGGATACCGACGCTTATAACCTCGTTGCGGCCGCTTTCAGGATGCCCAAGCTCACCGATGAGGAAAAGGCCGTCCGCCGCGCCGCTATCGCCGAAGCTACGCTCGTAGCGACGGAGGTCCCGTTCGAGACGCTTCGCCTTACCGTTGCGGCTCTCGAGCTTGCCGCGACGCTGCCCGGACACTACAACACCAACTGCGCCAGCGACCTCGGCGTCGGAGTACACAATCTCCACACCGCCGCTCACGGCGCATGGATGAACGTTAAGATCAACCTCGGCGGCGTTAAGGACGAGGAGAAGGCCGCGTTCTTTGCGGAGGAGGGCAGGAAGCTCGTCGCCCGCGCTAACGAGATCACCGCAGAAGTGCTCGATACGGTCTGGAACGACATCCAGGGCTGAATATAAGACAAAAATAAGCGGACGTGCCGAAGTACGTCCGCTTTTACTATGCGCTTTTCACCTTCGCTTTTTGTTAAGTCCCATGGAAACACGCAGTATCGCGAGCGCGTCCGCGGAGTTCACGGTGCCGTTCCCGTCCATATCGGCACGTTCCAGCTGCTCCGGGGTGAGCTCGACCAATCCCATAGCGTAGCGCAGTGTCAGCAGCGCGTCAGCGGAATTGACGACCCCGTTCATATCGACGTCGCCCAAAAGGAAATCATGAGGCTCCGTATTGCGGGTAATGCCAATGTAGACGAGCCCGCTTGCCGCGCCGGAGGGGGGATAGTAGACGCCGCCGACGGGCTTCACACAGATGGCTCCGCCGCCCTTGATGCTGCAGCTCGAGCCGGTGAACACCACCGGGCAGAGCAAATCATAAAGATTCTGAACGCCGTGATAATCAGCGGGTTCGTAGCCCTCCTGCATCGAGAACGAATAGATGCCTTCGTATTCATCGGGAGAGGTGTTTGCCGTCAGCGCAACGCGGAAGTTCTGCGCGAGCGTCGCGGGATCGACTCCCGTCGCCGCCTGGCAGATCGACTGGAAACTGTTGGCGGCGGAAAGCCCTCCGCCCGTCGACATGTTATCCATTATGCTGTGGAACACGGTATTACCGAACCTCGAATACATGTACTGCGCAAACAGCGAGACCTGAGCGTAGAGCACGAGCAGATCGTCCATCGGCAGATCGTTGGACCAGTCGTAAAGGGAATAGCCGTTCTCAACGGAGTATCCGCTGACGTATTCGACCTCCTCGGGAGGGGTATCCCAATCCTGCTGCTCGGAATAATAGTGATCGGTCCATGTCTGTACGCGCGGGTATACGCTCGATCCGGGGAAGCATATCTCCTCCGCGGCTGCGCTCATGCACTCGTTGATCCAAGTGTCCGCCGCGCCGCACTGGGAATAGTTGATGAGGTGCTGATACTCATGCACGATAACGTTGTACGTGCGCGAGATATCATCCATGTTCTCGCCCGCGGAGTTGACGTAGTGCACGCCGGGGTAGGTATCGATATTGAGCACCGGCATACCGTCAAGATACAGATCGAGCGCGTAGAAGTATCCGCCGATGTATCCCTGCCCGGGCTCCCAGCCGTCGTCGATATTGTAATAGAGCAGGTTCAGCCTTCCGTCGCCCTGCGAGCCGTTATCGTGATCGCCGAACGAGGACTGCATAAGATCGAACTTCGAATCGAACATATCCGCAGCCATCTGCGCAAAATCGGGGTTGATAGAGTCGAGCGGATAAACGTTCGCCGCCGTGGAGGTCGGGGTCCATACGTAGCAGTGCTCGCCTTTAGCCAGCACCTTGAACTCCATATAGTAACCGGCGGGGGAGTAATTCATTATTATGAAGTTGTGCGTGTCGCCGACGTTGAACGAGAGCGCCTCGACTTCCGCTCTGTCGGTAACCGGTTTCGTTACGCCCTGCTCTTTGGCGAGCTCCGCGAAATACGGATCCGCGTCGATGAGGTAGGGGATATCGCAGGGCTGCGCCTCCTGATTCTTTTCTCCTCCGACTTCGGTCTCGATAAGGCCTGTCATATTGCCAGTCGACTTGGAGTTTGTGGCTTCCGTCGCGGGATTGTAGATGACGACGTAATCGCCGGCGTAGCCGTCGGAGCCGTCCGTATCGATCACGGTCCCCGTCGAAACTGCTGCGAACACTCCTGTTGGCAGGCAGAGTATCAAAAGGAGCAAAGCAAGTATTATCGAAACGGTCTTTTTCATGCGAAGATCCTCCTTGATCGGTCTAAAGTATATTATATCACATTTCAAAGCTTTTTCAAAGCGAAAAATGTGCGGCGATCAATAATCATCCGAAATAAAAAAGCCGTGAGTTCACGGCTTGAAGGAAATGCATGTTATTCGGCGGCGGAGCGTTTCGCGCTCTCGGCAACGTGGTTCATCAAAACGCTCGTCGTCACAGCGCCGACTCCTCCGGGAACGGGAGTGAGAGCCGAAACGATGGGGGAGACCGCGTCAAAATCTACGTCGCCCACTATCTTTCCCAATTCCTCGCTCCAGTTTATTCCGACGTCGACGACCGTCTGTCCCTCGTGAACGAAGTCCGCAGTGACCATCCCCGCGCTGCCCGCCGCGGCGACGAGTACGTCAGCCCGTCTTGCCTCTTTGGCTACGTCGCGCGTCCTCGTGTGGCAGACCGTGACGGTCGCGTTCATCTTGATGAGCATCATAGTCACCGGCTTGCCAATTACGAGGCTGCGGCCTATTACGGTAACGTTTTTTCCCTTAAGATCGATCCCGTAATAGTCGATAAGCTCTATCACCGCCTGCGCGGTGCAGGGAGGGAATCCGAGCGGCTTGCCCGCGTAAACGCCCGCCATAGAAAGATCGGTTATGCCGTCCATATCCTTTTCGGGGATGAGCGTATTGCACACGCGCGATTCGTTTATGTGGCGGGGGAGCGGACGGAACAAAAGCACGCCGTGTATCGAAGGATCGGCGTTGATCTCTCTTATCGCGTCAACAAGCTCTTCCTCGGTCACGTCCTCGGGGAAAACGCGCTTTTCGACCTCGATGCCGACCGCTTCCGCGCGCTTGAGCGCGCCGCGCTCGTATGAAAGATCGTCCGGCCTTTCGCCGACCCTGACTATGCAGAGCTTGGGAGCGATCCCCTTTTCAATAAGCTGGCGGACAGTTTCCGCCGTCCTCTCGTTTATGGCGGAAGCGACCGCCTTTCCCATAAGCAATTCAGCCATATTTTTACTCCAGATTGGTATTGTTCGCGAGCATTATCCGCAGTATCTCGCGGTCTGTTTCGCGCATGCCGTCCTTGCCGAGGCGGCCGATGTTCGCTATCGTGTTCTCGACGCCCTTCGAGATTATGCCGTCGCCGCCCTGGAACTCCATTCCGCGAACGTACATCTGATACCCCAGAATGCCCGCGTCGACGGCGGAGGCTATCTTCGCCGCGCAGCTGGGCTTTGCGCCGTCGCAAACGATGCCGCTCACTATCGCGAGCGCGTTGACGAGCGTGTGCGCGACGACGTCGTAATTGCCACCGAGAAGGTATGCGATACCGGCACCCGCGCCGCAGCCCGCGTTGACCGCGCCGCAGAACGCGGAGAGCCTTCCGATCCATGTCTTCTGATGGATCGTAACGAGGTTTGAAACGCAGAGTGAGCGCAAAAGCTTGTCCTCGCCCACGTCATATTCCCTCGCGTAGACTATTACGGGGAGAGACGCCGCCATGCCCTGGTTGCCGGAGCCGGAAACGATTATTACGGGCATCTCACAGCCGCTCATACGCGCGTCGGAGCCCGCGGCGGCCATTGCCTTCGCCCTGATCTTTACGTCGTAGCCGTAAACGTCAAGGAGCACTCGGCCGATCCTCGCGCCCCAATTGCCTCTAATGCCCTCGTTTGCGATGGCGGTGTTGTATTCGATCTGACGGGAAAGCACCTCTCTCACGTCGTCAAGCTCAACGGTGTCCGCGAAATCGACAATATCCTTTATCGTGAGTATGCCCCTGTCGGTAAGACCCTGACTGGAAAGCTCGATCTCGGGGGCGGCGAAGAGCGTTTCGCCGTTCTTTTCGATCAGCACGACGTTCGTATGATAGTCCTTGATGCGGAGCCTGCTGAACTCGCAGCCCGAATGCAGCGTCACGTCTATATCGAATATCGCCTCATCATTCGAGGGGCGGACGATCATGGGAACGCTCGCCATGAACTCCTTTATCCGAGGCTTGTCCTTTTCCGAAACGGAGGCGAGCACCTCGAGCACGCGGTCCGCGTCGCCGACGACTATACCCGCGGCGGCCGCTGCTTCGATGCCCTTCAAACCGCCGGTATTGGGCACGACGACGGATTTGACGTTCTTGATAATGTTGCCGCTGACGGAGATCTCGACCCTGTCGGGCATCGCGCCCAAAACCGACCTCGCCTTAGCCGCGGCGAATGCGATCGCGATCGGCTCCGTGCAGCCCATAGCGGGGACGAGCTCCTCCTTCAATATGTCGATATACGCCCTGTATCTGGAATCGGTGGAAAGCATAATAAACACCTCCGAAAATCGCTGTTTACATTATACAGCATAAACGCTGCGATTTCAATAACGCGCGATATATGCTCGATCGGGAAGAAAAATAAAGTATTATGTAATATTGGATAAAAATCTTTACAGTATCTTGTTGACAAAAGAAACGCTTTGAGCTATAATATATTTGAATATGGGCTGAAATCAAGGCCTGAAATACTAACGGAAGTGAGATCATAAACATGAGTACACAGCTTAAAGACATTGCAGAGGAAATGCATCAGAAATCGATGGCGGCAAGGGACTGGGTATTCCAGGTGATCCGTACCGCTATTATCCGCGGCGTCCTGCCCGGAGGCATGCCCCTTCGTCAGGATGAGATCTCCGCGCAGCTTTCCGTAAGCCACATCCCCGTAAGGGAAGCGTTCCGCCAGCTCGATGCTCAGGGCTTGGTCAGGATCTATCCGAACCGCGGCGCAGTCGTAACTAAGCTCACCAAGGAAGAGCTCGAAAACGCCATGGATACCCGCATCATTCTGGAGCTCGGCGCTATCCGCGCGGCAGTTCCCCGCATGACGGACGAGTGCATCGCAAAGGCGGAGGAGATACTTGCCCAGTCCGCCGAAGAGGACGACCCCAACAAGCTTGAGGATCTCAATCTGCAGCTCCATTTCGCCCTTTACGAGGCGGCGCAGAACCCCTACATCCTCCAGCTCATCGAGCAGCTCCACGCCAATGTTGACAGGTACGTCCGCCCCTATTACACCCCGTCCGAGGCGTATGCTCAGACCGTGGGCGAGCACCGCAACCTCATCGAGGCCTGCAAAAATAAGGACGTTGAGTTTGCTTGTGCGATACTCCGCACCCATCTTGAAAAGACCAAGGTGCTCTCGCTCAACTCTCCGCTGCTTGCCGTATAACAGCTGACGAATCAAGCCCCCGTTTTCCGGGGGCTTTTTCCGTATAGAAAACGCCCGGCGAAATCGCCGGGCATTAATCGTCTAAAAGCTTATTTTTCGTTTTCCGCGGATGCTGTCTTTATCTCCTTGCGGGCCTTCCTCTTCTTGCGGCCGCCCAGCGTGATGCGAAGCACGATGAGCACTATAACGGCAATTATGACCGCCCAGATGAGTATCGTGGGGAGATTGCCAATGAACCAGATCGCGAATGTCCTCATGCCGTCGCCGACGTCCTGCAGGCTCTCCTTGAACTTGCGGGAAGCTTCCTGACCGAAGGTCTCCTTTTCGACGGAGGTCTCGCGCTCGACCTCGTAAACGTTCATGCTCACGGTGCTGTAGCTAATGAGGCTGTCGTAATTGCGGAGCTTGCCCTCGTAGGATTCGATCTGGTAGCGCACGCTCGAAAGCCTGTCCTGAAGCGTGATGATGTCCTCAAGGCTCTCAGCCCTTGAAAGCAGCTCGAGGAGCGTGTCGTACTCGGTCCTGACAGCGCTGAGGCGCGCCTCGATATCTACGTACTGCTCTGTAACGTCGTCGACGTTCTCATAACGCTCTATGACGTTGCCGATGCCGTCGACCTCACGAAGGAAGATATCGAGCTTGTCGGCGGGGATGCGGAGCACCATATCGGCATAGCGAAGGTTACCGTAGCGGTAGCCGCGCTCGTTCACCCTGTTGGACTGGATATAGCCGCCGAGGGAGATGAGCTTGTCGGTGATGGAATTGATGAACGCGTCGAACTCCTTCGTCTCGACGGCGAGCTCCGCGTTCCTTATCACCATGCGTCCCGAGAGCACGTCGCTGCCGTCGGACTTGCTGTCGGTAGGAGCAAACGTCGAAATAACGTCCATGTTCAGCGAATGCTCCGCGGAATCAGCGTAACTGCCCCCGTTCTGCGGATAAGAGGGAGAGTAGTCAGCCTCCTTGGCACTTTTGCTGCATCCAACAAAGAGCATGGATACGCAGATCAGTACCGCGATGATGATCACAGATGTTTTTTTCATGGAATGATACCTCCTGGGTCTTATACCTATATAACGCACAAAGGGGGCTTTGGGTTCCCGATTATTTGAATTATTTATCAATTCTGCAATAATCCGGTTATGACGGCGTCTGTCTCCGCCATCATACGGTCAAGCGACGCGGCACCCGCTTCCTCCGTTTCGCCAACGGCGCCGATGTACAGCTTGAGCTTGGGCTCGGTGCCGCTAGGCCTTATCACGACCCATGCGCCGCCGGGGAGCAGATACCTCAGCGCGTTGGACTTAGGCAGACCGGTGGGGGAGGATACGCCGGTCAAAAGATCGGTCTTCAGCTGTTCATTGTGATCCTCGTATACGAGCACTGGGCTGCCGGCAACGGCCTTTATGGGCTCTGCACGAAGCGCTTTCATTGCGGAGGCTATCTTCTCCATTCCCTCTTTGCCGGAAAGCGTGTAGCTCTTCACCTTTTCCATATAGAAGCCGAACTCGGCGTAAATCTCTCGGATAACGTCATACAGCGTCTTGCCCTGCTGCATGTACCACGCGGCGGCGTCGCATACGAGCATAGAGGCGCATACCGCGTCCTTGTCCCTCGCGAATCCGCCGGCCAACGCTCCGTAGCTCTCCTCAAAGCCGAACAGGAACGCGTATTCGCCTGTCACGGCGCAGTGTTCTATCCATTCGGAAATGAAGCGGAAGCCTGTCAATACATCCTTGATGGCAACGCCGTATTTATTGCAGATCGCGTCGGCGAGCGTTGTCGAAACGAAGGACTTGACAACGAGCCCGTTTTCGGGCAGCCTGCCCTGCTCTTTTAAGGAGGAAAGTATGTAATATGTCAGAAGCGCGCCGGTCTGGTTGCCGGTAAGCAGCTTGAATTCGCCGTCCGGCTGACGCACCGCGACGCCCAGCCTGTCCGAATCGGGATCGGTCGCGAACATGAGATTCGCGCCGACCTTATCCGCGAGCGCCCGTGCGAGTGTGAACGCGTTCTTATCCTCGGGATTGGGGGCCTTGACCGTCGGGAAATCCCCGTCGGGCTCCGCCTGCTCCGGCACTACGTGGAGATCGGTAACGCCTATCCTGCGCAGTATCTCCGTCACGGGCACTCTGCCGCTGCCGTGAAGGGGCGTGTAGACCGCGTTGAGCATGCGGCCGTTCTCCATAAGATTTTCGGGGTGGAGAAGGAGGCTCATTGTGCATTTGTAGTATTCCTCGTCGACCTCTTTTCCGATGATCGTCAGAAGGCCGGAGGAGAGCGCGAGCTCCGTCTCCATGGGCTTGACGTCGAAATAATCGAACCTTCTTATGCATTCGAGTATCCTGTTCGCCCTGTCGGGAGCGCACTGGCCGCCGTCCTCCCAATAGACCTTGTAGCCGTTGTATTCGGGCGGGTTGTGGCTCGCCGTGATCACAACGCCCGCTATGCAGTTAAGATACCTTACCGTGAACGAGAGCTGCGGAACGGAGTGGAGCGTCGAATAGAGATATGTCTTGATCCCGCAGGAGGCGAGCGTGAGCGCCGTATCCATCGCGAAGATGTCCGAGCGGTTTCGGGAATCGTAGGCGATCGCGACTCCGCGTTTTGCGCCTTCCTCGCCCTCTGTCTCCAGTATCATCTCCGCAAGCCCGCGCGAGGCCCTGCGCACGACGTAGCTGTTCATGCGGTTCGTACCGGCGCCGATCACGCCGCGGAGCCCTGCCGTGCCGAACTCGAGTTCGGTATAAAAGCTTTCCTCGATCTCCTTTTCATCCTTCAGATTCATCATGTCCGCGGCAAGGAAGGGATCCTTTTCGGATTCCGCGAGCCATCTTGAATATTCTTGTTTCCAGTCCATAAGCATACCTCCGTCGGGAATATTTGCTGTCAGTTATTCGAGGAACCGGAAGACGAGGATCTGTTCTCCCTGTCCCTTATCATGTGCTGGAGCGCGACGAGTATCGCGACTACGTACCCCTCGTACTCGGGCCGGTAGATATCTATGCAGTACTTGTCGTGGATCGATATGAGCTTCTGCCCGATAACGGCGATGATGCTGCCGTCGGAATCGTAAAGCTCGAAATTAAGCCCCATGATGTTGCCGCGAAGCTGCCAGCCGAGGCCTTCGATATTTGTTATGTCCTTGATGATGTGGAACAGCTCGTTCGAAAGCTCGAAGCTCGTTCCGTCGGCCATCGTGATATAATGCCTTTCGTGGAGAGAGATGAGCTTCCTCTCGATATGCGCGACCTGAACTCCCGCGGCGTCGAATACGTCCGTCTTATCGTGCAGAGATATCATCTTGGATCGCGCCTGATAGACGATTTGCTCCGCCTCGTCCACGATGTCGATGTGGTGATGCAGCGTAAACAGCTTTGTGGAGGTGAAGAGAGAATTAACGGGCTGACCGAAGCGCTCGACATTGTTGACGTTTGCGTCCTCGCCGGCCTCGTGAAAGCGATGGAACTTTGAAAAAACACCCATTAGGGGCCTCCTTGAACGATTATTATAATTCAATATCTATATATATTATAACTCCTGTCGGCGAAAATGAAAAGAGCTTTTTGCTCTTCTTCCGATCCTAAATGAAAAGGGGACGGTCCGCAATCATCAGACCGTCCCTTTGTATTCGTTTTGCTCTTACAGCTCCATGCTGCCGGTGGTGCGGGGGAAGGGGAGGACGTCCCTTATGTTCTGCATGCCGGTAACGTACATGAGTATCCTCTCAAAGCCCATGCCGAAGCCCGCGTGCTTGACGCCGCCGTACTTGCGAAGGTCGAGATACCACTCATAGTAGCGCATATCCATACCCAGATCCTCGATCTTCTTCTTAAGCACGTCGTAGCGCTCCTCGCGCTGGCTGCCGCCGATGATCTCGCCCACGCCGGGAACGAGCAGATCCGCCGCGGCGACGGTCTTGCCGTCCTCGTTGAGACGCATGTAGAAGCTCTTTATAGCAGCGGGGTAATCGGTAACGAACACGGGGCAATTATAGACCTCCTCGCAGAGGTAGCGCTCATGCTCGGTCTGCAGATCGCAGCCCCAATAAACGGGATACTGGAACTCGCGGCCGCTCTTTTCAAGTATCTCGACGGCCTTCGTGTAGGGAAGACGGACGAAATCGGAAGAAACGACGTGGTTCAGCCTTTCGAGCAGGCCCTTGTCGACGAAGTTGTTGAAGAACGCCATCTCGTCGGGGCAGCGCTCGAGCACGGTCTTTATGATGAACTTGATCATCTCCTCGGCGATGTCCATGTAGCCGTTAAGGTCGCAGAAGGCCATCTCCGGCTCCATCTGCCAGAACTCCGCAGCGTGACGCGCGGTGTTGCTCTTTTCGGCGCGGAAGGTCGGGCCGAACGTGTAGATATCGCGGAAGGCCATAGCGAAGGCCTCGCCGTGGAGCTGACCGGAAACGGTGAGGTTAGCGGGGATCCCGAAGAAGTCCTTGCTGTAATCGACCTTGCCGTCCTTGTCGAGAGGCAGATCGTTCATATCGAGGCTCGTAACACGGAACATCTCGCCCGCGCCCTCGCAGTCGCTCCCGGTGAAGATGGGAGTGTGGACGTAGAGGAAGCCGCGCTCATCAAAGAACTGATGTATCGCCATTGCGATCACGTGGCGTACGCGGAACACGGCCTGGAAGGTGTTCGCCTTGGGCCTTAAATGCTGGATCGTGCGGAGGTACTCCAGCGTGTGACGCTTCTTCTGCAGGGGATAATCGGAGGGGCAGTCGCCCTCGATCACGATCTCATTCGCCCTGATCTCGAACGCCTGCTTGGCTTCGGGAGTGAGCACGAGCTCGCCCTTGACCGTTACGGCCGCGCCTGTCGTGATGCGCCTTACGGTCTCCTGAGGTATCGCGCCGTTCTCGTAAACGATCTGCACGCTGCGGAAAGCGGAGCCGTCAGAAAGCTCTATAAAGCCGACCGACTTCGATTCGCGCGAGGTCTTTACCCAACCGGAGACCTCGATATCTCCCGCAAACCTTTCGGGAGCCTTGTGTAATTCGTAAAGTCTGACCATAATATGCCTCTCGATAAAAAACTGTTGCCAAGTATTGTAGCACAGCCGCTCGGATTAATCAACACCGAAATCGCCGATAATTCAAATATAAAATAAAGAAAGAGCCCGGATAACAGATCGTTCGGGCTCAGTTGGATCCTTATCAGGCTTTGACCGCGTTCCTGACGGCGTCCCACGCATCCGCGCTTGTGACGGATGCGGACGCCAGAGCGAAATCGCCGACCCTATCCGGGGAGTGCGCGTCGCTGCCGATTATGAGGCCGCAGCCGGAATCCTTTATGAGTCGTATCTCCTCGCTTGTGAGGGTCACCCTCGCGGAGTTGACCTCGAGCAATATCCCGAGCTCGCGGCAGCATTTTGCCATATAGGGTATGTCGACCTTAAGATACAGATTCGGATGCGATATGATATCCGCCCTGCATTTCGCAGCGGCTTCGAGTATGCCCTCCGCGTTCCGGTGAGGATCGTTCCTGATCCCCAAAAGGCTTTCGCCCCAGATGCCCAAAGCGTGCTTGTTGAACGGCAGAACGCCCTTGTGATAGCCGATTATCACCACATCGTAATCGTGGCGGTCCTTGGGACAGTCGCTCTTTCCGAAGCCTGTTACGTTCAGCTCGATCCCGCGCATCACGCGTATCTTCCCCGAAAACTCGCGGGCTAGCTCCGCGATCTCGGCATTGAGCCTTTCGAGCTTTTTTCCGCGCACGCCGTAAGAGAAATGCCCCGGCCCGTGTTCGGATATGGCTATCTCATCAAGGCCCCGGTCGATCGCGGCAAGCACGTTCTCTCGCGGCGAGCCCGTCCCGTGGCTGTAATACGTGTGGGTATGATAATCGCCTGTGATCCTGTGATCCTGCATATTACTTCTTGTACGGAGTGAACGGATCATGCCCGGAGTATTTCTTCTTCTTCATCCCCGCGAGCACCATGAACGATTCGAGAAGCGCGCACATTGCCGTTCCGGTATCGTAGCCGGAGATCCTGTAAAGATCGTCATGCCGCGACGTACAGATGAAATAATCCGCATATTCCTCGCCCGGGGAATTGACAAGATTCGTGATGAGCACCGTCGTCGCCCCGTTTTCCTTTGCGGACTTAAGACAGTTCAGGGTGCGCTGCGTCTTGCCGGATCGCGTAAGGCAGAACACGAGATCGCCCTCGCCCATGCGCTTGGAATAATCCTGCATGAGCCGTTCGCTCCTTCCGCCGATGACGACGGAGTCGACGCCCATGTGGCAGAGTCCGTCGGATACGTTGATAGCGAGCTGTACGCAGCTGCCAACGCCGAACCATACGACGCGCCGCGCGGTAAAGAGCATATCCGCAAGCTCGGATATCATGGCAGTATCGAGCACCTTGAGCGTGGACTCAAGGGAAGCGATATGTCCGCCTATGAGCTTCTGGAAAATAAGCTCGTACGGATCGGAAGTGTTTATGGGCATGTTTATCTCGCGCTTCACCGCAGCGGAGCCGCTCGCGAGCGAGACGCGGAAATCCATGAACCCGCTGTAGCCGAGCTTCCTCGCTAGCCTCGTTACCGAGGGCACGCTGACGCCCGCCTCGTGCGCTATCTCGTTTATGACCATGTGAGTCGCCTCGTCGGGATGGGCCAGGATATAGTCCGCGACCTTCCTCTCCGCAGGCGGAAGAGTTGAGTAAACAGAGCTGAGTTTCATTCTTGCAGGCATTTCGATACCCCCCATCATGCCTTGTGTGAAAATTAATCACGAATTGCGATAATTATATATACCACGACGGGAGATAATTTTCAAGCGTTCAACGGCAAAAATACACAAATAATTTCCGCATTTTGATAATATGTCACAGAATTGACATATTATACTGCCTTGGGAAGCATATTTTCAAATGAATACACTCGAATACTGTGATAGAAAACGGAGGAAAGATATGGAAACGATCCCGACGCTCATATTGACAGCCAGGTCGGACTGCATCGTATTGCTCGGCACATGCGGTCATCAGCTTGACGCAGGCGGGCGACTGGTCTTTCCCGCACCATTTGACGGAGAGATCGTCTTCACCGCTTGGGGGATCCGGGACGGCTGCGAGCTGATCCCTATTCCGATGCTCGCAAGGATACGGTTCTCGAACGGATCCGTTATCGGATCGACTCTGCCCGTCGTCGACTGGGGCTTTGCCGCGGAAGCGGAAATCTCGCTTCCCACTATCCCGCGGGATCGGTGCGATATGCCTCTCCTGCTCGATTCAAAAGAGATCCCGTTCGGCGGAAAAACTGCAAAGGCGGAGCTCTATCGAGACGGCGTTATAAGGCTCGGAATATCGGGAAGAGGCATGGATCCCGTGACACTCGCGATAGGAGAGGGGAGGAGCGGCAGCCTCGGCGTGCTCGACGTAGGCAGCGAGCGGCTCATAAATATCTCGATCTCGAGCGGTTACGGCGAGAGGCTCATACTGCTCAACGGGGAAGCAGAGACCCTGCTCGATATAAGCGGTGATACCGCGGAGGTGATCGACGGTCTCCCTACGGCGATAACGGGTCTTGACACTGTCCGCGGACACGAGAAGAAGCAAAGTTTCGAATTCGCAGGCGGCTCGTTCCGTAGCCCAAAGGAGGAGATCGGCTTTTTCACGCATTCCCCGCACGAGCCGGAGGACGACCGCGAGCGGGCTCTTTCGGTGATAGAGGAGGCGCACATAGGGATCGATGAGGAATGGATGAGATTTGTTGACCCCGAACTCGCGAAGGAGCTCACGGGCGGCGCGTTGAGAGATTTCCTCGGCCTGTTCGACAAAGCGAAGCTCGCGCCAGTCACGGAGCCCGCGGGCAGGGTGACGGTCGGACTGATCGATAACGGTCTGTTGATATCAAGACCAAGACTGCTTTCATGCGTTATGAGCGGCGGAATGCTCACGGACATAGAAGAGGGGTGAATATCGTTAGCTTTTCCTAAACAGCATGTTTAGTATTTCTGCGAGAAACGCGCGGCGCGCCGTATCCTTATGCCATAATTCGCACTGTCAAATTACACCGTGATCCGCTTAAAAAAGCCGCTCACGCGGATGCGCCGGGAAGAACTTTGAAACGCCCATCCGCGGCAAATGCGGGATTTGGGCGTTTTTATTTATATATTATAGTGAACGGTGTTGACAAACAGACCGTGAAGTGGTTTAATTCTCGTATGAATGTTTAGTGTTGATAAACTTTCAGTTTAGCACAGTTATTTGGAGGCGAGACCGTGATCGACATAGGCGACAGGATCAAAAGACGCAGGCAGAAGCTCGGCCTCACGCAGGAGGAGCTTGCCGCGAGGACGGAGCTTTCAAAGGGCTTTATCAGCCAGCTAGAAAGGAACCTCACCTCGCCGTCCATAGCAACGCTCATGGACATCCTCGAGGTGCTCGGCGTGGACATCTCCGACTTCTTCGCCAAGGCGGAGGATGAGAAGATCGTATTCACATCCGACGACATGTTCGAGAAGGAGGATGAGGAAGCCGGTTCCTCGGTGCTTTGGCTCGTTCCCAACGCGCAGAAGAACGCGTTGGAGCCCATTATCGTCACGCTGAGATCAGGCGGCTCCACTTATCCCGACGATCCCCATGAGGGGGAGGAGTTCGGCTATGTGCTCTCGGGCAGCGTTACGCTCGTGCTGGGGCTTAGGCGGTTCAAGCTCCATAAGGGAGACAGCTTCTGCTTCAATCCGACGGAGGAACATTATCTAATCAACAACGCGCAGCGTGAGGCGCGCGTTATCTGGGTGGCGACGCCGCCGTCCTTTTAATCGATCGGGGGGTCAATATGGATAACAAAAAACTTATCGAACTCAAGAACATCACCAAGGATTACGACGGGGATCTCGCTCTCGATAACGTGAGCCTCTATATCAGAGACGGCGAGTTCCTTACATTGCTCGGGCCTTCCGGCTGCGGCAAGACCACGCTTCTGAGGATCATCGCGGGCTTTATCACTCCCACCTCCGGCGAGGTCATAATCGACGGCGCCGATATGAAGGGCATACCTCCCTATAAGAGGCAGGTCAACACCGTATTCCAGAAATACGCGCTGTTTCCCCATCTCAACGTATTCGAAAACATCGCCTTCGGCCTCAAGATAAAGAAGACCCCGAAGGCTCAGATAGAGGAAAAGGTCAACGCCATGCTAAAGCTCGTCAATCTCGAGGGCTATGGCAAGCGCTATATCGATCAGCTCTCCGGCGGTCAGCAGCAGAGGATCGCGATAGCACGCGCTCTCGTCAACGAGCCGAAGGTGCTCCTGCTGGACGAGCCTTTGGGCGCGCTCGACCTCAAGCTCCGCAAGGAGATGCAGATAGAATTGAAGCGCATGCAGCAGCAGCTCGGCATAACCTTCATTTTTGTCACCCACGATCAGGAAGAGGCGCTGACGATGTCAGATACGATCGTCGTCATGAAGGACGGCGTCATACAGCAGATCGGGCGCCCCACCGATATCTACAACGAGCCGAAGAACCCCTTCGTCGCCGACTTCATCGGCGAGAGCAACATCGTCCCCGGCGTCATGCTCGATGACTACAAGGTCCGCATGAAGGGCATGACTTTCCCCTGCGTGGACGCGGGTTTCGGCAAGAACGTGGAGGTCGACGTGGTTATCCGCCCGGAGGATATCGATATAGTAGAGCCCGAAAAGGCGCGCATCTCCGGCAAGGTCGTTTCCGTCGTGTTCATGGGCGTCCATTATGAGGTGGACGTCGACTGCGGCGGCTACGAATGGGTCGTGCATACGACGGACGCCGCTGAGGTCGGCCAGCAGGTCGGCATCTCTATACCGCCCGACGCAATACATATCATGAAGAAGACCCGCGCGACGAACCTCTTCGACGCGGAGGTATGGCCCAGCGAGGGTATGATCTATATCGACGACATCGGCTTTGAGGCGAACGGCCTTGACGAATATGAAAACAAGGAGATCGCCCTTGTCGAGATCGCTCCCGAAAAGGTCGGGATCGTCGCCCCGCAGGACGCCAAGCTCACCGGAACTATCAAGGCCTGCATGTTCCTCGGCACGCATTATGAGATCACGATCTCCTGTGAGGAGAACGACTGGATCGCTCACTCCGACGAGTTCATGGAGGATGGCGAGGAGGTCGGCATAATCGTCGCTCCCGAGGATCTGCAGCTTACCGACAAGAAGGAGTGACGCGATGAAACGCAGGGTATTCGCATATCCGTACATAGTGTGGATGATACTGTTCATCGTAATACCGATGTTCTTCATCCTCTACTATGCCGTTAACGTTAACGGGGTGTTCACTCTAACAAAGTTCTGGAACACCTTGAAGGACGGTACGAAGTGGAGCGTGCTCTGGGAGAGCGTCTGGATGGCGTTCAAGACCACCGTGCTGTGCCTCCTCTTGGGTTACCCCATCGCGTACATTCTCTCCAACATGAAAAAGTCCGTCGCGGGGTTCATATCGGTGCTGTTCTTCGTGCCCATGTGGATGAACTTCGTGTTGAGGACCTACGCCTGGCACGCGATACTCGAGTACGCTTTCCCCGGCCTCGGGAAGTTCCTGGGGCTTGAGGGCTCGGTGCTCATGGTACTCGTCTACGACTTCCTTCCGTTCATGATACTGCCGCTTTACAACACGCTCTCGAAGCTCGACAAATCGCTTATCGAGGCTTCGAGGGACCTCGGCGCGAACGCGGTAAAGACGTTCTTCCGCGTAATACTGCCGCTGTCCGTTCCGGGTATCGTATCGGGTATAACGATGGTATTCATCCCCGCGATCACGGCGTTCACGGTTCCCGCGCTAATCGGAAACGGCAAGTATCACCTCTACGGCAACGAGATCGAGCTCGCCTTCAAGACCCTTTCGGGCCAGGGCGATTATGCCGTCGGCAGCACGCTTTCGATAATCTTGCTGATATCGGTCCTTGTCTCCACCCTGATCATGAATCACTTTGACAAGGATCAGCAGACAGGAGGGCAGATGTGGTGAAAAAGGCAGCCAGATCATTAAAATACGTCTATCTCGCGCTGATGCTCTTCTTCCTGTACATACCGATCATCTACCTGATCGTGTTCTCCTTCAACAACTTCGGTACCGGAAGGCGCGTCTCGTACACGAATATCGGCGCGTGGAAGGGCTTTACGCTAAACAACTACGCCCACCTCTTTACGGGTGAAGCAGGCAGCGCGCTGCTGCTCACGCTGGAGATAGCGGGCATTTCTTCGGTGCTTGCGACCGTCATCGGAACAGCCGCTGCGATCGGCATCAATTCCATGAAGAAGCGCTCGAGGACCGTAATCCTCAACGTTTCCCAGCTCCCGATGGTCAACCCCGATCTTGTCACCGGTATCACGTTCATGATGCTTTTCGCCTTCGTGAACTCGCTCCTCGTGAAGCTCGGGCTCAATCAGGTGGGGGACGTCGTTAAGCTCCTCATAGCGCATATCTCGTTCAGCATACCCTACGTGATATTCTCCGTTATGCCAAGGCTCCGCCAAAGCTCCGGCCTGCTCTACGAGGCGGCTATGGACCTCGGCTGCTCGCCCATGAAGGCGCTTTGGAAGGTCGTCATCCCCGACATCATGCCGGGTATCACATCGGGCTTCATAATGGCCCTTACAATGTCGCTTGACGATTTCGTCGTCAGTTACTTCGTATCCGATCTCAAGAGCGTGCTCTCCGTCTACATCTACTCCTCCGCAAGGGGTACAAAGGGCGTAAATCCCGCGCTCGCGACGGTCATATTCATTCCGCTCGTAACGCTCCTGCTCGTTGTGAACCTCCGCAGGCTCGCCAAGGAGCGCGAATACGAGATCCAGAATAAAAAAGTCAAACTCAAGGACAAGGGAGGAAATATCAAATGAAAAAGATCTTTGCATTGGTTCTCTGCGCGGCTATGCTCGTTTTCTTCGCTGCCTGCAAGGGCGGGGAAGAGGAAGCCGATTACAGCTTTGCCGACGGCGACCAGTATGAGTACATCGGCGGCGTTCTCAACATCCTCAACTGGGGCGAATACATCGACCCGGAGCTCATTGCCATATTTGAAGAGGAGACCGGAGTCAAGATCAATTATATGGAGATGACCTCCAACGAGGAGATGCTCATAAAGCTCCGTTCCGCAGACTGCATCTATGATATGTGCTTCCCCTCCGATTACATAATCGAGCAGCTCATCGCAGACGATATGCTGCTGCCCCTCGATATGAGCAAGATCCCCAACGCGAAGAACATCGCTCCCCGACTTCTGGAGAAGACGAACATCTTCGATCCGAGCAACAAATACTCCCTGCCTTACATGTGGGGCACGGTAGGCATACTCTACAACACCACGATGGTCGACGAGGAGGTCGACTCCTGGGATATCCTCTGGAACGAGAAGTACGCCGGTCAGATCTGGATGTACGATTCCGTACGCGATTCCATCGCCGTTTCGCTTTTAAGGCTCGGCTATGACATCAACACCAGGAACGCAGACGAGGTCAATCAGGCCAAGGAAGAGCTCATTAAGCAGAAGCCCCTCATCAAGGGCCTCAGCACCGATGATATCCGTACTTCCATGAAGAACAACATGGCCGCGCTCGCGGTAATCTACTCCGGCGACGCGTTCGACGCATCCCTCGAAAACGGGGATCTTGCGTACGTAGTGCCCAAGGAGGGCTCCAACGTCTGGTTCGATAACGTGGTCATCCCGAAGACCGCAAAGAATGTCGAAGCCGCTCTCGCGTTCATCAACTTCATCAACGACGCCAATCTTGCGGCCCGCAACACCGAGTACATCTATTATTCCACCCCCAACCAGGGCGCGCTCGATCTGCTCGACGACGATTTCAAGAACAACGAGATCTACAATCCCTCCGATGAGATCCTTTCCCGCTGCACCGTGTTCCACGATCTCGGCGATTTCGTTGAGGTCTTCAACGCCGCTTGGGCGGAGTATCACGCCGCAAAGTGATAAAGATACAGTAAAGCTCTGCGCTCCGGAAAACCGGAGCGCTTTTTATTTGCATAACGGGCCAAACTCTGTTATAATTATAATGGTTGAATATGTGGAAAGGTTGGTAAAGCCTAATGAAAATAGTCGTTATATGCGGAGGCGTCAGCCCGGAGAGGGACGTATCCTTATCGACCGGAGCGCAGGTCGCCAAAGCTCTCTGCAAAAAGGGACACACTGTCGCTTTCGTCGATTCGGCGTCGGATATCGATTACGTCTCGGATGATCTCTTTAAAAGCGATTTGAGCGGTTTAAACGCGTCCATCGGAGATACCGCGCCGGATATCGGGGCGCTCCTTAGCCGCGGAGAATACTTCGGCAGGAACGTTCTCAACGTGTGCCGCATGGCCGATATCGTATTCAACGCGATGCACGGCGGCGCGGGGGAGGACGGCAGCCTTCAGGCGGCGTTCGACCTGCTTGGCATCAAATATACGGGCTCCGGCCATAAGGGCTGCGCTGTCTCGATGGACAAGGTCATAACGAAGCGCATAATGGCGCCCGTCAAGGGCGTCACGATGCCGCGGGGCGTATCGCTGAACAGGGGCGATTTCGACGGAAACGAGCGATCCTATGCCGCGGAAGTGCTGAATAGCGTCGGCCTGCCAATGGTGATCAAGCCCGCGGGCGGCGGTTCGTCCGTCGGCGTCACGATCGTCCGTGAGGAAGGCGAGCTCCTCCCCGCGATAGAGCTCGCGCTTTCGTACGAGACAAAAGCCGTCGCAGAAGAGTACATAAAGGGGCGCGAGTTTTCCGTCGGCGTGCTCGGCGGGCGCGCGCTTCCGCCTATCGAAATAAAGCCCAAAAGCGGCTTTTATGATTACAAAAACAAGTATCAGTCCGGCATGACGGAGGAGATTTGCCCCGCCGACATCCCCGAGAGCATTTCGGAGGAGATGAAGGCTGCGGCGGTGAAAGTGCATGAGGAGCTCGGGCTTTCCGCCTATTCCCGCACCGATTTCATACTCGCGGATAAAGGCGGTGTGTACGCGCTCGAGGCGAACACTCTTCCCGGGATGACCGCGATGAGCCTGCTCCCGCAGGAAGCGGCCGCAGTCGGGATCGATTTCCCCGAGCTCTGCCAGATAATAGTCAACGAAAGCCTGAATAAATATGATTAAACTCACATTAAAGGAAATAGCCGAAGCCGTGGGCGGAAGGATAAAGGGAGAGCTCCCGGATTCCTTTGCCGCCTCGATAGTTACCGACAGCCGAAAGGCGGAGCCGGGCTCCGTTTTCATTGCGCTCACGGGTCAAAAGGTCGACGGACACAGTTTTATTAAGGGACTTGAAAGCATCATCTCCTGCGCGATAGTCGAGCGCGAGGTCGAAGCCGACGTCCCGCAGATCGTGGTCTGGTCCACGTTCAAGGCGGTCGGCGCTCTCGGCTCTTATATAAGGATGAAGAGCGGCGTCACCGTCATAGGCGTTACCGGCTCCGTCGGAAAGACGAGCGTAAAGGAGCTCACAGCCTCCGTCGTTTCCCAGGGCTTCAACGTGCTGAAAACGGAAAAGAACCACAATAACGAGCTCGGCCTTCCATTGACCCTGTTCAGGCTCGAGGAGGATAACTCCGCCGCCGTACTCGAGATGGGCATAAGCTTCTTCGGCGAGATGACAAGGCTTTCTGCGATCGCAAGGCCTGATATCGCGATATTCACCAATATCGAAAACGTCCATACGGAAAACCTTATCGACCGCGACGGCGTGCTCCGCGCAAAGACGGAGCTCGTTCCCAACATGCGTGAGGACCACGATCCGGTGCTCATTTTGAATGCGGAGGACGATAAGCTCGCGGGCTATCAGGTGCCCGAAAACCGCCGCGCAGTCTATTACGGCTTCAATGAAAACTGCTTTGCCCGCGCTGAAAACATAGTGCCTCACGGCATGGAGAGCACAGAGTTCACGCTTATCATGGGCGAAGAGAAGATTGACGTCGAGCTGCCCGCCTCCGGAAGGCACATGGTAATGAACAGCCTCGCGGCGGCCGCCGCCGGGCATGAGATGGGGCTCACTCTGCAGGAGATAAAGCGCGGTCTTGAGGCATACGTACCCGTCGATGGGCGCATGAGCCGCATACCTTATAAAGGCGCGACAATTATCAACGATTGCTACAACGCGAGCCCCGCATCCATGAAGGCCAGCCTCGGAGTGCTCGCTAAAGCGGAGGGCAGGAAGCTCGCGCTCCTCGGCGATATGCTTGAGCTCGGCGACCGCTCAAATGAACTGCATGAGGAAGTCGGCAGATTTGCGGCGTCGATCGGCCTCGATATGCTTGTCATCGTCGGCTCGAGCGCAAGGCTCATTTCCGCCGCCGCAAAGACCTTAGGGCTTGAAAACGCATTCCACGCCGACCGCGATGAAGCTGCCGAGCTTTTAAAAAACGAGCTCAGAGCGGGCGATACTCTGCTCGTAAAGGCTTCAAGGGGCATGGCTCTTGAAAAGATGATCGCAAAGATCACAGAGGAACAATAAGCGAGATGAAAAAACTGTTCGATCCCGATAAAACATACGCGATCGCTCTTGGCGGAGGCGGAGCGAAGGGCGGCTATGAGATAGGCGTCTGGCGCTCCCTCGAAGAGGAGGGCATGAAGTACAGCGCCGTCAGCGGCACTTCCGTAGGCGCGCTCAACGGCGCAATGATGGCCATGCGCGATCTCGAACGGGGCGAGGATCTGTGGCGCAACATCCGCTATTCGCAGGTCATGGACGTCGACGACGGCGCAATGGGCAAGGTTTTCGGCGGAGACGTCAAGGCGAAGGATCTGGGCTCGCTATTTAAGCGCGCTATCGAGATCTTAAAGGGCGGCGGATTTGACGTTACCCCCCTTCGCAATCTTCTCGGCGAGTATGTCGATCCCAAAAAGATAAAGCAGTCCGACGTCGATTTCTTCATTGTCACATATTCGCTGACCGACAAAAAGGAGCTCGACGTGATCGTCAAGTCGCTGCCGGAGGACGAGATATGCGATATGCTCCTTGCGAGCGCGTATTTTCCCGCTTTCAAGAACGAACCGCTCGCCGGCGGCAAACGCTTTACCGACGGCGGCGTTTCGGACAGTCTCCCGATCACCCCGCTCATTGACCGCGGCTTTAGGAACATAATCGCCGTCCGGCTCACGGGCGGCTTCGGCAGGGAAAAGAAGATCCGCGTGCCGAAGGGCTTCACCGTGGACTATATCGAGCCCAAGCGCAAGCTCGGGAACACGCTCAATTTCTCTCCGGAGCAGGCCGCATACAACATCGAGCTCGGGTATTACGACGCCAAGCGCTACGCGTACGGGCTTTACGGCAATTACTACTACCTTGAGCGCACCATGACGGAGAAGCAGGCCTATTTGGAGCTCATGGATATAATCAACGCTTATCCCGCAGATCCCGGTACGGAGATATCGCTGAGGACGATACATGAGTCCGTTATCCCGAAGCTCGCAAAGGACAGCGGCGCCGAAGGCGATTATTACGACGTGCTTATAAGCTATCTCGAATACGCGGGGGAGGCTCTCGGCATCCCCGAGTTCCGCGTCATCCCCGATACGTTGCTCCTTAACGAGGTCCGCGAAAGACAGACGCCGCAGGACAAGCTCCTTTCAAGGGCTTTCCAGCGCCTCAAATGATATGGATATCAATATCACGACATTGAAAAAAGAGGTCCCGCTGGGCGAATACATAAGGGATTTTGTCGACGTCCCGCGCTTTCTCGCATGCTGCGCTGAATGCAGGGGTTATGGCAGGACATGGGCATGCCCGCCCTATGATATGGATCCCAACGATATCTGGGCGGAGTATGACAGCATACTTCTGTATGCCAAAAAGGTCGAGATCCGCGGCCGTGACGAGTGCCCCGCGCTTTCACCCGCGGAGCTCGCGGATGCGTATAACTCGATACTTGCCCCCGTCAAGGCGGAGCTCATGGAGGAGCTGTACGAGCTTGAAATGAGCACCCCTAAGAGCCTTGCCCTTTCCGCCGGCGGATGCGACATCTGCGATGAATGTACACGTCAAAGCGGCCTTCCCTGCAGACGCCCCGATAAGATGCGCTATTCCGTGGAGTCGATAGGCGGCGATGTGCTCAAGACACTCACAGATATCTTCGGCGAGAGCGTGCTGTGGGCCGAGAACGGAAGGCTGCCGGAGCATTTCATATTGCTCGGCGGTCTCCTGAAAAAATAAGACCGATAATTACGGGGGCTTTTCAGCTTGAGCTGAGGCCTCCCGATCTTTATGAAAAAAAGATAAGGAATCGCGCCGCTTCATCCGTATAATAGGTGAAGGGAGCGGACGCGGTCCCTTTGAACTAAGGAGGATCCTATGGATAACGGCGCAAGTAGCTACCGCCGTTTCCTCGATGGTGACGAGAACGCAGCAGGGGAGATAATGCAGGAGCTGTTTTTCAGCCTCGTATTCTTTGTCGACCGCTATGTGCGCGACGTCCATACCGCGGAGGATATCGCGATGGACGTCATGAGCGATCTCTTCGTCCACAGACACCGGTACAACTTCAAGACCTCGCTGAAAACATATCTGTTCATGCGGGGCAAGAGCCGCGCGATCGACTTTTTAAGGCACAGAAAGGCGATCGAGATGACGGAGCTTACGGAGGCCGAAGCCGCGGAGGACGGGGATATCGAATCGAAGGTGATAGAGGATGAGCGTAAAAGGGCGCTTAGCGCCGCGCTCGGACGGCTGCCGGAGGATATGCGCGCGGCGGTGCATCTGGTCTTTTTCGAAGAGATGACCTATGATGAAGCGGCAAGGGTAATGGGGAAGAACAGGAAGCAGATAGACAATCTTCTCTACCGCGCAAAGAAGGAACTTCGCATCATGCTTGGAAAGGAGGTGAGCGGCGATGAAGAGTATTGAGGAATACACCGCGGAGGTGCTCCGCAGGGCGGAGGAAAAAAAGACAAAGATCAAAGCCCGCCGCAGGCGCGCCTTGGAGCTGACGAGCGCATTCGCTCTTGTGCTTTTCGTCGGCGCATTCACTATCCTTCCCATGTTCAGGGATGTTAAGGACGGAAGCAGTTCAGAGCTCGAAGCCGCGACCCCTCAGCATGGTGCCCAAACAGGCGCTAAGCCTGAAAACTGCGAGGTCTTCGCCATGCTTTCCGGTATCGGCGGCACGGTAAAGGTCGTAGGAAAGGATAAGGTCCGCGAGGTCACTGCGCTTATCGATTCCGTAAAGACAGAGGAATCGGATGAGGATACAGAAGAGCATGGCGTGACCGACGCTGTCGACGGATCATCCTACATAGTCCGTATCGTTTCCGGGTCCGGGGAGGTCATTGAATACGAGCTTACGGATACCTGCGTGACAGAGCTTTCCAGCGGGAAAACGTATCCGATCGAAAGGGAAACGCTCGAAGCGATACTTTCGGCCTTCGGGATCGAAGATACCGATACTAATTGATTCAAGAGGTGTAACATGAAAACCAAACGCATAATCAATACAGTCATCAGCGCAGTACTGCTCATAGTATTTGCGGCGAACATCGCCGGCTGCACCGCCAGGGTAAAGGCGGGCAACCTTATGGACGATATAGTTCCCGGCGAAACAAAACCTGTGGTCTACAATTTCGGGGACAGCTCGAAAAAGGCCGCGGATTTTGCCGTCAGGCTCCTTAAGGCGACGAACGCAGAAGGCGAGAACACCCTCGTTTCGCCGCTCTCCGTCATGTGCGCGCTGGCCATGACCGCCAACGGCGCAAAGGGGGAGACGCTTTCTCAGATGGAAACCGTCCTCGGCATGAGCAAGGATGAGCTCAACGAGTTCTTCATGCAGTATCTTGCTAAGCTCGTCAACGGCGAAAAGTACAAGCTGAACATGGCCAATTCGATCTGGTTCACGTCGGATCCCCGCTTCACCGTCAATAAGGATTTCCTGCAGGCGAACGCGGATCATTTCGGCGCGGATATCTACCGCGCGCCGTTCGACGATTCCACGCTTTACGATATAAATAACTGGGTAAAGAAAAAGACGGACGGCATGATCCCCGAGATACTTGACCAGATCCCGCAGGAGGCGGTAATGTATCTCATCAACGCTCTTGCGTTCGACGCCGAATGGGCGGAGATCTATAAGAAGTCAGAAGTCTTCACGGGAAAGTTCACGCTTGAGGACGGCACCGTGCGCGATACGGATTACATGTCCTCCATAGAGGACCTCTATCTTGACAGCGGCAGCGCGACCGGCTTTATCAAGTATTACAGCGGCGGCAAATACGCTTTCGCCGCGCTCCTGCCCAAGGAGGGCATGACCGTGTCGGAGCTCGTCGCCTCTTTGAACGGCGATGATCTGTTGAAGCTGCTTTCGACCCCAATTGAGACTTCCGTCAGCGTAATGCTGCCCAAGTTCGAGACGGGCTTTGATATCGAGCTTTCGGAAGTACTTGAAAGCATGGGCATGCCGGACGCTTTCGATCAAAGGAAGGCAGATTTCACCGCTCTCGGGACCTCCGCTTTGGGCAACATCTGGATCAGCCGTGTCCTGCACAAGACTTTCATATCGGTCGATGAAAAGGGCACGAAAGCCGGCGCCGCGACGGTCGTCGAAGCTGTTGATGAATGCGCGGCTGTGTCGTTCGTGAGCGTCGATCTCAACAGGCCGTTCGTCTATATGCTCATCGACTGCGAGACGAATCTCCCGTTCTTCATCGGGACAATGATGGACATATCCAAATAATGCGATCGACTGATTACCGGCGGCAGGTTTGATCCGTGCCGCCGGTTTTAATCTGTGCAAAATAGTTTGCGATCCCCTCCGCAGCGCCTTCGGCCAGCTTCCTTTGGTAGGCCTCGGTAATTAGCTGCGCCTCGTCGGAAGCGTTCGAAAGGAACCCGCATTCGATGAGCACCGATGGCGCTTTCGGCACCCGCAGGACGAAAAGATCCTCCGGGTTCGCGTATCGCTGAGGTCTGCCGACATGCTCGCACAGGCTGTAAATGACGGTTTCCGCAAGCGCCTTTCCGCTATCGGAGCCCTTCATGTAGAACACCATCGGACCTGAAACAGAACGGTCGCGGAACTTGTTTATGTGTATGCTGACGACTGCGTCGATCCTTTCCGACTGCATCAGCTCGCGGCGCGCCTCCATGTCGGCCCTTTTTGTGTCGCCCAGCGCGCGGTCGTCGGTGCGCGTCATCACAACATAAAAGCCCTTCCGAGTCAGCTCATCCGCGAGCAGCTTTGCTATGCTCAGGTTCAGCTCCGCTTCGATCACTCCCGTCTCTTCTCCCACCGCGCCTCCGTCAAAGCCTCCGTGCCCAGCGTCGATCAATATCACACAGGCGTCCTCCGGAATGGCGCCAAAAAGACTGTCCGGTACTGCGGAAGCGGGCACGGCCCTCGTCGAGGAGAGCCCTATCCATGCCAAGCTCAGAGTACCCATAAGCACTAAAAGCGACAGCATGATATCCGCGAGCTTGCGGGCCTTCGGACTGTTTTTGCGCAAAAAAAACCACCTCCCTTTGTTGAATGATACGTGAGGCGGCTTTCGATTATTACGTTAACCGTGCCTTATAATGTAGAATATGAGCCATATCAGCACCGCGACGACGACGGCTCCGAGTATGAACCAAACGAAGATCGGTATCGACCAGAACGAGAACCCCGGTCTATTCGGCGCCTGCTCGGTCGGCGCGGCGGTCTCTTCGGGAACGGGGGTCTTACTTGCCTCCTCGCTATTCACAGAAAGGCTCTTTTCCATGAGCAGCTCTTCCTTGCCGCCGCTCGAACCGTACAGCCTTATCGTGTGATCGCCCTCCTGGAGCAGTATCCTCTCGCTTCCGAACATCGTCCCGGCGTCGGCTTCTGCCGTCATGCAGGTAACGAGGCGATCCTCGACCTCCTCGCCGCCGCGTAATACAACGAGCCTGAGCGACGTGATACCCGCGGGATTGCGCACGGTGCCATCGATCTTCAGCTCCGCGTCGTATACCATTGAAAGATCCACCGTCCAGCGGCTCAGTGCCTTCTTCCACATCGCGTAAAGCGTGAGCGAGCTTTCGGATGCGACGGTCTCGCCCGGCATATATGTCAGCCCGCTGCCGTCTTTTGATGTGTTCCAGCCGATAAAGTCAAAGCCCGTTCTCGTCGGTATCTCGACAGGGATCGTGAAGCTGTCGAAGAAGCATTCGCCGTCGGGCGCGTCAACGCCCACATTTGCGTTATACGAGATCGCCTCGCCTCCGGTTCCGACAGCCAAAATACTGCTGTTCGTCTTGGTAAACGTCATCGGCTCGCAGCCCGCGGCGGAGGCCTCCGCTGTGACCTCGACCGTGCAGTAATAAAGTCCCTCGGAAAGAAGACGCGAATCGAACGCTTCCGCAAAGCTCGTTCCGGCCATATCGTTCCGGCCGTGCGCGTTCGGCGAATGCTCGCCCGAAAGCACGACCGTCCCGTCGGGCAGGCGAAGCGTGACGGAAACGCTCTTTATCAAATGCCTTGATGTGACAAATGTGCTGATATCGAAAACGTCCGCCTTCTGCACCTCGCGTGATAGTGCCTCGCCGTTTTCGATGAATATGTCGTCGACGTATGTTACGAAGCTCAGATCCTCGGCTTTCGCCCAAAGGCGGCTGCCGTCCTGATAAACGCAGTAATAGATATCGCCGTTCGCGTCTGTAAAGGATCCGCATACGCGTAAGCCCTGACCCGCGGGAACGCTCACAGTCGAAGCCCCGGGCATATTGCCGAGGTAGGTATCGCGATTTGCCGCGAAGAAAGCGTTAGTGGGGGAGAGCGGATAGTAGCCGCCCTCCGTCGCGTAAACGGTCATGCCCGCGGCTATGAGCCTTTCAGCAAGGCTGTAAGCCATGCTGTCGGAGGATGCCTCCAATACTATCGCGGCGAGCCTTGCGGAGCCTACGCCGACGGCGGTGATGAGGCTGTGCTCCTTCTCGCTGTCGGACCCGGACTTGACGCCGATGCATCCGGTGGACGACAGCATCTCGTTGGTGTTGTGAAGCTCGATATTCCTTGCCCCGTCGGAGCAGGTAAAGCTCTCTGTCTTGACGGCGATGCAGAACATGTCGTTGCCCATAGCGAGCCTCAGAAGCAGTGCCATATCGTGGGCGCAGGTGTAATGGCTGCCAGAGCCCAAACCGTAGCCGTTACCGAAATGCGTGTTGGTCATGCCGAGCTCCGACGCGCGGCTGTTCATAAGATCGACGAACTCCGTCTCGCTTCCGGCTACCTGAGTTTCCGCGACGTATGCCGCGTCCGCGGAGCCCTGCAGGAGAAGCGCGTACAAAAGATCGCGCCGCGTGGGGGTATCGCCCTTCTTCAATCCCATCTGTGCGCCTCGGCTCGTCCAGGCGGAATTGACCGTCTTGAGCGCGGGAAGGGGAGTATCCCAATCGCCGGGATCCGTGTTTTCGATGAGCAGGAGCGCCGTCATGATGGCGGTCAGCGAGCCCGGCCTTGCCGCTGTATCGCTGTTCTTCTCATATATAACGGCGCCGGTGTCGACGTCCATGAGGACCGCCCTCGCGGAACCGATGTCTTCAACGCCCGTTATAGGCGAAAGAGAAGGGAGCTCGTCCGTGATCTCCTCCGCGCGGGAGAATGAGGCCGAACCCAAAACGATCAGTATGGATGCAAGAATTGCAAGAAAACGCTTCATATTTGCCTTCCGTATCGGATAGTTATTTTTATTGTAACCTATTTCCCGCGATTTTTCAACAGCAACTGTTTTCCCGCCGTCCTTGCAGAAACGCGGATAATGTGTTATAATAACAATTTGAAAGATAATCAATTACGACTTCCCGGATCCGGATAAAGCCCGGATCGCGGAAAAAGGAGCGATATATGTCCAAATATTTCGGCACCGACGGCTTCCGCGGCGAAGCCAACGTCGACTTGACTGTCGAACACGCTTTCAGGATCGGACGCTTTTTGGGCCACTATTTCGAAAGGGACCGCGAGTGCCGCGTAGTCATAGGCAAGGACACGAGGCTTTCGAGTTACATGTTCGAATGCGCGCTGACGGCCGGCCTCTCGTCCTCCGGAGCGGACGTTTATCTAATGCATGTCACGACCACGCCCAGCGTCTCCTATATCACAAGGACGGATGAGTTCGACTGCGGCATAATGATCTCCGCGAGCCACAACGCGTTCCACGACAACGGCATTAAGCTCTTGAACTCCAAGGGCGAAAAGATGGAGGAAGCCGTCATCACGGAGATAGAGAAGTATCTCGACGGCGCCATCCCGGAGCCTCCCTACGCCACGGGCGAGCGGATCGGCCGCGTCATCGACTATTCCGCGGGAAGGAACCGCTATATCGGGTACATCATCTCCCTCGCGACCCATTCCTATAAGGGCATGCGCGTTGGTCTCGACTGCGCCAACGGCTCAACATGGGCGATCGCGAAGAGCGTTTTCGACGCTCTCGGCGCGGAGACGCACGTCATAGGCAACTCCCCCGACGGAACTAACATCAACTGCGACTGCGGCTCGACGCATATAGAAAACCTGCAGCGCCTTGTAAGGGAAAAGCACCTTGATATCGGCTTCGCATTCGACGGCGACGCCGACCGCTGCCTTGCAGTCGACGAGCACGGAGACGTTGTCAACGGCGACGGCATTCTCTACATCTGCGCAAGGCGTATGAAGATGAAGGACTCGCTGACGAACAACACCGTCGTTACGACTGTCATGAGCAATTTCGGCCTCTATAAGGCTTTCGACGCCTGCGGCATTTCGTACGAGAAGACCGCCGTCGGCGATAAATACGTGTATGAGAACATGCGCCAGAACGGCCATATCCTCGGCGGCGAGCAGTCCGGCCATATCATATTCGGAAAATACGCCACGACGGGCGACGGCCTCATCACAGCTATAAAAGTGATGCAGGTACTGAAGGACAGGAAGATGAGCCTTTCCGCCCTCACGGAGGATCTGGAGATCTACCCGCAGGTATTGAAGAACGTCAAGGTCACGGATAAAGACGCCGTGCTGAACGATCCCGACGTCATTAAGGCGGTCGAGAAGGTAGCTTCCGATCTCGGAAACGACGGCAGGATACTTCTTAGGAAGAGCGGCACCGAGCCCGTGCTTCGCGTAATGGTGGAGGCTCCCACTCACGAGCTCTGCGAAAACAAAGTGGATGAGGTCATCGACGTCATGCGCCAGAAGGGCATGCTCATCGCCATCAAATGAGGTCAAACGCTATGTATAAGACAAAGGATCTGCTCGATCTCGGGCATACACGCGCCGCCGCCCTTTTCGAGGGCAAGGAATACCCTTGGGAGGCGCTTGCTGGCATTAGCGACCATATCTTAAAGCTCGGAGCGAGCCTTCCCCGGGATGAGTTCGATTCCCCGCAGGAGGGCGTATGGATAGCGAAGGACGC